>JAGBUS010000029.1 GCA_017630735.1 Alistipes sp. | reverse complement strand
CAGGACGAGGTAGACACTATCAACAAGTATGGTGGTGCGTTGAAGGCTGCAGTAGGTATTCCAGAGGAGCAGTTGCGTAAGGCATCAGAGAGCGCAGTATGTAAGATTAACATCGACTCTGACTCACGTCTTGCTATGACAGCTGCTGTACGCGAGGTATTCGCTAACAAGCCTGCAGAGTTCGATCCACGTAAGTACTTGGGCCCTGCACGTGACAACATGAAGAAGCTCTACATCCACAAGATTAAGGAGGTTCTTGGTTCTGATAACAAGGCTTAATAACCTGTTACAAACAGCAATAATTGTGTTATCTTTACAAAAAGATGCATGGTTATAACAATAGTGGCGTATGAAGGTTATTCATACGCCACTATTGTTGATATAGATAGCTTAAAAATTAAATCCAACGCTACATTTTACCTGATAGATTTGCGCCAAGCTTTTATATCCCCAACAACCTAACTGATATTCGTAACCGACCTCAAGGGAGAATCTGTGAATATCAACGCCAATTGCAGGGTTTGCAAATGTGCGTATGCCCTGCACCTTCGTACTTGTCACATCTGCATAGCCTCCTGCTTTTAGGCTGACATAGGGTGTTACCATTTTATTAAGAAAACTATACTTTACGTCAGCAAACAACGGTAGTAGAAACGCTGACGTCTTGCCATAATCTGTAAATTCTGCCATAAAACCAGCACCACTAACTAAAACTCTGCATTTCAATTAGATGAGCATAGATACCACCCTTCTCCAAAAGTTCCTGGTGTGTTCCCTCCTCGGCAATACGACCCTGGTCTATAACATATATTCTATCTGCGTTATAGATGGTCGATAGGCGGTGTGCAATAACTATGGATGTACGACCCTTCAAAAGATTAGTCAAAGCATCCTGCACCAGCTTCTCACTCTCGGTATCGAGGGCTGAGGTAGCCTCATCAAGGATGAGAATCTCTGGATTCTTAAGCACTGCACGCGCGATGCTCAGACGCTGACGCTGTCCTCCCGATAACTTAGTACCTCTATCTCCAATATTTGTGTCATAACCCTCAGGGCTTGCCATAATGAAGCTATCAGCATTAGCCACCTTACATGCCTCAACAACATCCGAGTGAGTAGCTGTAGGGCGACCCATAAGAATATTACCCTCGATAGAGTCATTAAAGAGCACAGTCTCCTGCGACACTATACTCATCTTACTACGCAACGACTCCTGAGAATACTCCTTAATAGATACACCATCAAAGAGTATATCACCCTTAGTAACATCGTAGAAGCGAGGTATAAGCTCACTGAGTGTAGACTTACCACCACCCGAAGGACCAACCAACGCTATGGTCTCGCCCTTACCAATACGTAGTGATACATTATTTATAACCTCCTTCTCACCATCGTATGAGAAGTGTACGTTACGAAGCTCAATGCTCTGCTTAAGACCATCAAACTCACGAGCATCCTCCTTATCTGCAACCTCACTCTGTGCATCTATGATTGTGAATATACGCTCACCCGCTGCAACACCCTGATTGATATTTGCAAACTGATCGATAAACGAACGCAAAGGACGTGTTATCTGCGAAAAGGCAGCAATAAAGGCTATAAATCCTGCACCCGTCACCATACCACCACTCACGAGCGTACCACCAAATACAAGGATAACAGCCACGGCGGTGATACCTAAGAACTCACTCATAGGAGATGCCAACTGCTGACGGCGTGCCATAGATATCAATAAGCGCGACATATCAGCATTGAGAGTCTTAAACTTATTGATAATAAACTCCGTAGCGTTATAACCCTTAACAATCTTCATTCCCGATAGCGACTCATCGAGAACAGATACCATATCACCCATACGCTCCTGACCACGCTTTGCAGGATGACGCAATTTCTTTACGATACTACCTATGATAACACCTACGATAGGAAGGAAGATTACGGCAAACAACGACAACTGCCATGATATACCTATCATAAGAACAAGATAACCTATAATAAGGAATGGATCACGGAAGGCTACCTGTAGGGTATTAGTGATACAATATTGCACCACCATAACATCCTGAGTAATCTTCGACATTATATCACCCTTACGCTGGTCGCTGAAGTATCCTACGTTCATATCCGCCACACGGCTAAACATCTCATCACGCATGCGACGCACAGTGTTTACACGTAGGTTCTCCACCGTCATTGCCGAAGCATAGCGGAAGAGGTTACTGAGCAGGTTCATACATATCGTTACTCCACCCAAAAGAGCTAAAAACTTTGTTGTGTGGAATACCTCACCAAAAGTTATAGTGTAGAAGTATGACAATATCTCATTAAATCCCGCCTCGTTAAACTCCACTACAGGGAATGCGTATGTAGGCACAAAGTTAAAACCTCCCTCGGAGTTGAACATAGCATTGAGGATAGGTATAATCATTGCATAGTTAAAGGTGTTAAACACCGCATGTAACGCTGCAAAGAAGAAATAGGGTATGGTATACCTACTTAGAGGCTTAGCAAAATTCAGAAGTCTGAAATATGTCTTAATCATAAACTCACTATTTTAACATACCATCCGCAGCATACTCCTTAACCTTCTCCTCGTAGAACTTCAATGTCTCCTCCATGGTCATAAACGACTTACCGCCTGCTGCATTCTTATGACCACCACCATTGAAATAACGCTGGGCAAAGATGTTTACATCTATATCACCGCGTGAACGCAACGACACACGAATAAAATCATTATGCTCGGTGAATATTGCCGACATCTTCATCTTCTTAATGGTAAGAGGGTAGTTCACAAAGCCCTCAGAGTCGCCCTGCTGGAACCAGAAGCGTTTCAACTCATCTGCCGTAAGAGACATGTGTGCCACGGTGCCATTATGGAAGATCTTCATTTTGCGATTGATGACATAACCAAACAGACGTGCTCTTCCCTCAGAGAATGAGTTATAAACATGGTTATGTATATCAGGTATTGATATACCCTTCTCTGCAAGGATAGATACCATACGGAAGACATCGGGAGTAACACTCGAAAAGGCGAAGTTTCCTGTGTCGGTCATCATACCCACGAAGAGATTCTCTGCCATATCGGTTGTTATGCGCTCTGCACCATATAGGTTCTCTATGATAAGTGCTACAAGGTAGCAGGTACTCGAAGCCTTAGGGTACGATAGCATAATATCGAAGTCCTCCATAGGGTCGAGGTGATGATCTATAAGCACACGTTTAGCGTGTTGGTTCTCATCTAAGAGCTCACTAAGACCATCCAAACGAGACATAGTATGGAAATCGAGGCAGAATATCACATCGGCACCCTTCACTGCCTTAGCAGCCTTACCCTCGCTATCACTCTTATATATCACCATCGTATCAGAGTGTGGCATAAAGTCGAGATAGTATGGATATCTATTAGGTACAATACAGGTCACATCATGACCCTCACTTTTAAGCAACTCAGCCCATGCCAATGACGAGCCTATAGCATCACCATCGGGATTAGTATGTGCAAGAATAACTATTCTTTGAGGAGTAGCAAGTAGATTACGAAGCTCCTCTATCTTATTTTTCTCCAATTGCATAATAAAGAGTGTTATGCCTTTAATTTTGCAAATATACGAAAAAGTATTGATTTTTCAAATCTTAGGTAAAAAGTGAAGGGCTCCGACTAATGAACGACAAAAGCGATTTATTTATACAGATTACTATATCTCCTCACTATATTTTCTTAATTTGTTTTTCTTCATTTCACCATCCACTATTCCCCTTTGATGAAAACTCCTGGTGAAGAAATTTTTTCTACCCACTTTTCAACAATAGTTTTTTATTTTTTTATACTTATATATAAATATTTAAAATAAAATAGAAATAATAATAGCTGTTGATTGTGTTAGTAACTTTTGTTTATTCTTTGTATCAACAATTATTATTTTTATTGTTTAAATTTATTTTTGATAAATAATTAAAAATCAAACTAATAGAAATAGTATTAACAGATGTTAAGAATAATTATCAACATATAAACGCTGTTTATTTTTCAACAGTGTATATTGATAAATATGGGAAATAATAAAAATTAGTGTTGAAACAAAATCTATTCTTTTTACTTGCAAAAAAGAAACGGCCGTATATGCAACGACCGTTTCGATTCTGCAAATTTATTTTTCAAAAGTTGCCTAATAATTTTCAACATCCTTTTTAACAATCAGCAGGTAACTTTTCAACAACCTTAGCTGCTATCACTGCGTAGTACTGCTCAACACGTGGATCGTAGCCTCCCGCAGGACGTCCCTCGTCGCTACCCTCCATAATAGACTGAATGATAGGTACTTCGCCAAGTACATCTACGCCAATCTGCTGAGCATAACGTGATGCGCCACCCTTACCAAAGAGATAGTAACGGTTGTTAGGCAGCTCCTCAGGTGTAAACCATGCCATATTCTCCACAACACCTAACACAGGGATGTTTACCTGTGGATGACGGAACATCTCAACACCACGCACCACATCAGCAACGGCAACCTGCTGAGGTGTAGAAACGATTACTGCGCCCGAAATCTTGAGTTCGTTGATAATAGATAGGTGTATATCTCCTGTTCCTGGAGGAAGGTCCACCAAGAGGTAGTCTAACTTACCCCAGCGTGTCTGGTGTATAAGCTGATGCAGAGCATTTACAGCCATACCACCGCGCCACATCAAAGCGTCGGTAGACTTAATGAAGAAGCCTATAGACATAATCTTAATACCGAGAGACTGACAAGGCACGATAAAGTCGTGACCCTCCTCGTCGCGCTCAGCATCTGGAATATAACCCTCGCATCCAAACATCTTATTCTGTGAAGGACCATAGATATCAGCATCGAGGATACCAACATTATAACCCCTCTGACGAAGTGCCACGGCGAGGTTTGCAGTGACTGTAGACTTACCTACACCACCCTTACCCGATGCTACGGCTATGACACGTGTAATCTCCGTTGTTGTTGTAACATTCTCCTGACGGCGTGGTTTTGGTGCTGCCTCGCGGAGGATTACCATACTCTTATTCTCAGGATATGTCTTTGCCATCAGCTCCTCAACCTGACGCTTCACCTTCTGCGCAAAGGGGTCGCGAGCCTTCTGGAAACGTAGGGTAATGGCTATGGAGCCATCCTCACCCATATCCGCACGGTCAACAAAGCCACTATCGACGATGTTCTGCTCGGTCTCAGGGTGTATGATTTGGCGTAGCAACGCCTCTAACTGTTCATTCATACTTTATTATAAACTAATTAAAACTCAATCTTTAAATCTCCAACAACACGTGTCTGAATACCTGAGTATGTAAATACCATAGGTATCTCGCTGATAATATCGCGCATCTCATCACCATAGATATTGTAGTCCAAGCCCAAACTCTTAGTGTATGCAAACGACATAGAGTTAAGATACTCCTCGAAAGGAGTAAGAGGTGCTACATACTCACAAATCTTATAGTTAGAAGATATGTCAGCCAACTCGATAGCCTTACCTACAGCCTCGTTGAAACCACCTATGGCATCTACAAGACCTATCTCCTTTGCCATAGTACCGCTCCATACTCTACCCTCGGCGATGTTGAGTACATCATTAATATCGAGGTTACGACCTTCAGCTACATGCTGAGTAAAGGTCTCATAAACCTTATCCACACTCTTATTTAAGTTCTTACGCTGAATATCTGTTACTGGCTGGAAGGGGCTTGGGGTAAGAGCTGCAGGCGATGTGTATGTGTTATCTATTGTTATACCCAAACGGTAGGTAAGTAAGTTCTTAATATTAGGAATCATACCAAACACACCAATAGAGCCTGTAAGTGTGGTCTTATCACTGAAGATGTAGTCCGCAGGAGCCGAAATATAATAACCACCACTTGCTGCCATTTCACCCATAGATATAACCACAGGCTTCACCTGCTGGAGAAGTGTCATCTCTCTCCATGCCAACTCCGATGCTATAGCCGAGCCACCAGGAGAGTTCACACGTACAACAACCGACTTAATAGCATCGTTGAGGCGTGCATCGCGTAGCTCCTTAGCAAGGCGTGAGCCATACACCGAGCCATCCTCATATTCGTTACCATCAAAAATCTGACCCTCGGCATAGATAATAGCCACGATAGGTGATGTCTCAAACTCCAACGACTTAGAGTTTCCTACCGATGTGCTGAGGTGAGAGGTATTGATTGAAGATACATATTCGGCGAGTGTTGTAGTGTTGAACAAGCCGTTCTCGTTACGCTTAACACCATAGTTATCGTACAACGCAAATAGGTAATCCTCCTGCTCCACAGCGTCAATCATACCAGCCTTGAGTGCCTCCTCAGGGAATGATACAGCGAGGTTGGCAGCATAATTCTTGAGTGTCTCAACGCTAATGTTACGACTTGCGGCAACATCCTCGCAGAGGCTCTGCCATATAGAGTCTACCATCTCCTGATTCTGCTTGCGGTTAGCATCCGACATCTTTGTGAGGAAGAAAGGCTCCACGGCACTCTTATACTTACACGCTGTAGGACGGAAGATCTCAACACCGATACCCAACTTATCAAAAGCACCCTTGTAGAACATCAGTGATGTGGCACATCCGTACCAGTCGAGTGAGCCCTCAGGGTTGAGGATAATCTTATCGGCAACAGATGCGAGGTAGTAGTCTGTCTGTGAATAGTTATAGTCGTATGCCACGATAAACTTTCCCGACTTCTTGAATCTGTTGAGTGCGTTACGCAACTCCTCGATAGTAGCAGGAGATATATATGCAACACCGTCAGCATAGATGCAAATACCCTTGATGTTATCATCTGTTGCTGCCTGCTCGATAGCTGTCAACACCTTCAAAAGAGACAACGATTCTGTTACCGACATAGACATAGGGTCGAAACCGCTGAGTGGCGATGAAGATGGAGCGTCAGTGATAGGCTCACCTATATTTATATATAGCACCGACTCCTCCTTAATGCCTACCTCACCCATATTCATGTTAAGCAACGAACTCACCAACGAGCCTATTGCAAAAACGAAGATACCCACGATACCTACTATCCAGGCAAGCATCGAAGCACTAAACATTTTCAAGAAATTCATAATCTACAGTTTTAATTTGTTTATAGTTATTTATTTTATTTACTATCTATTACAAATTACTAATTAACCCATTACTAATTATTTACCTCGCTCCCCACGTGTCGCGGTCCAACGAGCGGAAGCCTATAGCTTCGGTAATATGGTGTGGCTCTATCTGCTCCTTACCCTCAAGGTCGGCTATTGTGCGTGCCACCTTGATAATTCTGTCGTAGGCGCGGGCAGAGAGGTTAAGGCGCGACATAGCATTTTCAAGCAATGTTGAGCATACCTTATCCAGCGGAGCAAACTTACGCAACATCGAACTATTCATCATGGCGTTGCAGTGAATATCCAAGCCCTCAAATCTGCGTAGCTGGATATTGCGTGCTGCAACCACGCGCTTGCGTACTTCAGCACTCGACTCAGCACGCTCCTCGGATGTCATCTCCGAGATAGATACTGGCACCACCTCAATATGTATGTCGATACGATCCATCAGCGGACCTGAGATATGCGACATATAACGATGAACAGCTGCTGCCGAGCATGTACACTCTTTGGTAGGATGATTGTAGTAGCCACAAGGGCAAGGGTTCATAGATGCTATGAGTGTGAAGCGTGCAGGGTAGTCCACGCTATACTTGGCACGCGATATTGTTATGTGTCTATCTTCGAGAGGCTGACGCAACACCTCCAGTACGTTACGTCCAAACTCAGGCATCTCATCGAGGAAGAGAACACCATTATTTGCTAACGACACCTCGCCAGGTTGTGGTGACTGTCCGCCACCTATGAGAGCCACCTGTGATGTAAGGTGGTGAGGTGCGCGGAATGGGCGTTGTGTTATAAGACCTTTATTAGTACCTATCTTACCAGCTACGGAGTGTATCTTTGTTGTCTCAAGAGCCTCATCCAGGGTCATCGGAGGAAGAATCGTAGGCATACGTCGTGCCAGCATAGTTTTACCTGAGCCTGGTGAGCCAATCATGATTACGTTGTGTCCTCCTGCTGCGGCAATCTCCAGCGCACGCTTAACATATACCTGACCCTTGACATCGGCAAAGTCCTCAACAAACTCGCCATCTATTCTCTCAGCCTCTACACGTATGGTATTCTCAGCTACCTCGTATGGTATATGCTCCTGTAGTATCTCGCAAAGCTCAAGCAGAGTATTCACTCCGATACACTCTATACCCTCTACCACAGCACCCTCGGTGATGTTCTCCATAGGTACAAAGATACGCTTCATGCCTCTCTTGCGTGCTAATGCCACAAGCGGAAGAACACCCTTTACAGGTCGTACAGTACCATTTAGCGATAGCTCGCCAATGAACATTGAGTCGTCGAGCATCTTGGTATGTATCTGCTCTGTAGCTGTGAGTATACCTATGGCTATAGCAAGGTCATATTGCGAGCCCTCCTTACGTAGGTCGGCAGGTGCGAGGTTTACAACTGTCTTTTTAGCAAATAGCTTAAACCCAGAGTTTTCGAAGGCAGCCTGTATACGTTCGTGGCTCTCCTTGATGGTGTTATCGGGCAGACCTACAATGAATAGACCTATGCCACCACTGGCGACATTTATCTCTGCCGTAACCTCTACAGCATCAATACCCGATATGGCTCCGCTATTTACTCGTATAAACATAAGTTAAACGTTTCGTAGTTAGCAAATTGTTACCTCATCTTTTATATAAACTCGTCATTCCGAGCGAGTGTAACGAGCGTGGGAATCTCATCCATAGCGAAATGAGATTGCCACGTCACTTCGTTCCTCGCAATGACGTTATTTTATATGCGTCGCAGACACCTTACTTTTCCCTTCTCACCTTTCCCTTTTCCCTTCGTTTAGAATGGTGCCTCGTCAGCTCCTGGTGCTGACATAATATCAAACTCACCACCTCCCGACATCATGCCACTTGAGAAGCCTCCCATAGCATCAGGACTTATGCCCATAGGCTGGTTGCCACTCGATGAAAAGTCGTCGTAGGTCTCCTGCTGGCGATAGTTGTCGCGATTGTTGAGTGCCGTAGCTGTAACTGACGAGTCGGCATCGGCAAACTTAGCCTGCTCCTTGATAAAGCGTAGTGGCACATCAGTAACCTCACCATTACGGTGCTTGGCGATGATGATTTCTGCCATACCTGCAGTAGACATATTATTCTCGTCCGTTGTAAGACCGTAGTACTCTGGACGGTGGATGAAGGCTACAACGTCGGCATCCTGCTCGATAGCTCCCGACTCACGAAGGTCTGAGAGCTGAGGACGCTTAGTACCGCCACGGTTCTCCACGTTACGGCTCAACTGCGAGAGGGCGATGATAGGCACATTCAGCTCCTTGGCAATAGCCTTAAGTGTACGTGAGATGAGCGACACCTCCTGCTCACGGTTGCCGCGTGTCTCAGGTGTTGCAGCGGTCATAAGCTGCAAGTAGTCGATGATGATAAGTTGTATGTTGTGCTGTGTTTTTAGGCGGCGTGCCTTAGAGCGAAACTCAAAGACTGACAACGCTGGTGTATCGTCAATGTAGAGTGGCGCACGTCCCAGATCCACAGTGTTTCTTTCAAGGTGTGCCCACTGTTGTGATGTAAGGTTACCAGTACGCAAATCCTTGGAGCTAAGCTGCGTCTCGGCAACAATAAGACGGTTCATCAACTGCACCGATGACATCTCCAATGAGAATACCGCTACGGGGGTCTTGAAATCTACTGCCATGTTACGTGCCATGGTAAGCACAAAGGCTGTCTTACCCATAGATGGACGTGCCGCGATGATGATAAGGTCGGAAGGCTGCCAACCCAACGTCACACTATCGATATCGGTAAATCCTGAACGCACACCATTGTACTCTCCTGCGGTCTTTGATGCCTCCTCAATCTGTGCCAACGACTTGCGTAGAATGTCGGCTGCCGACTGCACCGAACGCTTTACGTTACCCTCCGATACCTTGAATATCTCTTGCTCGGCATAGCCAATCAACTCCGTAACATCTACCTCCTCGTCGTATGAGCGTCGCTGAATCTCCGTTGCTGAGCGTATCAACTCGCGCTGTACATACTTCTGTGCAATAATCTTGGCATGAAACTCCACGTGTGCTGCTGAGGCAACCTTCTGCGTAAGCTCTGCGAGATATGCTGCGCCACCCACCTTCTGAAGTAGCTTTTGCGACTTAAGACGCTCAGTTACTGTGTAGAGGTCGATAGCCTTCATCTCGAACGAAAGCTCCTGTATAGCCTTGAAAATCAAGCTGTGTTCTTCTACGTAGAATGTCTCAGGCTTAACATACTCCTGCACGTCGATGATAGCATCGCGCTCCAACATCAATGCTCCGAGTACTGCTTGTTCAAGTTCTGGAGCCTGTGGTGGCACTATGCCGTCTAAGCCCGTAAGTTGTGCGAATGCCTCTCTGTTATTCTCCGAAGATTTCTTATATTGCTTTGCCATATTTAACGATGTAGTGTTCCCAAATTTCGGGATAAGGTTAAAACATCCACAAAATTAAGAATTTTTCGCATATTGCCAACTATTTATCGCCAACTATTTATTAATAGTTGTTTTATAGTTTTGAACACCGCTATGTTAATAAGTAAAAAAGGTCCCAACTTTATAAGTTGAGACCCTTATAGAGAGATTAGTTACAAAACTACTTCTGCATAGGCTTTGTAACAATCTTGTCGCGACCAAGGAGCATAACCTTCACGTCAGAGCGTGTGAGACCTGTTGTTGCCCCTCCTCGGCATGACGGCACTATATAAGTTTAAAGCATATAATTCCGTCCTATTTACTCGAAGTAGTGTTGCAAATACCATACTTTATCATATTGTGCTTTTCACTTTTCACCTTAACTCGTGCGAAGCACACCATACTTTTCAGT
>JAGBUS010000028.1 GCA_017630735.1 Alistipes sp. | reverse complement strand
TTGGTTTCAATGTTTCAGCACCTTGCTTCCACTTAGCCGGACATACTTCACCCGGGTGGTTAGCCACGAAGAGAGCCGCTTCTACCTTGCGTACCAATTAGTCTGCATTACGACCAATGCTATTGTCTTGGATTTCAGCAATCTTGATCTTGCCTTCCGGATTTACGAGGAAAGTACCACGATAAGCCATACCGTCTTCTTCAATCATCACACCGAAGCCACGGCTGAGGACACCTGTTGGGTCTGCCAACATTGGGTAGTTAATCTTGCGGATGCTCTCCGAAGCGTCGTGCCATGCCTTGTGTACGAAGTGTGAGTCGGTGCTAACTGAGTATACCTCGACACCAAGCTCCTTCAACTTAGCATACTTCTCTGCAAGGTCAACCAACTCGGTTGGGCATACGAAGGTGAAGTCGGCTGGATAGAAGAAGAAGATAGCCCACTTGCCCTTTACATCGTCGCTCGATACTGCGCTGAAGTTGCCATTGTGGTAAGCCTGAACATTAAACTCTGGAAGCTGTGAATTGATGATAGTTGTCATAATCTTAATCTGTTTTATTTGTTATTACTATTCTATATTATTTATCTTATTTTTTGTTGGTATAATCGTTTCTTATCCCACTGCAAAAGTAGATAAAAAATATTAATCTCAAACATTTTTAGGCAAAATGTTTAATCATATATTCTTATGGGTGTATAAGCAAAACATATACCAATCACTACCAATCCCACATAACTACTTATAATCAACAATTTATCGCGATTGGCGTGAAGCGAACAAGATACAATAGATATGCCAACATAATTAATTGGCCATTTAAGATCTATATTGTGATACTACTCATCGAAATCAAACAAAGCAATGCCAATATGATTGACCTACACATGTACTTTGGGGGATGATATTAGATGTATTAACCACTTGTACTATATAATATAGGTGGGGGGGTAAACACTTCTATCTTCAATAAAATTAAAAAATATTTATTGAAAAAAAAGAAATAAAACGAATAAATTTTAGTGTTGGTAATCGCTTTCCTACGAGTGCAACCTCCGACACTTAAGTATGCAAGCCACGAATCAGCGCACCCATGTTAGCAAAAAATAGGAAACCCTCTCGGATTTCCTCTATGGTAGGACAACATATCGAAATTTCTAACCGATTTATCCACGACTTTGAAGCTGCCACTCATATTGCGAGGCATGGATGAGGACTCGAACGGCTTTAGCCGTAGCGCGGATACCTTTGAGCGCAGACCAAAGGTCGAGCAATAGACTCATTTTTATCCGCGCAACCTCCGACATTATGTGAGCAGACATCAACACACTACGGTTGAATATTGTTGCGGGCGTAACCACCATAGGTGGCGTGGCGTAGGGGTGGTGGCTGTGGGCTTGCACACATCGCCACACACTCCTACACCACGTGAGCTACGCAGTAGCGACGCACGCAACAAAAAAAACGGACAACCAAAGTTGTCCGTTAAGGTAGCGGGGGGAGGACTCGGAGATATTATTCTCCATTATTCCACGAAACGACATATATCCCCGTATATTTACTATATATCAACGACTTACAACGCTTTTAATATCCTATTCTATCCTTGGTGAGAATATCTTAGAATACTCGTTTTCGCCAAAAACATCGTAGGTTTCGCCAAAATTCGCCAAAAATATTCTACCTTTGTACCGACAAAGATACACTTTTCTTTGGAGTGTGCAAACTAAAGATAACATGGCTACTATTAATTTTACTCTCTCCACGAAGATGGATGGGAGGAAGAAACAGGTTATGGTGCGTTTTACGCACTCAAAGATTAACCAACGAGCGAAGTCGGGGATATTCGTTGACCCCACCTATTGGGATGATACAAAGCAGTCTGTTGTGATGCCTCGTATGAGGCTCATGACAGAGGAGATGCAGAGAACAATATCGGAACTGCGTGAAGCAGACTCACGCCTCCGAGAGTTACGCCTATTTATCGAAGATGCGTACCACGCCTCCCCTATCTCTCCTGCTCAAGACAAAGAGTGGCTAAAGGGTGTGGTCTCTCTTGCTATCTATGGAGAGCAAGAAGAAGACCCTACAGAGTTAGACTTCTGGGGAGTGTGGGATTTATTCATCGAGAATAAGATGGTGAGCGCAAAGCGCAAACAGATGTATCGTGCAGTATCGAATATGCTTCGTCGTTTTGAGGCTGTAAAGCGCAAGAAGACTCCTTCGTTCACTATCACTCTTGATTCTTTTACTCCGTTCATCCTCTCGGACTTTGAAGCGTTCCTTTACAATGAGGAGGAGTACACCTCATTATACCCTGATATATACAAGGGAGTGCGAATGTGCTCTCGCACAGGTGGCGTGAATAGAGGTCTCAACACCATCTCAGGTCGCCTTGAGATTTTCCGTACATTCTATAATTGGGTTGTTGACCGTGAACTATCCTCAAACAATCCCTTTGCAAAGTATAAGATTAAGCAACCTGTCTACGGAACGCCTATATATATTAGTAAGGAGGAGCGAGATATATTGCTCAATGCCGAGATGCCATCGCAGTCGCTATCTGCGGTACGTGACATCTTCATCTTTCAGTGTTGCGTAGGCTGTAGAGTTGGAGACCTACTGAAATTCACTAAGGATAATATCATAGATGGTGCTATCGAGTATGTAGCGTCTAAGACACGGGACAACCGACCTCGCACTGTACGAGTACCTCTCAATAGTATTGCTAAGGCTATTCTCGCACGACACGACGATCCTAAACGAGCACAACTTCTCCCATTCATATCGGAGCAGAAGTACAACATCTACATTAAGAAATGTTTTAAGATAGCAGGCCTAACACGCACGGTTACAATACCCGACACTAAAACAGGTCAAACCAAGCAAGTAGCGTTGTGTGACTATGCATCCTCACATATGGCCCGAAGGACGTTTGCTGGAATCCTTTACGAGCAGGTACAAGACCCCAACCTCATCAGTGCGCTCACGGGACATACTGATGCGAGTAGGGCCTTCGCTCGTTACCGAGCTGTAACAGATACTCTCAAGCGTAAGACCGTAGAGTTACTTGAGTAACTCGCACACTACCGCATCCACAACCTGTGGAGGGGTCTCGTCGTCGAGAATGGCGAGTATGTTATCCATGTCGTTCATAGGTTACTTTTTTTATTTCGACAGCAATCACATAGTAGGTGCTTAACAGCGGGGAATATCTCCCTTGCTAAGTCACCCTCAAGATAGGCTATATCTTCGCCTGTGAAGCTCA
>JAGBUS010000027.1 GCA_017630735.1 Alistipes sp. | reverse complement strand
GTACTTTCGGGCTACGGTACAGGTGCTATCATGGCTGTTCCTGCACACGACTCACGTGACTACGCCTTTGCACGTCACTTTGGTCTCGACATCATCCCTGTTGTTGAGGGTGGTAACCTTGAGGTTGAGTCGTATGATGCCAAGGAGGGCAAGCTCATCAACTCAGACATCATCAACGGCATGGATGTTAAGGAGGCTATCGACTTCATGTTCGCAGAGGTCGAGAAGCGCGGTCTCGGTAAGCGTCTTGTAAACTACCGCTTGCGCGATGCTATCTTCTCACGCCAGCGTTACTGGGGCGAGCCATTCCCTATCTACTACAAGAACGATGTGGCATATCGCCTTGCGGATGATAAGCTTCCTCTCACATTGCCTCCTATCGAGAACTTCGGTCCTACAGCCGAGGGTGAGCCACCATTGGCACGCGTTGAGGGTTGGTGCAACGAGGAGGGTCATCCTTTCGAGCTCTCTACAATGCCAGGCTTCGCAGGCTCATCTGCATACTTCCTCCGCTATATGGATCCTCGCAACAACAAGGGTCTTGTAAGCAAGGAGGCTAACGAGTACTGGCGCAACGTTGACCTCTACGTAGGAGGTATTGAGCACGCTACAGGTCACCTTATGTACTCACGCTTCTGGAATATGTTCCTCTACGACTTGGGCTATGTTTGCGAGTCGGAGCCATTCAAGAAGCTCGTAAACCAGGGTATGATTCAGGGTCGCTCGAACTTCGTATACCGCGTTGTGGGTACAAACAAGTTCGTATCGCTCGGTCTTAAGAAGGAGTACGAGACACAGGAGATTCACGTAGATGTTAACATCGTGAAGAACGATATCCTCGACATCGAGGCATTCCGCCAATGGCGTCCTGAGTTCCGCGATGCTGAGTTTATCCTGGAGGATGGCAAGTATATATGTGGCTGGGCTATCGAGAAGATGTCGAAGTCGATGTTCAACGTTGTAAACCCAGACTATATCGTCGAACAGTATGGTGCCGACACCTTGCGTATGTACGAGATGTTCCTCGGTCCTTTGGAGCAGTCTAAGCCTTGGGATACTAACGGTATCGACGGTGTACATAAGTTCTTGCGCCGCTTGTGGGCGAAGTTCTACAACCGCGATGGTAAGTTCCTCGTAAACGACGAGAAGGCAACACCTGCAGAGTTGAAGAGCCTCCACAAGACCATTAAGAAGATTTCAGAGGATATCGAGAACTTCTCGTTCAACACCTCTGTTGCAGCCTTCATGATCTGTCTCAACGAGCTTGGCGACTGCTCTAAGCGCGAGATTTTGGAGCCACTCACAGCTCTTATCGCACCTTTCGCACCACATATCGCCGAGGAGTTGTGGCACGCTATGGGTCATGAGACTACTGTTTGCGATGCTAAGTTCCCAGAGTTCAACCCTGAGTACCTCGTAGAGAACTCGTTTGAGTATCCTGTGATGATCAACGGTAAGTTGCGTTTCAAGCAGGAGTATGCTTTGGATATGGACCAGAACGCAATCGCGGAGCATATCGTAACCACCGAGGGCGCACTTAAGTGGCTTGAGGGTAAGGCTCCTAAGAAGATTATTGTGGTGAAGGGAAAGATTATTAACATTGTAATGTAATTAGAAGCTGCCTAACAAAGTTATTTTGGCGTTGCACTTCTCCTCAAAAGCCTCATTTACGCTCAGTAAACTCCGGTTTTTCGGACTGCGTGCGCCTAAAACTAACTCTTGTTATACAACTTCCGAAAGAAGGGAGTGCCTAAAGATTATTAGACACTCCCCACTTTTTTGATGACTTATGAGACAATTTATATCTTTATCAATTTTCGCCGGACTACTTATCGGCATCGCAGGTCTTGTCTTTCTGCACGTCGGAGGCTTGGGCGGTGCTATACTCTTTGCCTTTGGACTGATGTCTGTAACACTATGCCAGGCACTCCTATTTACCGGTAAGGCTGGCTACTTGCCATACAAGGAGTCGCTGCAACTGCTACCTATGGTTTTGCTCAATGCC
The DNA here is from genome assembly GCA_017630735.1 of Alistipes sp. Lineage (GTDB taxonomy): Bacteria > Bacteroidota > Bacteroidia > Bacteroidales > Rikenellaceae > Alistipes. The sequence goes on along the minus strand of JAGBUS010000027.1, from coordinate 1,792 downwards.
GTAGGTTGCCTTGTTACTGCATACATAGGATACTACTCCATGAATGATAACTCGTTGGCGACGCTCAACACTATTATGGCAGCACGCGAGGCAGCATCATGGTATGGACTCACCATTATGAGCATCGGCACGGGTGTTATCGTGACGCTCGCTCTATATGGCTCACGTAAGGGCAACTACCTGCCACTGTTGTATGGTGTTCCTGTATTCATCATGTGTGGTCTTCCGCACTGCATCGCCGATGCTTTCTACTATTGGGCAGCAATCCTGAATGGCGATTTCGCTATGTGGATGGTCGGCGCGTGGCTCTGCTCGGTCGTTGGTAACTGGATTGGATGTAATTTACCGCGTTGGTTTATGGGGGAGAAGTTTGAAGCCGTCTAACAAGGTTATTTTCTCGTTGCACTTGTCCTCAATATGCTCATTTACGCCGAGTAAACTCCGCTATTTCGGACTTCGTGCGCCTAAAACTAACTCTTGTTATACGACTTCAAAGGTTGGGATATCTAACAAATTTAATGCTGAACAATAGCTCCCCAATTTCTTGTTAGAAGGCGTGAGATGTGTTGCATCACAAAAGAAACCACCAAGGGATAGTACAAATAGTACAGCCCTTGGTGGTTTACTTTTAGGGATGTGACGCAGATTTCACCTTATCACAAGAAATTTACTTTTTTGGGGTTGCCTTAATCTTAATCTTGGTAAAAGCCTTAACGAGAGCCTCATTATTAGTCTTGGCAGAGTCGTAAGTTACGGTAACTGTCTTAGTAGCTACGTCTACCTTAACATCCTTAACACCCTTCTCATAAGGGATAGTGTTTGTCACCTTCTTAGCACAGCCAGCGCAGTCGATGTCGGTGAGGAACTCTACGGTTACTGTTGTCTTCTCACCCTTCTTAGGCTCCTGAGCATTTGCAATACCGATGCCGAAAAGTGCTACGAGGCACATCAAAATAATCTTCTTCATAGTTTATAATGTTTTATATTGTTAACGTTTAGATTATAAATTTTAGTATATGTTAAGGCGCAAGCCGATGTAGAACTTACGACCCATAAGTGGACCCCACACCTGCGAAGAGTTGAAGCCCTCGGCATACGGAGCATCACCACCTACGATAGGTAGGTTACCGTGACCATCAACACCCTGGAGGTAGTTGGCGATATTCTCGCAACCAAGGTAGAGCGTGAGATTACTCATCTTGTAGCTCACCTGCGCGAAGAACATAGGGTATGTTGGAGATAGCGTAGGGTCTGACAGTGCCTTCATAAGGTCACCATTCAACTCTGGTAGTCGCATAGGACCATTGAGCTGCGCTGTAACATCGAATACCCAACGCTGCACGGCATACTGGATGTTGATAAGACCCTTATAACGTGATGTTAGAGGACGCTCAACGAGGTAGTGTACGCCATCTCTGCTAAGGAGCTGCTTGGCATTAGTGTAGCGGAATGTAGCAAAGAGGTCGAAGCCACGGAAAGGTGTCCAGTTGAAATCTACCTGGAAGTTATCCGTGTACGACGTGCCATGTGTATTATAGATTAGTATCGAGTTATCGACTGTCTCCTGGTCGAAGACCATGGTATTGTAGAACTGCGAACGGAAGTAGTCGAAACTGATTGTTGCCTGGTCGTCACCCGCAAGAGGGAATGTCTGCGAGAGGCTACCACCCACGGTCAATGCCTGCTCCAGGTCATCACCCTGCTCAACAAAGCCATCGAGGTAGCGGATATTGCGCGACGTAGTCATCATCCAGATGTTGTCGGTGATGAGATTCTGACGTCGTGAGCCCAT
>JAGBUS010000026.1 GCA_017630735.1 Alistipes sp. | reverse complement strand
AGGGCTAAGGCGTAAAGACCTTTAGGATGTCCTTTGAACATAGATAAAAGTTTTTAGTTAATATAATATAATTTGTTAATTGTTACAAAAATAACACAAATCGGTGGCGAAGATACGAACAAAAAAGTTAAAAACCAAAATTTTAGGCATATACAAAGTAAAGGGATTGCCCAACTGTTAGGCAATCCCAATTTGCAAGAAGTTGTATAACAAGAGCTGATTTTAGACTTGCGAAGCTCGAAAAAGCGGAGTTTACTGGTCGTAAATGAGCATTTTGAGAGCGAGCGTAACGATAAAGCAGCCTTGTTAGACAGCTTCGTATATATTATGCGTTGGTAACTTTCTCCAACCACTTAACCATACCCAACATTATACCCATCGAAATGAGGCATACTGCAAGGAATACTGTCCAGCAAACCCAGATAGGAGCTGCATTGTAGATAAGTGGACCAATCCACAAAAGAAGGTTACCTACCGCTGTAGCACCAAGCCACAAGCCCTGGCAAAGACCAAGCATGTGCTTAGGAGCAACCTTTGATACGAATGATAGACCAAGTGGAGAGATAAACAACTCTGCTACGGTCAAGAAGAAGTATAGTACCAACAATACCCATGGACCTGAGAGTACAACGCCCTCGGCACGTGCCTCAGTAGCTGATGGATAGCCCATGAAGTATGAGTAAGCAGCAAGGAATACGTATGCTATACCTGTGATAGCCATACCGATAGCAATCTTACGTGGAGTAGAGATGTAGATACCACGGCGACCAAGAGCACCAAATACCCACATAATAATTGGAGTAAGAATAATCACGTAGAATGGGTTAAGTGCCTGCCATACCTCTGGAGCTACGCTATCAGACTTCACGAAGTCGCGCGCGAACATTGATAGTGATGTACCATTCTGGTGGAATGCAAACCAGAAGAAGATAGCGATAGCAAGTACTGCGAACAATGCGTACATACGCTGCTTAATCTCCTTAGCTGCTGCCATACGCTCCTCAGGAGTGTAGTCTACATTTGTTGCCGCAGCCTTCTTTGCAGGAGTTGGGAAACGCTTGCGAGTAGCAATAAAGATAGTCAATGAGATAAGCATAGCTGTTACAGATGCAATGAATGAGTAGTGGATACCCTCATTGAAGATCTGGAGATAGTCGCTGCAGAATGTAGCCATGTCGTTAACAGGCTGCAAGCTTGAATCAGAAGCCAAAAGGATAAGCTTATCGTTCAACTCGCCTGTCTCCTGGAACTGGTGGCAAAGAGCTGGAAGCTGTGCGTTGTAGAGCATATCGTGTGCCTTCAACCACCACTCACGCAACAACGGTGCTACGAAAGGAGCTATAACACCACCAATGTTGATAAACACGTAGAAGATCTGGAAACCAGAGTCACGCTTATATTTAGCAGCCTTCAACGCCTCCTCGCCATTCTTTGCAGCCTCAGCCTCAAGGTTGTCGTACATCTGACCTACGATAGCCTGAAGGTTACCCTTGAAAAGACCATTACCAAAGGCGATGATGAAGAGTGCCAAACATGTTAGAGGAAGCAACCATGAGATGTTGCCAGATGTAGCAAGGATAGGAATAGATAGCAATACATAACCTGTTGCCATCACCATCAAACCCGCCATAATAGTACCCTTGTAGTTCTGGGTCTTGTCGGCGATATAACCACCTACCAACGCCAAAATGTAGATACCAGCATAGAAGAATGAGTAGATAAGAGAACTTGTCTCCTCGCTCAAACCAAACTTCGAGCAGAGGAACAATACGAGAACGGCGTTCATAATGTAGTAACCGAAACGCTCGCCCATGTTACTTAGAGCCGCTGCTAAAAGACCTTTAGGATGTCCTTTGAACATAGTAAAATAGTTTTAGTTAGTATAATGAATTAGTTTTAGTTATCAGTTGTTATATAAATAATATAACATAATGGACAAAGATACGAAAAATCTTTGTATCTTTGCTAAAAATAAACCAAAAATTATATGAAAGAGCAGAATTCTAAACTGCCAATGGTTGAAGCTGATGAGTGGCTTCAGCCTGTGGAGGATGAAATAAATCGTCGTTATGCTATGTATACCAGCCGTTTGGAGGATATTGAGAGGGCGGCAGGAAGCATTGTGGATTATGCTAATGGACATCGTTATTTCGGTTGGCAACATGATGATGTGATGGAGGGCTGGTGGTTTAGAGAGTGGTTGCCTGAGGCGAAGGATGTCTATGTTTTTGGCGATTTCAATAACTGGCAGCGCACTGAACTACGTTTGCAGCGCAATAAGGAGGGTGTATGGAGTATCTTCCTTCCAGATGGAATGTATGCTGACCGTCTTGTAGATGGTTCGTTGTATAAGTTACATATTCATGGAGATAATGGTTGGAATGACCGTATCTCGGCTTATGCACGTCGCGTAGTGCAGGACGAGGAGACCAAGAATTTCACAGCGCAATTTGTTATAGATAAACCTTACGATTGGAAGCACGACGACTTCCGCGCACCTGCTATTGGTGAGTTGCTTATCTATGAGTCGCATGTGGGTATGGCTCAGGAGAAGGAGGGCGTTGGAACATACGTTGAGTTCCGCGATGAGATTCTACCTCGCATAAAGGAGGCGGGATATAATGCCGTACAGCTTATGGCTATTGCGGAGCACCCTTATTATGGCTCGTTTGGCTACCACGTGTCGAGCCTCTTTGCTCCATCGTCACGTTTCGGTACAGCAGATGAGCTACGTTCGCTCATCGACCGTGCGCATGAGTTGGGCATTGCCGTGATTATGGATCTTGTTCACGCTCATTATGTTAAGAACTTTAATGAGGGTATAAACGAGCTTGACGGCTCTAAGCACCACTACTCAAAGGAGGGTGATGCAGGATATCAGAAGTATTGGGACTCTATGGTCTTCGACTATGGCAAGCGTGAGGTGGAGCACTTCCTGCTCTCGAATGCTAAGTATTGGATTGAGGAGTTCCACTTCGATGGCTATCGCTTCGATGGCGTAACATCTATGTTGTATCACCATCGCGGATATGTGGATTTTGACTGTCGTGAGCGTTTCTTCGACGAGGGTGTTGACCGCGATGCTATTGTATATCTTACCCTCGCAAATAAACTTATCCACGATCTTCGTCCCGATGCTATCACTATTGCAGAGGATGTTAGTGGTATGCCAGGTATGTGCGTTAAGCCTGAGGAGGGTGGCGTAGGCTTCGACTATCGCTTGGGTATGGCAATCCCAGACTATTGGATTAAGTTGCTCAAGGAGCAGAAGGATGAGGATTGGAATATCTGGGAGATGTGGTCTGTAATGACCAATCGCCTACCGTCGGTGCGCACGGTGGCATACGCCGAGAGCCACGACCAGGCGTTGGTGGGTGATAAGACCATCGCTTTCCGCCTAATGGATAAGGAGATGTACTTCTCGATGGATCGTGCCTCGGAGAATCTGATGATTGATCGAGGTATGGCACTTCATAAGATGATACGTCTAATGACCATTACCACAGGTGGTGAGGCGTACCTCAACTTCATGGGTAACGAGTTTGGTCACCCAGAGTGGATAGATTTCCCTCGCGAGGGTAATAATTGGTCATATCAGCATGCACGCCGTCAGTGGTCGTTATCGGAGAATGGATTTTTAAGATACTCATTCCTTGCTGAGTTTGACCGAGCTATGGTCGAGATGGTTAAGAAGTATGGTGTTCTTGGTGATGGATATCCATATAATCACATGATGGATGAGACAAACAAAACTATGGTATACTCTCATAGCGGTTTGCTCTTTGTCCTAAATTGGCATCCTACAGCATCTATCCCTGATTATGAGCTATGTGTGCCTTGGCCTGGTAAGTATACCATTCTCTTCTCATCGGACGAGAAGCGTTTTGGTGGTCAGGAGCGTGCTGAGTTGGAGTGCGAGCACTTCACGACTACTCATGTGAGAGAGGATGGCTCGGAGTACTATACAATAAATATTTATAACACATCACGCACTGCGTTTGTATTTAAATGGGAGAAGTAATTAAATATTTTTCAATACTGAGTGCCGTAATACTCATCGCTACGAGTTGCAATGGCGGAGGTAATAAGTCCAATTTGGAGTCCGAGTTGGACGATGTCGCTATGAACGTGGTTGAGGAGGCTACGGGGGATGCTTCACTCGCCGATTATATCGTGATTTCAAAGAGGTCAAGAAGCCTAAAGCTATACGATAGCTATAACCGACTAATATCACGTTTTACTGTTGCAGTTGGCAGTGGTGAGGGCGATAAGCAATTTGTTGGCGATATGTGTACGCCTGAGGGTGAGTTCGTTATCGAGCAGATACAGTCATCGGCAGACTGGCTTTATGATTGTGGAGATGGCAATGGACCAACTGAGGGATATTATGGCAATTGGTTTTTGCGCCTATCATCACCATATAAGGGTATTGGTATTCATGGAACATCGGATATAGCATCCTTGGGAACTAACTCAACTAATGGATCTATACATCTCGCAAATAGCGATTTGGATAGCCTCTATAATATGGTTAGAGAGGGTATGAAGGTGCGTATATTGGCTGTTGATGCCGAGGAATATGTTGGCGTGGTTACTGAGATGCAGGTTGATGAGCCTCAGGCTGTGATAACCGATAAGGAGCCTGTTGCTACGGAGGAGGTGGTTGAGACCGCTGAGGATGTTGAGACTCAAAAGGTTGAAACAAAGGTAGAAGCAAAGCAGGGTAGTGAGGTATGGCATACTGTAGCTGATGGCGAGCTTCTTGGACGAATAGTGAGAAATTATGGCACAACCATATCTGAGGTGAAGCGTCTTAATCCAGATCTTAATGTCGATCGTCTCTCGATAGGTCAGCGAATACTGATATCTAATGGTACTGCTCCTGCTAAGGTTGAGGCTACGGTTAAGAGCGAAGAGCCTAAGCCTGTAGAGGCTGAGGGTGAAGTGTGGTATACGTTGCAGCCAGGCGACCTTGTAGGTCGTATTGCGATTCGTTATGGCACTACCTCAAAACGAATAGCTGAGCTTAATCCAGATATCAATATTGACCGTGTTAGAGATGGTCAACGAATTAGGGTGAAATAAAAAATTTAATGATTATGAATAGGTTGTATTATATTGCATTGTTTATATGCGCGCTATTATGTGGATGTACTGCAGACGCTGTCTCAAATGTAGTCACTTCTCCCGATGGTCGCATTGCGGTATCTGTTGATGTTAATGGTGAGGGTACACCTATATATAATCTTACCTTTGATGGTGAGGCTATTATAGAAAACTCACCATTGGGTATTGTTACCTCGGCTGTAGATTTTACATCAGGTCTGCAGCTTGTAGCCATAAATCATAGCTCCTCGAATACAACATGGGAGCCTGTATGGGGCGAGCGTGCTGTGGTGGTAGATAAATACAACTCTATCGATGCAACATTTAAGAGTGCGGATGGCAATGAGATTGTTATCGTGCTGAGAGTCTATGATGATGGTCTTGGTATGCGCTACCGAATATTGGGTGATGGTAGCCATTATGTGATGAACGAGACTACAACATTCTCTTTCGTGGAGGATTGCGAGGCTCACTGGATTGCAGGTAGTTATGATGATGATGAGTATGCCTATGTGCACACGCCTATGTCGGGTATTACGCTCGAAAATATGGCTCTGTCATCATCTGGTAATCGTAAGCTCCCTTATCCTTCGGTGAATACTCCTGTGACGCTTATTACATCTAAGGGTACACATGTAGCTCTACACGAGGCGGCGTTGTGGGATTATCCTGCTATGTCGTTACGATATGATGCCGAGACAAATAGCTTTATCTCGGACCTTGCTTCAGTGCAGGAGATTAAGGCTCCTGTTGAGTTGCCTTTTGCAACGCCTTGGCGAGTGGTGATTATTGGCGATCGTGCAGGCGCGTTGGTGGAGTCTACAATTGTGCTGAACCTAAATGAGCCATGCCGTTTGGAGGATACATCGTGGATTAAGCCTATGAAATATGTGGGTGTATGGTGGGAGATGCATCTTAAGCTTTCGACATGGGATTGTGATGGTAGCGCGCCTCATTGTGCAACTACGGAGAATGTAAAGCGTTATATAGACTTTGCAGCAGAGAATGGATTTGGTGGAGTTCTTGTTGAGGGTTGGAACGTTGGCTGGGGACGCGACGAGAGATTCGACTATGCAATGCCTTATGCTGATTTTGATATCGATGAGATTGTCGCATACGGCAAGGAGCGTGGTGTGATGCTTATCGGTCATCACGAGACCTATGCTAATGTCGAGAATTATGAGGAGCAGCTTGAGGATGCCTATGATTATTATCAGAGTAAGGGTGTCGGCTCAGTAAAGACAGGTTATGTGGGTGTTATCCGTCATCGTCTGCATAATAGCTACGAGATGGTAAATCACTATAATTGGAGTGTTATGGAGGCGGCTGATAATCACCTAATGGTGGATATCCATGAGCCAGTGCACTCGTCAGGTATATGTCGTACCTATCCTAACCTTATGAGTGCCGAGGGTATGCGTGGTCAAGAGTGGCAGGCATGGAATAGTGGTAATTCAATAGATCATAATCCGACATTGCCTTTTACTCGTAACTTGGCAGGACCTATGGACTTTACACCTGGTATCTTCGACGTGCGTTACCATAATACCGTGAATAAAGCGGCAAAGAATGAGAAGTATGAGGTAAATCCTAATCACGACTATAAATTCTTTGTCAACTCAACGCTTGCACATCAATTGGCACTTTATGTAGTATTTTATAGCCCTATACAGATGGTTGCGGACTTGCCAGACAACTATCGTGAGCATCCTGAGGCATTGGCGTTTATACGAAATGTCCCTGTAGACTGGGCGGAGACCTATGTGCCAGATGCAAAGGTGGGAGACTATTGTGTTACTGTGCGTAAGGATAAACATTCTGAGAACTGGTATGTGGGAGCCATTACCGATGATGAACCACGTGAGGTAACATTAACATTTGAGTACCTAAACAGCGATACTATCTATGAGGCTACGATATATCGTGATGGTAGTGGCGCGGGTTGGAACACTATGCCACAGAAGTATGTCGTGGAGAGGTGTACCGTTACGAATGTTGATAAGCTTAAACTTCAGATGGCTTCTGGAGGCGGTTTTGCAATAGAGTTGGTGCCTATGGAGTAATCCAAACTTATATATTAAAACGTGCAGAAAACTTGAAAACTTTTTTTGTTTTTCAAGTTTTTTGTTCTATATTTGCAGGGTCAAACTCATTGGAAATTATGACACAACGCGAGATTATAATAGAGTGTGCCTCTAAAATGTTTGTAGCTCAAGGAGTTAAGGCTGTGCGTATGGATGATATCGCTCAGGAGTTGAGTATGTCCAAGCGTACGCTATACGAGCTCTTTGGCGATAAGGAGGAGTTGCTCTACCAAAGCCTTCTTCACTTTTTGGTTGAGGGTCATAAGCGTCGTAACGAGCAGTGCCGTAGCGTAGAGAATAGTCTTGAGATTATGCTTCTCTGTCTGCGCGACATGATTGCCTATGCTCCTGTGTCTTGGCGTCTCCGCACAAATCTTAAACGATTCTATCCTTCGGTATTTGAGCGTCTTGAGAACGATGCTCATGCTAACTCTCAGAGCGACCTACGCCGTTGGGTCAAGGAGTGTGTTGCCAGCGGATACTTTACTACTACTGCCGATAGCGAACTTGTGATACGTGTGCTACAGGATAGTGTTCAGGGTATTATGCTTGTCGATAAATTCGATACTGTGGATAATGTCCATTTGGTGTCGAAAATAACCTATGCCATAGTTATTTTTATTCGTGGATTGTGTACGGTGAGTGGTATTGAGGTTATTGATAGATGTTTCGATAAGTATTTCGGAAATATTCAGTCAATTGATACGTTATAATAGCGGTGTTATTGTAAATAGAGATAAATAAGTATAAACAATAGGAAAAATGAAAAAGTTATTATCATTGATCTGCTTCGGTTTCATGTCATTGGGATTGGTGCAGGCTCAGGAGCAGTCACAGACTGCAAACTTGGGGGTTCTTGAGCTTTCGTTAGACGAGGCTATTGAGATTGCCCTTACGGATAACCCTACAATTAAGGTGGCAAACCTTGAGATTGAGCGTTATGACTATGTGCATAAGCAGGTGGTTGCAACGTTGTATCCACAGGTAGATGCTTCGGCACAGTACTCTTTGGCTATCAAGCGTCAGGAGATGGCAGAGGGCTTATCGTTTGGTGGTAAGAATACTTTTAACGTAGCAGGAACAGTATCGTTGCCACTCTTTGTTCCATCGGTATACCGTCAGATGAAGATGACACGTACACAGATGGAGACGGCTGTTGAGAGTGCGCGCACAACACGTATTGATATGGTAGCGGCTGTTCGCTCGGCATATTATAATGTGTTGCTCGCAGAGCAGTCAATGTCGGTATTGAATGAGGCTGTTGCTACAACACAGAGCGTTGTGGATAATACTCGTAACCTCTACGAGAATGGTCTTGCTGCTGAGTATGACTATATCACTGCGCAGGTACAGTTGTCAAATTTGAAGCCTCAGGTGCTTCAGGCACAGAACGCTATTGAGATAACAAAGCTACAGCTTAAGATGTATCTCTCTATCCCAGAGGATGTTGAGATTGCTTTGCGTGGTACGCTTGATGATTTTCGCTCACAGGTGTTGCTTGGTGAGGATTATTCAACAGATATCTCAGAGAATACAACATTGCGTACATTGGATTTGCAGCGTGAGCTTCTTGAGCATCAGGAGAAGTTGATTCAGACAACACGTATGCCTACTGTGGCAGCTTTTGGTCAGATTTCGTACATCGGTCAGGAGCGTTCAGACCTTGGTGGCTTGCTTGGTGGTGCTACAGGTGGAGCGTCTGCCAATCAGTCTAAGTTCTGGTGGCAGTATCCTATCAGCTTAGGTGCTCAGATCTCTATTCCTCTCTTCGCAGGTTTCAAAAAGACAAACCAGTTGCGTGAGGTGCGTAACCAGATGAAGCAGCTCGAAATTCAGCGTGAGTATGCCGAGGAGGGTATCCGCCTACAGGTTGAGCAGGCTATCAACACATTGCTTACAGCACGTGAGACAATGCTCTCTAACGAGCTTACCGTAGAGCAGGCGACAAAGGCTTATGATATTTCTCTATCGCGCTATAATGCTGGTGCAGGAACAATCCTTGAGCTTAATTCTTCACAGTTGTCGCTAACACAGGCTCAGCTTAGCTACTCACAGTCAATATACGACTATCTCTCGGCTTATGCTCAGTATGAGAAGACTCTTGGTACAGAGAGATATGCAGAGAATGTAAAATAATCAATACCCACGAAATAAATTAAAAAAGATAGATGATTATGAAGAAGAGTTTAATGTTTATCATCGCAGCAGCAACAATGGTTGGCTGCGGAGCTAACGACAAGACCTCAAGCAATGCAACTGCCGAGGAGAGCGCAACAGCTATTAAGGTTTGTACTGCTGAGATTATGGAGGTTGAGAACACCGAGACATACACTTCGGAGATTCTCCCTTATCGCGAGAATGACATCACCCCAGCTGCTCAGGGCTTGCACATCGACCAGATTAAGGTTGACGTAGGTGACCGTGTATATGCTGGTCAGGTTATCGTAACTCTCGACCCAACAAACCTCAGCCAGTTGGAGTTGAACCTCGCAACTGTAGAGGATACATACAATCGTATGGTGCCTGTACATAAGGCAGGTGGTATCTCAGACCAGCAGCTTATCGAGTTGGAGAATACTCTTAACCTCCAGCGTGAGATGGTTGAGAATATGCGTAAGAACTCGGTTATCAAGTCTCCTATCTCAGGTGTTGTTACAGCACGTAACTTCGAGAATGGCGACCTATTCGCATCAATGCCTATCCTTCACATTATGCAGATCGACAAGTTGAAGGTTATGGCTAACGTATCTGAGCAGTACTATCCAGTTGTTAAGGTTGGTCAGAAGGTGGATATCGCTGTAGATATCTTCCCTGGTGAGACTTTCGAGGGTAAGGTATCACGTATCAACCCAGTTCTTGATGCTCAGACTCGTACCTTTGGCGTAGAGATTACTATTCCAAATGCTAACGAGCGTCTTCGTCCAGGTATGTATGCACGTGCTACATTCAATATGGGTACTCGCGCAGGTGTGATGGTTGATGATGTTGCTGTTCAGAAGCAGGCAGGTTCAGCAGAGCGTTTCGTATATGTTATTAAGGATGGCGTTGCTGAGTTCCGCTTCGTACGTGATGGTCGCCGTGTAGGTGACAAGGTTAACATCATCGATGGTCTTGAGGCTGGTGAGCAGGTAGCAACAACATCGTTCATCCGTCTTACTAATGGTAAGAAGGTGGAGATCATCGCTGAGTAATCGCCTTACACAAAGATAGTTTTATAACCGCTAAAAGTTATAACGATGAAGATTTATGAATCAGCAGTACGAAAACCGATTTCTACTGCCCTAATATTTATAGCAGTCATCGTCTTTGGTTTGTTCTCAGTAACAAAGCTGGGCGTAGACTACTATCCTGAGATTGAGATTCCTTACGTGAGTGTTATCACGATGTATCCTGGTGGTAATGCCGAGGATATCGAGACCAATATCACCCGAGTACTGGAGGATCAGCTTAACTCTGTGGATAACCTCGATAAGATTACTTCGCAGTCTAAGGATAATGTTTCGATTGTTACCCTTGAGTTTGAGTATGGTTGTGACCTTACGGAGGCGGCAAACGATGTTCGAGATGTTGTGAGCCGCACACAGTCGCTCCTTCCTGATAACGTTGAGTATCCTACGGTAATGAAGATTTCATCTTCAATGATGCCTATTATGATGCTCTCGGTTACTGCACAGGAGAGCTATGCTGCTCTTGCTAAGACTCTTGACGATAAGATGGTTAACGAGTTGAACCGTATCAATGGTATCGGCTCTGTTGCAGTTATCGGTGCTCAGGAGCGTGAGGTACAGGTGAATGTAGATCCTAATAAGTTGGAGGCATACGGTCTTACCATAGAGCAGTTGGGTCAGATTATCGCTGCCGAGAATGTAAACGTTCCTGCGGGTACTCTCGACCTTGGTAATCAGGTATTCAATCTTAAGGCAGACCTTGAGTTCGACGACTCTCGTGAGTTGCGCGATATCGTAGTATCGAATCGTGGTGGTCGTACAGTGATGCTTACCGATGTAGCTACAATCATCGATACATTGGAGAAGGCGACTATGGATGAGCGTATCAATGGTCGTAAGGGTGTGCGTGTGATGATTCAGAAGCAGACAGGTGCTAACTCTGTGCAGATTATCGAGGATGTGCAGGCTAAGTTGGAGGAGATTATCCCTACATTGCCTAACGACTGTAAGGTAGAGACCATCTTCGAGACATCACGTGAGATTAAGGATGCAATCAACTCTCTTTCTGAGACCATTATGTTTGCATTCATCTTCGTTATCCTCGTGGTTATGGTCTTCCTTGGACGTTGGCGTGCTACGTTCATCATCTGCTTGACAATCCCTATCTCGTTGATTTGTGCCTTTGTATACCTCTTTGCTGTAGGCTCTACACTCAACATCATCTCGCTCTCGGCACTCTCTATCGCCATCGGTATGGTTGTGGATGATGCTATCGTGGTATTGGAGAACATTACAACACACATCGAGCGAGGCTCTAAGCCAAAGGAGGCAGCTATCTATGCAACCAACGAGGTGTGGTTGTCAGTTATCGCAACAACACTTGTGGTGGTAGCGGTATTCTTGCCTCTTACAATGATTCCTGGTATGGCGGGTATCTTGTTCCGCGAGTTGGGTTGGATTGTAACCATCGTAGTCTGCGTATCTACAGGTGCTGCGATTACCCTTACCCCTATGATGTCGGCATACTTCCTCAAGATTGACGGTGCTGCACATACATATAAGGGTATCGGTATCATCTACAAGCCAATTGATAAGTTCCTTATCTGGTTGGACGGTGTATATGAGAAGGCATTGCGCTTCGTTGTTAAGTGGAAGAAGAGTGTTATTGCAGTGCTCATGATGGTATTTGGTCTCTCTATGGTGCTTATCAAGCAGGTGCCAACAGAGTTCTTCCCAGCGTCGGATAATGCACGTATCACAATGACTGTGAAGCTCCCACAGAACGTTCACGTGGACTACACAGCTAAGGTAGCGCGTCAGATTGATGGTATCATCGCCGAGAAGTTCCCATTCATCTACCTCGTATCTACCTCTGCGGGTGCAAGCTCTTCGGATAACGCTTTTGCTGCAATGCAGACTACAGGCTCTCATATTATCAACTACAACATCAAGATGCCACGTCGTACCGACATTGAGCGTCCTACAATCTTCGAGATTGCCGATGTGTTGCGTAAGGAGCTTGCTGCAATCCCAGAGATTTCTGAGTTCTCGGTAGTTCCTGGTGGTGGCAATGGTCCTACAGGTGGTGGTTCGTCAACTGTTGATATCAAGGTCTTCGGTCACGATATGAACGACGCTATGGCTACAGCTAAGGAGCTTCGTGAGAAGATGTCTACGCTCTCTACAATGCGTGATGCTCAGCTCTCACGTGAGGACCTTCAGCCTGAGTATAACGTGGTATTCGACCGCGAAAAGTTGTCATACTACGGTATGAACACTGCTACAGCTGCACAGTTCGTACGTAACCGCATCTATGGTTATGAGTGTACTAAGTATCGTGAGGATGGTGATGAGTATAACATCGTAGTACGCTACGACGAGCCTTTCCGCGAGTCGTTGGAGACTGTTGAGAACATCACACTCTATAGCGCAACTGGTCAGCCAGTGAAGCTTAAGGAGGTGGCGCGTGTTGAGGAGTCTTTCGCTTCACCAACCATTGAGCGTGAGAACCGTCAGCGTATCGTAACAGTTAAGGGTTCTGTAGGTGCTAACATCGCCCTCGGTGATGCTGTAGCAGAGGTAAACGCTATGCTTGCCGACTATGAGGCTCCTGCAGGTATCACCCTTGCTCTTGGTGGTACAGTAGAGGATCAGGGTGACTCGTTCAGCGATATCATCACACTCTTTGTGCTTATCATCATCCTTGTATACATCGTGATGGCAACACAGTTTGAGTCGTTGGCATACCCATTCATCATTATGTTTACCATCCCATTTGCGATGTCGGGTGTATTCATCGCACTCTGGATGACAAACACACCACTTTCGCTTATCGCGCTTATTGGTGCTATTATGCTTGTGGGTATCGTAACTAAGAACGGTATCGTGCTTGTAGACTATATGAACCTCCTTGTGGAGCGTGGCTCGAATGTTGCTGATGCCGTTATCGCAGGTGGTAAGAGCCGTCTTCGCCCTGTGCTTATGACCTCTCTCACTACAATCCTCGGTATGGTTCCTATGGCTATGGGTATCGGTGAGGGTTCTGAGATTTGGCAGCCTATGGGTATCGCCGTTGTAGGTGGTCTCTTGCTCTCTACACTCCTCACACTCTTCATCGTACCTTCGCTTTATGCTATGCTTGAGGGTCGCAAGGAGCGTAAGGCAGAGCGTAAGGCACGTCTTGAGGCTGAGGAGGAGGCATTTATCCGCTCACAGCTCAACAAATAACCTAATGTATAATACGGGCTGGGAGCTACCACTCCCAGTCCATAACAATAGAACTAATGAAAGCATTTTTCTTGTCATACAATCAGGCACTTACCGACCGTGTTAATCGTATGCTTGATGAGCATGGTGTACGTGGTTTCACTCGCTGGGCTCTCACCGAGGGTCGTGGTACCTACGACGGCGAGCCACACTATGGTACTCACGCATGGCCATCTATGAACACCTCTATTCTCGCTATCGTTGAGGATGAGAAGATTCCTGTACTCCTTGATGCAGTACGCGAGATTGACTCAACAACAAAGCAGCAGGGTTCGCGTGCCTTTGTTTGGGATATTACCCAAATGATGTAGGCGTTTTGTCGTGAAAAGTCGCAATCTGCGGCACATCCCAATAATAAAGTCACATAGGCTGTACGTTTTGTACTATCCTATGTGACTTTTTCTTGCGATGCACCGCATCTCACGACTTTTGACAACAAAACATTTGTGGTGATAGCGGTGCCATTTTTCGTGTCATCGCCACTACTGCACCACTCTGACAACAAATGCAAGCATTTGTGTCATATTCACATCCACATTCCCCCTAAATCCCCCTTTAAGTTCGCTACGCTCCTTTTCGTTGCTACGGCTCGGCATAACAAGTAAACTTGTTATGCTCTCACCTTAATCGCAACGCTGCCAAAGGGGGATTGGGTGCTGTTGATAATGTCAATGGGGTAAAATGAGTTTCGATGAGGTAATATGGGTGGTTAGTGAATTTAAGGAGATTAAGGAATTTAGTGAGTTTAGTGAAATAGAAAACTCAACACTAATTGCCTTAATCTCTCTAACCTCTCTAAATACCCTATTCTCCCTATGCAAAAAAAAGCAGTTTAGGATTATCCCAAACTGCTTCGTTTGTTGTGCTGCGATGTTAGTTGCTAAGGCTATCAACCTGCTCCACAGGCTCAACAATCTCTTGGCTATCCATTGTCTCAACCAGCTCAACTATCTCATTCATATCCACAGGAAGAACAATCTCTGTCTCTATCTCCTCCAATGCATCGAGATTTTCATCTATTGTTTCAAGGTCGTCTCCGCCTTTAAAGCATAACGATTTATAGTTGCCCCAGTTAAGTATGGCAAACACCATTACGGCGATGGCTACGACAGTAAAAATAATTCCTAATATTCTATTCATATTTAAGTTGGTTTACAATGTTTTTAGAGACTTGCCACTCTTAATCTCCTTTACTGCGCTTTGTAGTGCATCATCGATAGGGTAGATGTTATAGTAGAAGCCAGCCTCATCATTCATGGAGTTACGTCCGATATATGCTCTAATCTGAGCCTCAATAACTTCGCGAGACTTTGCTAAGCCCTCATTGTCGCGAGGCACACCATTACGTTCAGCATACTTTATGAACTCCTCCACAAGATCCTCACTATCTAAAAGTGAGGTGAGTTGCTCCAACGATGTGATAGCATCAATCTCCTTGCGGTGACGGTCTGTGAACTCCATAGTGTAGCGGTAGAGGATATTTCCATCCCACACCTTTTTATAATAGTCAGAGTTATAAAGCGTGTCAATAGGTATAAAGATATCAGGCATAATACCTCCGCCACCGTATACTGTACGACCACCTGGGGTTGTGAATTTCATCGCATCGTCGAAGTGTATTGAGTCGGCGGAGAATAATTCGTGGTGGTTTATTCGGTTTATAAGGTCCATGTGGTATGCCTTCTCATCGCCATTGACGTATGGCTTTTGAATTGAGCGTCCTGTAGGTGTGTAGTAGCGTGCCACGGTGAGACGCATGGCTGAGCCATCGTTAAAAGGAATCTGTGCCTGCACCAAGCCCTTACCGAATGTTCGGCGACCGATGACAAGACCTCTGTCGTTATCCTGCACAGCACCTGCTAAAATCTCGCTCGACGAGGCACTGAACTCATCAACCAAAACCACAATATCTGTTTCGGTATACTTACCCCTGCCGTTTGAGTATTCGTTTATGCGCTTGCCATATCTATCTTCGGTGTAGACAATAAGTTGTCCTTGTGGTAGAAATTCATTGACTATCTCCACCACCTGATCCAAGAAGCCACCTCCATTGCCACGAAGGTCAATAATCACACTCTTCATGCCCTCGGCATGTAGCTTGTCCAATGCCTGACGTACCTCTGTATATGATGTACGAGCGAACTGTGATAGACGGATGAAGCCTATGCCAGCCTGGCGGTCGAGCATAAATGATGTCTCTACGCTGTGCATCTCAATAGCGTCGCGTGTGATGGTCATATCAACTAACTTATCTAGCGAGCCTCGCTTTATGGATAGTTTGACCTTTGAGCCACGAGGACCACGCATAAGCTTGACCATAGAGTCCTGAGGAATCTTTTTGCCTGCAACCTCTTTATTGTCAATGAGTATTACGCGGTCGCCAGCACGCACACCCGCCTTATCCGATGGACCCTGAGGAATGACGTTTAGCACAGTGATAGTATCGGTCATGGCATTAAATACTATACCAATGCCATCAAATTCACCCTCAAGGGATTCGTTTACCTTATCGAAGATCTTGGCAGGGATATATTCAGAGTGTGGATCAAGCTCCGAGAGAATCTTGGGTATAGCCTTCTCGTATATGGTATCGAGAGATATAGGGTCTACATAATTGTGGCGTATCGAAAGGATGGTTTGTATCATCTTGTCTTGACCCGATACAAGTCCCTCAATAGCCTCAACTTCCTTGGCAAACTCCTGATAACGTGCTACATCCTGCGAAAGAGTGCCGAGAAGTTGTTTCGCACGAGCACTCTCCACACCACGACCGATGCCTATGCCTATCCATGTTGAAGCTACCACAGCTACAAGGATAATGACAATAGCAATCCAATTTCCCTTTTTTCTCTTCAACTCTTGCTCCATGTTCTCAAGTTCTTACTTTCCGCCTGCCAGTTCGAGGAGTACTATAGTTTATTTGTTCTTGAATGTATATGTAAGACCTACGCTAAGCATTGATGATACCTGTAGCTGTTTAGTCTCTGCCTTATTGTAGTATAGCTGAACATATATCTGTGTAGAGATGTACTTTGTAGCCTTGATATCAATAGTGTTCTCCCAACGGAGTGTAGGTACTATATGCTCGTACGCTGACTTATCCTCAGCCTTTGCAACTTGCGAAAGGTCGGTAATCCAACCATAGAACGAGTATGCTGTAGTACGATAGCGTAGCCATCCATTTTTACCCCATGTCTTATCGAAGTCGAGCTGAACAGAGAGACCGCCCTCAACCTTTGAATGACCATGTAGTACACCATAGTCTTTGCTTGTTGATAGGTCGTCGCGGAATGTGGTGCTCATCGCTATTGGTGCAAGGTTAACCTTTAATGGGAACTTCTCAGAAGGAAGAATATAGGTAAAACCAAGAGATGCGTCAAGGTAACCTGGGGTCATGAAATTAGAGACGCGCTGATTGCCAAGCTGCTTATCTCCGCGCGCACCATAGCCAGGGGCAAACTGTGTACGGAACTTAACGTTAGCACCATACGACCAGTTCTTTACCAATGCCCACTGTGGCGATGTAGAGAGCGCAATCTCATCCACGTTCTTAAACCATACGCCCTTCTGCTTGCCATTAAGGTCCATCTTCATGTTGTTGTAACCAAACTTAGCAGATGCTGCATTTGAGAGCGTAAAGCGATCTTTCTTGTATGTATGGAGGAAGTTTAGTGACGCAAGTATTGTTACAGTATTGTCACCTGCTGCCTGCCATGACTTGCTGAATGCTGTGAGTGAGCCGTGGAGGTTTGCTGAGAAATCTACCGTGTTACGCTCCTTGCGGATAGCAAGACGCTCGGCACGCTCCTTAGCCTCAGAATAATACTCTGCATCTAAGTCGTTAGTTTTCATCTCGTTCTTAAACTCTGCCTTCTCATTATTAGACTTAACCTCGTCTATTGAGACCTGAGCCATTGCATTTACCGAACATAGTGTTGCAATTAAAATAAGTGCATAAAGTCGCTTCATAATATGTTATAATTAAATTCTATACCAGGATTAGTATTTGCAATGCAAATATATGAAAAATTTCTTAATTTTTTTAGACCTTTTTCGTATCTTTGTATCTTAGAATGAGTAATACTAACATTAGAATATAAGATTATGAAATATATAGGAGCGCACGTAAGTGCATCAGGTGGCGTGGAGAACGCAATAACAAATGCAAAAGAGATAGGTGCTACAGCCTTTGCCCTCTTTACCAAGAATCAGCGTCAGTGGCTTGCCCCTGCCCTCACGGATAAGCAGATAGAGCAGTTTAAGACGTTGATGAGCGAGGCGGGATATTCAGCATCGCAGGTGTTGCCTCACGATAGCTATCTTATTAATCTCGGACATCCAGAACAGGAGGGTCTGGAGAAGTCGCGAGAGTCGTTTTTCGAGGAGATGCGTCGTTGCGAGTTGTTGGGACTTGATAGACTAAACTTTCACCCTGGTAGCCACCTCAAGAAGATAAGCGAGGAGGAGTCGTTGGATAGAATAGCAGAGTCTATAAATATGGCTTTGGACCGCACGAAGGGTGTCATCGCAGTTATTGAGAATACGGCGGGTCAAGGCTCAAATCTCGGCTTTAAGTTTGAGCATTTAGCCTATATCATTGACAGAGTTGAGGATAAGAGCCGTGTGGGTGTGTGTCTTGATACATGTCACTCATTTGCTGCTGGTTACGACCTTCGTACACGTGAGGCTTTGGATGCAACATTTGCGGAGTTTGAGCGTGTTGTGGGCTTCAAATACTTGAAGGGTATGCACCTTAACGATGCCATGAAGCCTTTGGCAAGCCGTGTGGACCGTCATGCGCCGCTTGGAGATGGTGAGATAGGCTTGGAGTGCTTCCGTTATATTATGAGTGATTCACGATTTGATAATATCCCCCTTATATTGGAGACCCCAGACGAGGCGCGTTGGGCAGAGGAGATTGCTCAACTTAAGAGTTTCGCAAACTTATAAGTGATTATTAATCAAAATAGTATAAATATGAGACGAGTATTGATAGCGGTTATCGCTATGTTAAGTTTTACCATGCTTAATGCGCAGGTGACAATAGAAAAACCTTATGCTGTAGGAGCAGATATATCGTGGTTGCAGTGGCAGGAGGATAGCGGTGTGCGCTTCTCGGATGGTGGTGTTGAGGACGATGCCATCGCCATCTTGCGAGATAATGGCATGAACTATATTCGTCTACGTATCTTTGTAAATCCTAAGTCGGAGCTTGGATATTCACAGAGGGAGGGTTATTGCGACTTGGAGCACACGCTCGCTATGGCAAAGCGTATTAAGGATGCGGGAATGTATTTCTTGCTTGATTTTCACTACTCGGATAACTGGGCAGACCCTGCAAAACAGATTATGCCACAGGCATGGCAGACATACTCCTACGACGAGGTGCGTGAGGCGTTGTATAACTTTACACGTGATGTCCTTGTGGCTCTTGAGAAGCAGGGAACAGCGCCCGATATGGTGCAGGTGGGTAACGAGGTTAGCAATGGTATGTGCTGGCCTTATGGCTCTGTGCGTCATTCGTTTGAGGGTCTATGTGGCTTGCTAAAGGAGGGTGTACGTGCGGTTAGGGAGTATGCTCCAAAAGCAGAGGTTATGCTTCATGTGGCGTTGGGTGGTCAGGCTGATGAGTCGCAGCGTTTCTTCGATGCAATGGCGGAATATGGCGTGGAGTATGATCTTATAGGTCAATCATACTACCCAGAGTGGCATGGCACGTTGGAGGAGTTGGAGGCAAATGCTAAGGCACTGGTGCAGCGATATAATAAGCCGTTGATTGTTGTGGAGTATCGCGATCATTATCTTGATATTGAGCGTATTGTAAGCTCGTTGCCTGAAGGCTTAGGACGTGGTACATTTATTTGGGAGGCTACATCTCCACAGTGGGGTAAGCTATTTGATGAGAATGGTGCGGCTACTGCAGCGTTGGATAATTATAACCATTAAAATATAGATATTTTGGGAGTCTTTGAACTTATTTTGATTGCCATTAGTTTGGCAATGGATGCCTTTGCGGTGTCGTTGGGCAAGGGTCTTACGGTGTGTAATGTGCGTCCTCGTTACGCGCTCTCTGCAGGTTTGTGGTTTGGTGGTTTCCAGGCACTTATGCCTATAATAGGTTATTTCTTGGGTCATAGCTTTGCAGGCGTTGTAACGAGTGTGGACCATTGGATTGCCTTTGCGCTGTTGATATTGATAGGCGGAAATATGCTACGTGAGGCTATATGGGGTGATGATGAGCAGCAGGATGGTGACTTTGCACCACGCAAAATGTTTGTGATGGCTGTGGCTACAAGCATCGATGCTCTTGCTGTAGGTATCACCATGGCATTCCTCGATGTTAATATTTGGATTGCAGCTACGGTTATTGGTGTTATCACCTTTGTGTTATCTGCTGCGGGAGTGGTGCTTGGATGTCGCTTTGGTAATTATCTTGGCTCTAAGGCAGGTATTCTTGGAGGTATAATTCTTATATGTCTTGGTATTAAGATACTTTTAGAGCATTCAGGAATTATAGGATAGTATCTATCTCATAAAGAATAGCGAAATAGGGAATTTAGGAAGCGGACTACAGCCCAAACTCTCTAAATCCCCTATTTTGTATTTTTGTTGTTTACTTAGATATGAGCTCTTTAAGCTTCGCTCCTAATTCAGCATTCTCCATAATGCCATTTATATTCTCGGCAGCTGTGCCATATAGATATATAGGTAGCATTGTTCCAGAGTGACCTTTTGTCGTCCAACGATACTCTACGCCCTGCTCCGATAGACAAAAATCGGCATCGCAGCTTACAATCGATAGACCTCCAGTCTCGTGGTCGCCAGTAACGACAACTAATGTGTCGGGGTGGTGTTTGGCGAAATCCACTGCAACCTCTATAGCTTCCATGAAATCGCGCATCTCTCCCTGTTGAGCTTTGGCATCATTTGCATGACCCATGCCATCTATTAGCGAGCCTTCAACCATAAGCGCAAATCCCTCTTCGTTATCCAACAGACGTAGTGCTTCGCGTGTAGCATTAGCCAGATAACCGCTACGATTCTCTATCTCTTTGTCTGCAAGGAGTGCTAAAACACGCTTGTTAGGCTCTATTGATGCCACCTCATCAAGGCTTTTAGCAAGGGTAAATCCGTTATTCTTAAGAGTCTCTTCAATATTTTCCTTGTATCTCTCCTCGAAAAATGCCATGCCACCACCAATTGCGATATCAAGATTGCTTCCTACCAATTGTTCTGTGATGGCGAGGTACTCATGGCGACTATTTATATGTGCGTAGAAGGCTGCTGGTGTGGCATGCTGGAGATATGTGGTAACGACAATGCCTGTGCGCTTGCCTTCGCGCTTAGCTACCTCCATGAGCGACTCAACAGGTGTGCCATCAGCAAGTACGCCAAGGTATGTGTTGTTGGTTTTATATCCCGTTGCCAAAGCTGTTCCCGAAGCCGCAGAGTCGGTAACGCGGTTGTCCATTGAGTATGTCTTTTGCAGGGCAATGTTATCTGCCGAATCGAAGATTGTCGGGTCGTAGTTGTTCTCTACCTGCATCATTGACGCCGAGGCGAGACCCATGCCGTCGCCAATAAGAAATATGATATTCTTTATCTCCTGAGCCGAGAGGTTGCTTATAATGAAAAGTGTCGAGATGGCTAATAAAATCTTACGCATAGTTGTAGTGTATTTGTTTTTGCAAATGTAACAAAAATATTCTATCTTCGCAATACAAATGGAAATAGTAGTACTATGGCAGATGTTCGTATAGCTGATGATTGGAAGGCAATTCTTGGAGATGAGTTCTCTAAACCATATTTCGAGGAGCTTGTAAAGTTTGTAAAGCAGGAGTATGCCGCGGGTGTTGTATATCCTGCTGGCAGAGATATTTTCCGTGCCTTTGACAAATGTAAGTTCGATGATTTAAAGGTGGTTATTATCGGTCAGGATCCCTATCATGGTCCTGGACAGGCGAATGGGCTATGCTTTTCAGTGAACGATGGTGTGCAGTTTCCGCCGTCGCTACAGAATATCTTTAAGGAGGTGGCGTCGGATACCGGTGTGCCAATGCCTATTTCGGGCAATCTTGACCGTTGGGCAGAGCAGGGAGTATTGCTTCTGAATGCTGTGCTGACTGTTAGAGCGCATAATGCAGCGTCGCATGCAGGGCGTGGTTGGGAGCAGTTTACGGATGCTGTCGTTAGGGCAATTGCTGAACGCAAGCAGGGTGTTGTGTATATGTTGTGGGGAAGTTATGCCCAGAAGAAGGGTGCTATAGCCGACCCATGTAATAACCTTATATTGAAAGCAGTGCATCCATCGCCACTATCTGCCTATCGTGGCTTTTTCGGATGTCGACACTTCTCGGCTGCTAACGACTATCTTCGTTCCATTGGCAAGGATGCCATCGAGTGGTAATCTGCTAATAGATGATTATTCGTAGGTAATAAGTGATAAAACAGGTAGAAAAACTACCTCACTTCTCATTTTTTTTTCGTACCTTCGCACAAACGAAGAAACAAAATAGAAAATATATAAGCTATGGCAAAATTTATTGTTGAAGGTGGTCATCGTCTCAAGGGAGAGATAGTGCCACAAGGTGCCAAAAATGAGGCTCTTCAGATTATATGTGCTGCACTGCTGACAAAGGAGCGTGTGGTTCTTCATAATGTGCCTATCATTGCAGATGTTATGCAGCTTCTTGAGCTGATGCAGAAGATGGGTGTGAAGGTTGAGCGTCTCGGTGATGATACGTTTGCACTGCAGGCGGATGAGGTCGACCTTGAGTACCTCCGTACTGCGGATTATCATAAGCGTTGTCGTAGGTTGCGTGGTTCGGTGATGATGATTGGTCCACTTCTCACACGTTTTGGCGTAGGATTTATGCCTAAGCCTGGTGGTGATAAGATTGGTCGCCGTCGTCTTGATACCCACTTCCTCGGTTTCCAGAAGCTCGGTGCAGACTTTAATTTCGATATTAGCGATGAGTTCTACACTGTTGAGGCTAAGCGTCTTAAGGGTACGTATATGCTCCTCGATGAGGCATCGGTAACGGGAACAGCAAATATCGTTATGGCGGCAGTGTTGGCAGAGGGTCGAACAACAATATATAACGCTGCGTGTGAGCCATATTTGCAGCAGTTGTGTAAGATGCTTAACCGCATGGGTGCTAAGATTTCGGGTATTGCGTCAAACTTGCTTACTATTGATGGCGTGGAGTCGCTTGGTGGTACTGAGCATACGATGCTCCCAGATATGATTGAGGTAGGTAGCTTCATCGGTATGGCAGCTATGACACGTTCGGAGCTTACAATTAAGAATGTGTCGTATGATAATCTCGGTATTATTCCTGCGCAGTTTGCGCGTATGGGTATACGTTTTGAGCAGCGTGGCGACGATATCTATATCCCAGCACAGGAGACTTATAGCATTGAGAGCTTCATTGATGGCTCAATCATGACTATTGCAGATGCTCCATGGCCAGGTCTTACGCCTGATTTGTTGTCTATCTTCCTTGTTGTTGCAACGCAGGCTAAGGGCTCGGTACTTATTCACCAAAAGATGTTCGAGAGCCGTCTGTTCTTTGTTGATAAGCTCATAGATATGGGTGCGCAGATTATCCTTTGCGACCCACATCGTGCTACGGTCATAGGTCACGACCACCAGCATCCGTTGCGTGCTGCAAATATGACATCGCCAGATATTCGTGCCGGCGTAGCATTGCTTATTGCGGCTATGAGTGCCGAGGGAACAAGCACTATTCAGAATATCGAGCAGATTGATCGTGGATATCGTGATATTGATAAGCGTCTGAATGCTCTCGGTGCAAAGATTATACGATTGGATGAGTAATTTGAACGGATAAATATTGGATAATGTTTTTAGAGAATAATAAGCATAAAGGTTGGATTGAGGTTGTCTGTGGCTCAATGTTTTCGGGAAAGACTGAGGAGCTTATACGTCGCATGAAGCGTGCGCAGTTTGCAAACCTCAAGGTGGAGATTTTCAAGCCATCTATCGATGTTCGATACTCTGATGTGGAGGTTGTGTCGCACGACTCTAATGCTATACAGTCAACCCCTGTGGAGTCTGCGCAGAATATCTTGCTCTTGGCATCGGATGTGGATGTTGTAGGTATCGACGAGGCGCAGTTTTTCGATGATGGTATTGTGGATGTATGCCGTCAGTTGGCGGATAGTGGTATTCGTGTTATTGTAGCTGGCTTGGATATGGATTATATGGGTGTTCCGTTTGGTCCTATGCCTGCGCTTATGGCTACGGCAGAGTATGTTACGAAGGTGCATGCTATTTGTGTGCGTTGTGGTGACTTGGCACACCATTCGCATCGTCTTACTGAGGATGATAAGCAGGTGGTGCTTGGTGCTCAGGATACATATCAGCCTATTTGTCGTCACTGTTTTAACGAACTTAGAGGAAAGAAATAATATATGCAGAAGGCAGTTGAAAAGTGCGTGGAGGTGCTTCGCGCAGGAGGTATCATCCTCTATCCAACAGATACCGTATGGGGTATTGGCTGTGATGCCACAAATGAGGAGGCAGTACAGAAAATTTACAAGCTAAAGCGTAGCGAGGATAAGCACTCTATGTTGTGCTTGTGTCGTGATGCCGATATGATTGTCCGCTACGTAAATCGTGCTCCAGGCATCGCTTTTGAGGTTATGGAGTTGTCGGATAAGCCTCTCACGGCGATACTTCCAGGTGCTGTAGGTGTTGCTCCGAGCCTTATCCCTGAGACTAAGACCCTCGGCGTGCGTATTCCTCAGCATGAGTTTTGCCAGGCTTTGCTCCGTAAGTTCGGCAAGCCTATAGTCTCTACCTCAGCAAATATCTCTGGCGAGGAGACTGCCAAGAGATTGAAGGATGTGGTGCAGGAGATTATCGACGGTGTGGATTATGTTGTTAATCCTCGCTTCGAGGGCAAGCCTACGCTTAAGCCAAGTTCTATTATTGCTTTTGGCGAAGGCTCTGAGATTGAGATTATTAGACAGTAAAACATCAAACGGAAAAGTGAAAACGGAAAAGTGAAAAGTATGGAGCCTGCGGCGCATATTTATCTTGTGCAAAGCACACCTTACTTTTCACCTTTCACTTTTCACCTTTCACTTTTCACTTTTCACCTCGACTTTTATGGCAAAGCAAATCATCACTCCTGTGCAGAAGCGATTCTCGGATGTGGACTCGTTTATGCACGTAAATAATATCTGGCAACAGAGCTATTTCGATATGGGTAAGACAGCGTTCTATACCCAGGTATTAGGCATTACAGGTGTCTTTGATAAGTTGCGCATTATCACCGCATCAACGCACACCGACTACTATGGTCAGGTGCGCCTTACGGATGATATCGTGGTTGTAACCGATGTGTCGCGCATTGGTAATAAGAGTATGACCTTGCATCAACGTATTATGTGTGGCGATAAGTGTCTTACTGAGAGTAGCTCTGTAATGGTGGCTTTCGACTTTGAGGCTCAGCAGACTGTGGCTATGCCAGAGGCTTGGCGCGAGAAACTTAACGAGTATTTCATCCATTCGGAGCAGTAATAGCACCGCTCATACAAAAATATTGCACCATCGGGAGAATTTGCCCGATGGTGTTTTATTTTATGCTAATTTTTATCTAACTTTGCGAGGTCTATGTATTTATACATAGCCGACGACGAATAATATTAACTTTTAGATACACACTCTATGAAAACATTTCGTTTTTTGATGATGGCACTTTTGACCATCGTAATGTTGGGCTGTGTAGGTAAGGACCAGGGTCCTATTTTCCCAGATAATCCTAATCCTCCAGCACCTACCCCTACTCCAGAGCCTTCGGAGTTTCCGCTAATCTCTACCGATCCAGCATTTGTTACTGAGGCTATGACCGAGGATATCACCGTTATTCTCAACACTGCAGGTACTGCTGCTGATGGCTTCTCTGGTGAGTTGTATGCCCACACAGGTGTACTTACTACAGACAGCTCATCATCTGGCGACTGGAAGCATGTTCTTTCTGAGTGGGGTGAGAATATCCCTGAGTGTAAGCTTGAGAAGAAGGATGACAACATCTGGCACTATGTAATCAAGGGTGGTGTTCATGCATGGTATAGCGTGCCTGAGAACGAGACTGTAACACACATCTGCTTCGTATTCCGCTCGGCAGATAGCAAGTTGGAGGTTAAGGATAATGGTCAGGATATCTTCGTGGAGCTTGCTCAGGAGGGTATGTCTGTTAAGTTCCTTACTCCTAAGCATGGCGACATCTTCCAGGTGGGTGATGAGATTACTGTGCAGACACAGCAGCAGGCAGCAACAAATGTTAAGCTCTACAAGAACGAGACTGCAGTTGCTGAGACTGGTGGTGCTACACTCTCATACACATACACTCCTACCGAGGCTGAGGATATCGTCTTTAAGGTTGTGGCAACTGATGGCACAGAGACTATTGAGGAGAGCATTGCTGTTGCCGTTTTGGGCGAGACAGAGACAGCTACACGTCCTGCCGATGCAGAGTGTGGTGTTACAGTAAATGGTAATGAGGCTACATTTGTGTTGTTCGCTCCTAACAAGAAGTCTGTAGTGTTGCTCGGCGACTTCAACGACTATGCTCCATCAAACCAGTATATGATGAAGAAGGATGGCAACTACTTCTGGACTACCGTTACAGGTCTTGAGGAGGGTGTTGAGTATGGCTACCAGTACCTCGTGGATGGCACAATCAAGATTGGTGATCCATACGCTACAAAGATTCTCGACCCTTGGAACGATAAGTGGATCTCTGCTTCGGTATATCCTAACTTGAAGGCTTACCCATCGGAGTATACATCTGATATCGTATCAGTATTCGAGATTAACCCTGTGGAGTATCAGTGGACTGCTACAAACTACGACCGTCCAGCTGAGAACTCACTCGCTATTTATGAGTTGCTTATCCGCGACTTTACTACAGAGGGCTCTATCGACGCGGTAACTGCTAAGTTGGACTATCTTGAGACTTTGGGTGTTAACGCAATCGAGCTTATGCCTATCCAGGAGTTCGACGGCAACGACTCATGGGGTTACAACCCTTGCTTCTACTTCGCTACCGATAAGGCTTACGGTACTGATGAGGCATATAAGCGATTTATCGACGAGTGCCACAAGCGTGATATCGCAGTTATCGTGGACGTAGTATTCAACCACGCCACAGGTCAGCACCCATACGCTAAGATGTGGTGGGATGCAGGTGCAAATAAGACATCGTCACAAAACCCATTCTTCAATGTTGACGCACCACACAACTGGAGCGTATTCCACGACTTTAACCACACATACACTGAGACTGTAAACTACTTCGACGAGGTGTTGGAGTATTGGTTGGAGGAGTACAACGTCGATGGTTTCCGTTTCGACCTTACTAAGGGCTTCGTGCAGAATCCAAGCAACTACGATGCTGGTGGCTACTCAGCACAGCGTATCGGTATCTTGAAGCACTACGCTCAGACTATCCGCGCCGTGGATGAGGATGCATACGTTATCTTCGAGCATTTCTGCGACCAGTCGGAGGAGAATGAGCTCTACAACTCTGTAGGCGCACTCTGCTGGAACAACAACCAGCGCAATGGATACAAGCAGACTGTTCTTGGCTACACAGGTAGCAGCTTCTCTGATTTCAAGAAGGGTCGCGTGAATAATATCGAGACACACGACGAGGAGCGTATCGCATACGACGCTGTTCAGTATGCTCAGAGCTGGATTAAGAATGACTGGGCAGTTTTGTCTAAGCGTTTGCAGGCAGTTTATGCCTTCCACTTCCTCACTCCATATCCTAAGATGATGTGGCAGTTTGGCGAGCTTGGCTACGATGTATCTATCGAGGAGAATGGTCGTACAGGTAAGAAGCCAGTACGTTGGAACTACTACGAGGATGCTAACCGCAAGGCTCTCTACGATGCTATCTCTAAGGTTATCTCTTGGCGTACCAACAACGAGGATTACTATGGTCAGGAGAATGTCACTGTTCACACTTGGTCTGTAGGCGATGCTCAGATGGGTGGTAAAGTTCTCGTTATGGATAAGGTTATCGTTGTTGCAAACTTCAATAACGCAGGGTCTACAACATCTGTAAACGTACCATCGGCAGGTGAGTGGACAAATCTTATGACCGGCGAGAAGGTGCAGCTCAGCTCATCGCACAGCTTCACCCTCGCAGCCAACGACTACATCGTACTTGTTAAGGAGTAATCATATAGCGATATAAGTATTCCGCTGCCTTACGTGGCTTTATGCTGCGTAAGGCAGTTTTATTCACTATGCGAGAATATGCAATTTTTAGCTGTGCGGCTCATGAAAAAGCGATAAAGTGCTGATTTATGGAGTGATGAAAATGGAATATTAATTCATTGTATGCAGAAATATTGCATTAATAATGTGGTAGTTTCAAAATATATCTCTATATTTGCGAACCAAAATCGAAAGAGATAAATTTATATACATTTTTAAAAAACTAAATTATTAACTTTATGAAGAATTTTAAGCACTATCTTATTGCGATGGTAGCACTCGTTGCCGGTTTCGCAATTAGCGCTTGTACTCCTGACACCCCAGAGCCAGGCCCTAGCGCAAAGACCTCTATTGAGGTTTTGGTTGGTGAGCCTGCGCCAGCATCGGTAGAGATTACCGTTAAGACAACTGGTATCAAGGAGTTTGCCTATATCCTCGACAAGGATCGCGATGCAACAGCTATCCTTGCAGGTGGTACTAAGGTTGAGATTGAGGATGCTACAGTAGCATCTGAGAACAAAGTTCTTATTCAGGGTCTTGAGGCTAACACATCTCACAAGGTATACTTTGCCTTCCGTCAGTCTGACAATAAGATTTATGGAGAGGTTAAGGTTGCAGAGTTCACCACAACAGGTTATGGTGAGGTATTGACAGTCGTTGAGCGTAAGAACGACGGTTTCGCTGTTCACGTGCAGGTTCCTGAGGATGTTAAGGAGCGCAAGAACGCTTTGCGTTACTCTACATCATCGCTCCCTATGTACAACTATATGAAGCAGCAGGGCTCTATGGAGATCGACATGTTGCTCTACAACGCTCAGCAGTACATCACCGAGGATAAGACCATCCGCTACGACGAGTACTACAGCTACGAGCGTGATGAGAATGGCGACATTATTGCAGAGGGTGCAGAATACGCAGATCCTAAGGTCCCAGGTGAGCCAGGCGTATTCATCATTGGTGAGTATGCTTATATGGACGATCCTAACGAGCGTATCTGCTATGTTGACGAGGATGGCGACGGCGTTCTTGAGCTTAAGTCATACTACGATGAGCTTACATACCTTGATCGTACAATCTGGGCTTTCCCTGCAGGTTGGAACCCAGGCTACTACAACCCTATGTACGACTTCTTGCGTTGGATCGACGAGGTTAACACCGACGCTTACGATCCTGAGAAGTATTGGACAGGCTACTACCAGCGTATTCAGGTTGATACACTTGAGCCTACTACTGCTGAGGGTAACGTAGCTATCGAGGTTACTGACAAGACTCCTATCGACGCTACTATCACATTCCGCGCTGACGAGGATATCTTGCTCTACAATATTATTATCTGCACTCAGTCAGAGTATGAGACTCAGATTCTCCCACTTATCGACAACAACGAGGAGTACTTGCGTTGGTTCGTAGGCTCATACTTCGCTATGCAGTCATTCGGTACTCACTCTACAATGGACCCTGTAACAGAGCTTCACCTCAATGCTGAGGAGTGGGGTAGCAATGGTTGGTTTGTTGATACTAAGGGTATGGCAGGTCAGGAGATCCGCGTTATGGTTGCTGGTATCGGTGATCAGGAGGGTACAATCCAGAGCTTCAACTCTACAACATTCACTTTGCCAGAGGTTACATTGCCAAAGCCAGAGGTTATCGTAACTCCTGTTGAGACAGGTGATCCTTACTCTGCTACATTCAACATCAAGAACCCTAACTACGGCACTAACGACATTACACAGCTCTACTTCGCTTGTAACTACGTTCGTGAGTTCGACAATATCCTTAAGGAGTACTCTTACACAGACCTTCTTAAGCAGATGGGTAACGCACTTCACAACGACCTCACTGCTATCGAGCAGATTAACTCTGAGGCTGGTTTCAACTTCACAGTATCGAGCCGTGAGAACGCTACAACACGTCTTGCAGTGCTTGCATACAACTGGGAGGGTTCATCTAACAATCCTGATGCTACTGATTCTAAGGCTGTTGCTGAGGTTAAGACTCCTAACGCTAACTACCCTATACGTGTAGAGTCATCACTCTTCACTACCCTCTGCGGTGAGTGGGAGGCTACAGCTCCTATGCAGACTTACGTTGCTGCAACTGAGACTGAGGAGGCTTACTGGAAGTCTGTAGGTAACTACACTTCAGCTGTTAAGATTGCTTCAGGTATCGAGTACCCAGAGTATCTCGACGAGAGCGTTTACGACCTCTACGCTGAGTGGGGTATCAGCCGCGATAAGACTGACGAGCTCTTCGAGGAGTTCTTGCAGATGGCTAAGCAGTACAACCAGCGTACACGTGGTTTCAACCGCTTGTTGTGCCTCGGTTACAACTTCGCAGATCCTATGTACAACCTCGCTACAATCCAGACTCCATACGACTTGTTTATCTCAAGCGAGTTCTCTGTAGCTACTATTGCTGATATGTTCTACGACTTCGGTCCAAAGTGGAACCTTGAGATTGATGCTGAGGGTAACGTATGGTTGCCAATCAACATCGAGCGTGAGTTCCCAATGTCGGCATTCTACTACGGTATCGACTACACATTCTATATGTTGGCTGTAGGTGACAAGTCATACCTTGGTGCTCCAGTATACGACTATAGCGGTAACCTCCTCTTGGATTCACGTTTCCCTGTTGAGGTATCTGCGGATGGTAACACTCTTACTATCAAGCCTATCGTTTACAACTACACAGATCAGTATGGCAACGCTGCTACTGAGACTTACTACCCATGTGTAGCACAGTTGCAGTATGGTCAGGCTACTCCACTTAACCCACGTGTTTGTGGCGATGTAGTTCTTAAGCGTAAGGGTGCTTCTGCACAGGCTGCTAAGGCAAATGCCTCTGTTGAGTCATCAGCTACAACATCTGTTAAGGCGTTGGGTAAGGCTCCTGTTGCTGCAAAGCGTACTTACTCTGTAACTCCTCTTACTATCGACGAGGCTAAGATGGTTAAGCCTATCGTTCGCAAGGAGGCATACGACAACTCTGAGGAGGCGTTCCACGCACGTGTTCAGGCGTTGTTCGAGAAGATTTACGGCGTAGAGTTCCCTGCGAAGTAATTTGAACAATAGCCGCTTCGGTGGCAAAACTATAAGGCGAGTATCCTGGGGTGATCCCTGGGATACTTCTTTTTTATAACGCGCGAATTGTTGTAACCTCGCAACTTTTTGCTATCTTTGGCATCATTAGATGCTTCTACTACAAGTCTGTGCTACCACTTTGGAGCGCGCGAAGTGTTGTAACCTCGCAACTTTTTGCTATCTTTGTAAATAAGAATATATTTACAACTATGGCAGATAACTACCTTGAGAAGAAAATGGAGGACTACAACTCCGCACAACCAGCAAAACGCCGTGTGGCGACCTTGCGTCGATTGTTATTACATAATAGAAGCTATCGTGGTTACGACACCTCGTTCAAAGTTCGCGAGGATCAGTTGCGTCGCATAATTGAGGTCGCAACGTTGTGCCCTTCGGCACGTAACCAGCAGGTGTTGCGCTTCCGTCCTGTGCTGGGCGAGGAGGCTGATGTTGTGCTTAGTCATATACGCCTTGGAGGTGCATTGCCAGAGTTGCATCTTCCATTCCCAGGCACTGAGCCTCGTGCCTTTATCATCATCTGCTCTACGGTTGAGGAGGCGAAGTATGTAGATATCGACCTCGGCATCGTGGCGCAGTCGATGCTCCTGCAGGCTGTGGAGATAGGCTTGGGAGGTATCTGCATCGGAGCGTTCGACCATAAGGAGCTAAGCGAGAAGTTGCAGTTGCCATACGAGCCATTGTTGGTGTTGGCTATCGGTCGCCCTAAGGAGCATATCGAGCTGAAGGAGTGCTCGGAGGGTGATGTGCTCACCTACTACCGCGAGGGTGATGTCCACTATGTCCCAAAGATAAAAGTTGATGACCTTATAATTAAGTAGTTATGCGTAAGATATTAGTTGTTCTGTGTGCTTTGTTTGCCGCTGTTGTGGCAAAGGCGGATGGTGATACTCCATATTGGGAGCAGCCAGAGGTATATGCAATAAACAAACTTGCGTCACGCGCATCGTTGTTGCCGTATGCTAACGAGGCAGATGCCTTGGCGCGTGGTGAGTCGTCGCTCGTTATGGATATCAGTGGCGAGTGGAAGTTTCACTGGACTGCGACCCCTGCCGAGGCTCCTGAGGGCTTCGAGGCTGTGGGCTATGATGATGCTACATGGGCAACTATCCCTGTGCCAGGTAGCTGGGAGATAGAGGGTTACGGATATCCTATATATACTAATGTAAACTATCCTCACCCTAAGAATCCACCATTTATTCCGCATGATGACAACCCTACGGGATGCTATCGCCACACCTTTGTGTTGCCCGATGGCTGGGCGGAGCGTCGCACGATACTCCATTTTGAGTCGGGTCTTGCGGCTATGCACGTATGGGTGAATGGTCAGGAGGTGGGTTACTCTGAGGGTACTAAGACTGCCGTGGAGTTCGATATCACCCCATACGTTACTGAGGGTGAGAATCTGTTGGCTGTCAAGGGTTTCCGCTGGGCAGATGGTTCATATCTTGAGGATCAGGACTTTTGGCGTTTGTCGGGTTTCGACAGAGGTGTTAAGGTCTACTCGGTTGCTGATGTGCGTATTGCCGATATGTTTGTTATTGCCGATCTCGACAAGAGCTATACAAAGGGTATATACGAAACTACTGTAACGCTTCAAAATGCTGATGACAAGGTGTTTAAGGGTAGTGTAGAGTTGACTCTTATGCGCCGCAAGGATGATGCTGTGGTTGCAAAATTGTCGGCACCTGTTGCTGTTAAGGCTAATGCTACGCTCGACGTGCAGTTTAAGAAGAATATGGGTGTTGTGGAGCAGTGGAGCCACGAGAAGCCTAATCTATATACCACACTTGTAACGTTGAAAGATGCTAAGGGTATAGTTGTGGAGGCTACGGCATGTAATACTGGCTTTAGAAAGGTGGAGATTAAGGATGGCGTCTTGTTGCTTAATGGTAAACGCCTGTTAATCAACGGAGTAAACATCCATGAACATAACCCTGCTACGGGTCACGTTATCACACGTGACCAGATGTTGAAGGATATCGCGCTTATGAAGGCGCATAATATAAACGCTGTGCGCACAAGCCACTATCCTCAGCCTACGGAGTGGTATGACCTCTGCGATGAGTATGGCTTGTTGCTTGTCAACGAGGCGAATATCGAGGCGCATGGCTGTGGCACAGGCTACCACGACTCCTATCGTGAGTTTCACCCATCACACCGCGAGGAGTGGAAGGGTACGCACCACGACCGTGTGCGCGCGATGGTGGAGCGTGACAAGAATCACCCTTCGGTGATTATATGGTCTATGGGTAATGAGAGTAGCGATGGCGAGGTATATGGCGAGATGTATGAGTGGATTCATAAGCGTGATAAGTCGCGTTTTGTGCAGTTGGAGCAGGGCTATGGTGGTCCTCATACCGACATCATCTGCCCTATGTATTCGCCATTTGGCGAGTTGGAGCGTTACGCATCGCGAAAGTTGTCGAAGCCATATATTATGTGTGAGTATGCCCACGCTATGGGTAACTCTACGGGTAACTTGCGCGAGTTCTACGATATCATCAACCGCAGCCCACACATGCAGGGTGGCTTCATCTGGGACTGGGTGGACCAGGGTATCGATGCCGTAGGTCGTGATGGTCGCCACTATTGGGCGTATGGCGGTGATTTCGGTGCGTGGATGTATACCCACGACGAGAATTTCTGTTGCAATGGTCTTGTGTTGCCTGACCGTACCCCACACCCAGGAATTATGGAGGTTAAGAAGGTGTACCAGGATATAGAGTTTAAGTACGCAGATGGCGTAGTGCGTATCTATAATAACTTCAACTTCACTAACTTAGCAGAGTATGAGTTTGGCTATAAACTGTTGTGCGAGGGTGTTGTAGTTGCTGAGGGTGCTTTGGGCGAGGTACGATGCGAGCCAGAGGAGTATGTAGAGATATCATTGCCTCTTGCGGATATGGTTGATGGTAAGGAGTATGCCCTAAACTTCGAGGCTGCACAGATGCAGCGTAGTATCCTTCCACCACGCAATTGGCAACGTGTTACGGTGGCTACAGAGCAGGTGATGCTCTCGGAGTATGACTTCGTACAGAGAGTTGCCGATGGTGGCGAGATGACGGTTGAGGAGGGTGAGAAGTACGTTAGAGCTGCGGCAGGAGATGCTGTGGTGGTCTTCGGTAAGTCGGGACGCTTGGGTGGCTATGCCTACAAGGGTAATCACGTATTCAGGGAGTTGCCTGAGCCGTGGTTCTGGCGCGCTGTGAACGATAACGACTGGGGTGCTGGCTTCCACCGTAAGGCAAATGTATGGCGTACAAATAATCGCAAACTTGTGGATGGTTCAGTGCAAGTATTTGATGATAAGGTTGTTGCTGTGGCAACGTATAAGTTGATTGACGCACGTTCGTTGTATGTCGAGACATATACTTTCTCGGTAGATGGCTCGCTTAAGGTGGAGGTTAAGTTCCAGCGTGGCGATGAGGATGTGCCGGAGCTACCTCGTTTCGGTATGCGTATGATTTTGCCACAGGATTATAAGAATTTCACATTCTATGGTCGTGGTCCTTGGGAGAACTACTCCGACCGTAATGAGTCGTCGTTCGTGGGTCTCTATGAGCAGAGCACCGACGAGCAGTTGTTCCCATACGTTCGTCCTCAGGAGTCGGGAAATAAGACCGATGTCCGCTGGTTGGAACTCACCGATAATGAGGGTGTTGGCGTGCGCATCGAGGGCTTGCAACCGCTCAGTGTCAGTGCAATGCCTTACCGCGCGGAGGATCTCGACCCAGGTCTTACGAAGAAGCAGATGCACTACTCCGACATTGAGCCACGTCGCGAGGTTGTCCTACACGTTGACCTTGCGCAACGCGGTTTGGGTGGTGATGACTCTTGGGGTGCTGTGCCTCATGAGCAGTACCGCCTTGAGGCAGATACATACGAGTATGGCTACGTAATTCGTCCGATAGCTAAATAAAATTTAAATAGTGTTATGAAACGATTTTTACTATTGTTTGTTGCTGTGTTTGCAGTGATGTCGAGTGCTGTGGCGCAGAAGGATGCGGAATTTTCTCTCGATAACTATCTGAGTGGCGTAGCGTCGTTTGACTATGCCATCTACAAAGATGCGGAGGATAAAGAGCGTGGTGCTGAGCGTGGTAATGTCTACGAATATCCCACCAACAACGGTATCTATGCCGGTTATCTCTATACCACCGACCTCCTTAGGGATGAGCAGTATAGGATTGAGTACGGCACAAACTTCCTCTACTCTATGTCTACTAAGGACTATAACCGTTTTTATGTGGGCTATTCTGTACCTAATATTATATGGAAAGCACCCGTGGAGAGTAATAAGGAGGATTATCCATTTACCCAGGGTTTCCACGTAGGTTATCTCCACGCGAGTCATCTTAGCAAGAAGATTCCCCTATATTTGGAGTACGGAGTAAACTTCCAGTATCTCTTTGGTCGAGCATCACAACAATATAAAAGCGGTGGTGGTACTGGTCGCTACTGGATTACAAACTGGGGTAGTATGTACTCGTTGAATGTCCCTCTAAATCTTGCTATGCGCCTTGGTTTTCACGGTGGTGAGAAGTCTATTACCCCATATCTCGGCGTAAACATGCGATATAACGTGGGCGGTGCAATCAAGAAGCGAGAGAGAGGCACTGCTTCCCCATCGTATGGATATGAGGAGACCGATAAGATTGCCTTGTTTGATAAATCTGATGATAGGTATGCTATGGGCGAGAAGGCTTTTGAGCGTTTTCAGGTGGGCGTGAACTTCGGTGTCGGCTATACCTATAAGAAGTTGTATGTAGGTGTTGGCTGCACCTTCGATGCGATGAAGATTGTAAATGCTGTTAAGAATAGTAAATTTAATTATCAGGGGAAGTATCACATAGTGGGAAATCTGTGTGTGGTGAATATCTCCGTTGGAGTACAATTTTAGCTGAGCAAATGAAAGCGGTTGACCTCTGTGGTCAACCGCTTTTGAATTATAGCTTTGATTTAATTTTCTCAACCATTGCATCATACTCCGTTGAGAGAGTGTGCATAAGGTTTTTTACCGTGTCAATCTTCTCGGCACGCCATGCATTTGCTCCTGCAAAGGCGTAGCCGTGCTCCAGGCGACCCTTAAAGGCATTGAATAGCGCAAGCATAATGCAATATGGGCTATGTACAACGTCACAGGTCTTGATGCAGTTGAAAGCACACTGCTTAGGCTTCTTAAGACCCTCCTTCACCGAGTCGAGGAATGTGCCTCGCACAGCACGACCAGGCATACCCACAGGGCTCTGGATAATCTCGATATCTGCCTCTGTAGCATTGATATATGCCTGCTTGAAGGCGATATCTGCGTCGCACTCCTCGGTAGTCACAAAGCGTGTTCCCATCTGCACGCCCGAAGCACCGAGGTCCATCATATTATAGATATCCTCGCCAGTGTAAACGCCACCCGCAGCGATAACGGGAATATGGCAGTTGTGCTCCTCAGCAAACTTGTTTACAACGGCAACAACCTCTGGAAGAGTCTTCTCAAGGCTGTACTCCTCCGCAAAAATCTGGTCGTTCTTATATCCAAGGTGACCACCAGCCTTAGGACCCTCCACAACGATAGCATCTGGAGTATAGCGATACTCCTGCCACCACTTCTCGCATAACAACTTTGCAGCGCGTGCCGAAGATACGATAGGTGCCAACTTTGTCTTTGCGCCCTCAGTTAAGAACGATGGCAAGTTAAGCGGAAGTCCTGCACCTGAGAAGATGATATCTGCACCCTCCTTAATAGCTGTGCGCACCATATCCGAGAAGTTGGTCATAGCAACCATCACATTCACGCCGATGATACCCTCGGTCTTAGCACGTGCCTTGCGCAACTCCTCCTTAAGACCCTCGATAGCAGCCTCAGCCACACTCTTAGCCTTATCCTTATAAATCAGTCCTAATCCTGCTGATGATATAACGCCGACACCACCCTCATTCGCTACAGCCGATGCAAGGCCTGAGAGCGAGATGCCGACACCCATACCGCCCTGCACGATGGGGAGGCGTGCGGTAAGGTCTCCAATTTTCAATGATTTCATTCTTTGTTATATATTTAAGTTTTCAAAAGAGTTCGCAAATATACAACTTTTTCTCTACCAAAGGGCTGATTTATGATGAAATTTTCAAAGTTTATTTATTTCATAGTTCTCAAATAGAACAATATTGCAACCCTGACACTCCTACAAAAAAAAGAGACTATCCAACCCAAAGGTTAGATAGTCCCTTATATGTAAAAGTTGTATAGCAGGTGCATTTGTTGATAGAATAGTGCAGATACAACGCTCGGCGAAATTTGAGACGATGGGCTGTACTTAGGCGTACTGCCCATTGGCGTAATATTTCGTTAGCGGAAGTAGATGCGCTGTTATCTCAACAAATATTAGTTGCAGCCGCCGCAATCACAACCCTCACCACACTCGTGCTCGCCACAACCGCCACCGCACTCGCCGCAGCTGCAACCACCACCCATAATCTTTGAAAGATCCTCTGGTGATGTCTCGCGTACGTCAACAACAGTAACATCGAAGTTAAGAGTCTTACCTGCCATAGGGTGGTTGAAGTCCATCATTACAGACTCCTCCTTTACCTCCTTAACAACGCCCATCATTGGCTGACCCTCTGCTGTTGCCATAGGAATCTGGCTGCCTACGAACAAAATCTCCTCAGCAATCTTGCCATCCATCATAAACACAGTCTTAGGAAGCTCAACGATAGCCTCAGGGATAATCTCGCCGTAGCCATCCTTAGCCTCAAGTGTGAATGATACTGACTCACCTGGCTCCTTGTCCATAACAGCTGCCTCGAATTTTGGAAGCAACATGCCCATACCGCAAATAAACTGCAATGGCTGACCTGGCTGTGACTGATCTGCAATAGCACCATCAACAGTAAGCTTATAATCTACAAAGACTGTTTTACCGTTCTCTACTTTCATGTTAAAATATTTTTTAGTTAATAAATATCTATTTTGCGAGCACAAAGATAAGTTGTAATGTTCGAGTTGCCAAATTTATCGCCAATAAAATTTATCAATCGAGCGATTGACGATTTCTATAATATATTATATATATAGGTATAAGGCTTAAAAAGTGCCTAAAGTCAAAAAAATACGTGTCAACTTAAAAAAAAACGCTCTTAGTGTTTCGTGTTTCACAAAATAGTTATATATTTGCACTCGATTTTCCACCAAAGCAGTTTTACTGGGTGGTGAGTTCTTTGAAAAAGAGGGTGCTGAAATTTTTTTTAAAAAAAGTTGCGAAAAAATTTGCAGATTAAAAAAATTGTAGTACCTTTGCAACGCGAAAAGGTCAAACGCCGATGTAGCTCAGTTGGCCAGAGCAGCTGATTTGTAATCAGCTGGTCGGGGGTTCGAATCCCTCCATCGGCTCCAAAGTTGTAGATCATACGGTCTACAACTTTACATATCGGGAAGATACCAGAGTGGCCAAATGGGGCAGACTGTAAATCTGCTGGCGCACGCCTTCGGTGGTT
>JAGBUS010000025.1 GCA_017630735.1 Alistipes sp. | reverse complement strand
TGGCGTTCTTTGTTGATGTAACAGCGCATCTACTACCGCTAACGAAATATTTCGCCAATGGGCAGTACGCTTAAGTACAGCCCATCGTCTCAAATTTCGCCGAGCGTTGTATCTGCACTATTCTCTCAACAAACGCACTCGACCCCAAAAGCCTCATTAACGCAAAGTAAACTCCGGTTTTTCGGACTGCGTGCGCCTAAAACTAACTCTTGTTATACAACTTCTTATAAAAGGTAATGATGCAAAAATATCCTGCCTAACCTTATCGGTTAGACAGGATATTTCTTATTTAGACTATATCGAACCGATTGCCAGAAGCACCATACCTATTAATATAAGTATTAAATCTATGACCTTTGAGCGGACATTGCGCTCGCCGAAGAGCAACACACCGCATATAAAAGTTACGATAACCGACGAACGGCGAATCATCGACACCACAGCAATCATAGCATCTGGGTCATCGAGGGCGTGGTAATAGAAGAAGTCGGCACACGACACAAAGATTGCGATAAGAGGTATTGTCCAACGCCACACAAAAGACTCATCCTTACGTCGTGGAAGCCATAACAAGCATGCAACGACACACATCATGAGTAGCTGATATACTCCAAACCAGCTCTGCACAAAGAGCGGATGAAGAGCATGTGCCGAGATGATATACTTATCGTACAAACCGCTCACAGCACCAAGCAACATTGCCAAAAACAACGCCCACACATAGCGATTACTACGGAAATTGATACTCTCCCTCTTTCCTGAACGGCTTAACAGATAGAGCGACACGATAGTGAGCGACACACCACCCCACTGCCACACGTTAAGACGTTCGCCAAAGAGCAACATAGCACCTAAAAGCACTACAACAGGGCGCATAGCATTTACCGGTCCTACAATGGTAAGTGGCAGATGCTTGATTGCATAATAGCCACACAACCATGATGATAGTGTAATAGCTGACTTCAAAGCCACAAGCAGATGATCGCCTAAGCTACCACGTACAGACTCAAAAACACCTCCATCAAAAAGCTCCAATCCTAACTCTGCATTGAGGATTATAGGCAGAAAAAGCAACGATGCAAAGAGCGTATTTAGGAGCAATACAGGAATTACGGCATTAGCCGACAATGAGCGTTTCTTCGCTACATCGTAGAGACCCAGCAAAAATGCCGACATAAAAGCCGCGCCTACCCACATACGTTATGCGTAGATAAGAAGATTTGCAATAAGACATACGGCGAGCGACATACTCGCAAGGGCGTTGAACGTACCAAAGGCAATGCCTATATTTCGCTGACACGATGGCGTTACGATATAGTGCTCCGACGCTACGATAGATATAAACATTGCGCAACCTACATACAACAACCATGTCTGAGGTTGGTATGAGGCATACCACACCAAAAACGCAATGCTCGCAGCATGAAGCAACGCACTGATAACAAGAGATGTACGCGCCGAGAAATGCGATGGTATAGAGTGCAAACCTCGCTTACGGTCAAAGTCTGCATCCTGCAACGCATAGATGATATCAAAGCCTGCACACCACGACATTACAACTAATGCCAACAACCAGCACTCCAATGGTGCTGCGCCCGTAACCGCCATAGTAGCACCAACAGGAGCTATACCAAGCGACACACCAAGCACTATATGAGCAAGGGCAGTGAAACGTTTGCAATAGCTATAAAACATCACGATAGCCAGTGCTAAAGGCGAAAGCCATCCACATAGAGGGTTAATTGTTGCGGCAACAGCAACAAAGAGTATTGCATTGACAACAATAAAGACTACTGCGCCACGTGCCGAGACCTTGCCAGCTGGAATCTCGCGCATAGCAGTACGTGGATTCTCGGCATCAATCTCTCTATCTGCCCAACGATTGAAGCCCATAGCCACATTGCGCGCAAAGACCATGCACGCAACAACCTGCAAAAGAAGCAACCATAGTGGTTGCGACGGCTCGGTAGTCACCCACGCGTAGGTAAATGCCAAGAGCGCGAAGGGCATAGCAAAAATCGTATGCGAAAACTTTACAAGACGAAGATAGTCGATGATTTTTCCCATAAAACGATAGTTTATTACTCCTCCTTAAGCTCTCTCTCCAACACCTCCATAAGCCACTCTGGTGCGCGGTGAGGACGACGAGTCTCCTTATTTATAAAGCCAAGCGTTGTAAGACCTGTGGCGATATCACGACCATCCTCACCATGAATCTCATAGCGGAAGGTCATACGTGCCATAGGCATATCGTCGACGTAGGCTCTAACAGAGATAAGCTCATCATAATATGCTGGCATACGATACTTTACCTGCACATCAATAATAGGCATCATAACTCCCCTACGCTCCATCTCGGCATAGGTCAAGCCTGCAGCACGAAGCCACTCGGTGCGTGCCACCTCGAAGAACTTAATGTAGTTCGAATGGTGAACGATACCCATCTGATCGGTGTGGTGATACTCCACACGTATCTTTGTCTCGAAACTTCTCATACTCTATCGAATTCTATCCAACGAGCGCACAAGAACCTCATCCTTGAATGTTGCACGTGCTGCCAACGAAGTAAATACCAAAGCTACGATAGGCATAATCGCTGCCCAACCAAAGTGACGATGCTCAACAACAGCATCCTCCAAGGCATTAGCTCCTGTAAGCCAGAAGTAGATAGCCATAAACACGAGACATCCCAACAAAAGGACAATCTCTACAGCACACAAACGCACCTGCAACATACGATTCTTAAACAAAAAGAGTGTTACAAGAGGTATTGCCGTTGCGAGGCTCAACAAGATACCCAACCAAAGAGTACTCTGCGACTGCAAAGCACTTGAAAGGGTGAATGCCGAGAGTGTGAACACCTCACCACTTGCGA
The DNA here is from genome assembly GCA_017630735.1 of Alistipes sp. Classification (GTDB taxonomy): domain Bacteria; phylum Bacteroidota; class Bacteroidia; order Bacteroidales; family Rikenellaceae; genus Alistipes. Next base: position 21,717 of record JAGBUS010000025.1, on the reverse strand, counting down.
CTGTAAACATCGCAATAGGAGTGAAAAATGTTACGCTCATAAGAGCAACTACAAGCAAGAGATAGAGTGATTGAATACGCTGAATCATAGTTATTTCTGTTTTAATTTATTTATCAATTCTATTATCTATAAGGTAGCTATTACGGTCGGTAGAGCGACGATTTATCATCTCGCCCAAGAAACCTGCCAGGAAGAGCTGAACACCCAAAACAATGGCAAGAAGAGCAAGGTAGAACATAGGTTGCTCGGTGACACCTCGCCACACGAGACCATTATACTGCGAATATATCTTGTCGACGATAATCCACAAAGCTGTTACGCCACCAAAGAGGAACATAAGCGTGCCAAGACCTCCGAAGAGATACATTGGAGAGCGACCAAAGTGCGACATAAAGGTGATAGAGATAAGGTCGAGGTAGCCCTTAACCATACGCTCGATACCAAACTTCGATACACCATACTTACGCTCCTGATGCGCAACGACCTTCTCGCCGATACGCTTGAAGCCTGCTCGCTTAGCCAAAATAGGGATATAGCGATGCATCTCGCCATAGACCTCGATACTTTTGACCACCTTACGGCGATACGCCTTCAGACCACAATTGAAGTCGTGAAGTTTAATGCCCGACATCACGCGAGCCGTAAAATTAAAGAACTTACTTGGCCAGCGTTTACTTATAGGGTCGTAGCGTTTCTTCTTCCAGCCTGATACAAGGTCGTAGCCCTCCTCAAGAATCATACGACGCATCTCTGGAATCTCATCTGGCGAGTCCTGAAGGTCGGCATCCATAGTGAAGACCACATCACCCTCAGCCATATCGAAGCCACAATACAACGCAGGCGACTTACCATAGTTACACATAAAGCTGATGCCTCGAATCGAAGGATACTCCTCCTTAAGACGCTTAACAACATCCCATGAGCCATCTGTTGATCCATCATCGACCATGATAATCTCATACGTAAGGCTATTCGCTTTTGCTACGCGGTCAATCCACGCGACCAACTCTGGGAGCGACTCAGCCTCGTTATATAGAGGTACAACGACAGATATATCTAAACCCTTATTCATCATTCAATTTTTTAGAACTCCATATTTTGCACTTCAGGCTTACGGCTTACAATACCTGCAATGATAAGACCTGGAAGACCACCAAAGAGGATATAATTATTGAAGGCAGCAAACACATTCGAGAGCATAGAGGGCTGTGTTGATGTTCGCACAGCGTGAACCACCTCATCGAATACCTTAAGCTCAGAAGAGTTAATACCCATATTGCTATAAAGCAACCTCACCTCATCGAGACGTTCCACCACGCCTACGACATAGTTATCATAGCCGACAATCGAGGTTAAGAGTGTACCACCAACACCTACTATAACACCTGCAAACATCGATACAACCAAGATATACGATAGTGCAACGCCATAGCTATAACCGATGCGTGGATCACATGCCGCAGCACGACGACGCGAAAAGCGCACCAACAACCAGACAAAAACTACACACGCCACAAGCATCTCACCACATAGTATAACCGATGCCGTACCAAGCTGCAAATCGCTATAAAACAACACATAGCGTTCAAAGACGTGAGAGATAGCCATGATGATACCTATGATGGCACCAGAACGCATTACATCGTACCAAAACTCCTTGTTATTCATATCTCAATCATTTAATTATTATCGGATTTTCAACCTATCAAGCGCACGATGGTATGCCTGAGCATTTCGGTTATGCTCGGCAAGTGTCGAGGCAAAGTTATGACGACCATCCATCTCTGGGCGTGCACAAAAATAGAGATACTTATGCTCTTCAAAGTTAAGAACACCCTCAATAGCCGCCATATCGGGCATAGCAATAGGCGTAGGAGGCAGACCAACATACTTATAAGTATTATATGGCGAGTCTATCTCCTTGTGTTTATCCAACACTCGCTTAATCGTGAAATCGCCTGCAGCATACTTTAGTGTAGGATCAGCCTGAAGTGGCATACCTATTCTTAGGCGGTTGATATATACACCTGCAACACGCGCCATCTCCTCCTGGGCGTTTGTCTCCTCATGAACAATCGAGGCAAGAATCATAACCTCGTAGGGTGTGAGACCTACCCTTTTGAGTTGCTCTGCGCGCTTCTCCGATGACCAATATCTCTCCCATTCTCCCTTCATCTTACGCACCAATGCCTGAGGAGCAATATCGCTGTATACCTCATAAGTGTTAGGCAAGAAGATAGAGAACATTGCCTCCGCGCTATCAAAGCCCATCTCCTTGATTAGCTCCTTATCGCGTAGTGCAGAGACTACTGCCACGGAATCGGCATCTATCTGTCGCGCTATCTTACCTGCCAAAATCTCTGGTGTACGAGCATTGTTAATGGTAAGACGCACACTATTGTCCGCACCAAACTTTAAGATGCGAGCAACCTGCACCACATTCATACCCTCGTCAAAGGTATACTTACCCGCCTCGATGCCTCTATCGAGGTTTATACGCTTGGCATATATGTCAAATGACCAATGATAAAGCAACGATGATTTTACTTTTTTCGTCATCTCATCATAGCTCTCATCGGCACGAAGCACCACTGTAAAGCGGTTTTCTACGGCTGCACCAAAAAACATTTGATACATCCAAATTCCCGTAACTCCCAGAGTTACAATGAGAACAAGCACTAATATAGCAATTTTCTTTTTCATTTTTTCATAATTTATTTGCAAAGATACAATTTTTTTGTACTTTTGCACCCGGGTAAGTCTTATACGACCAGCTCCTGCAGAACCCCCCCAGGCGAGGAATCGAGCAAGGGTATGCGGTTGTAGCGGTGCGATATAAGTAGCTTACCCTTTTTTTATGCCTATAGCTGAACTACCGAAACAACAAACGATATCGCAAGTATTGCGATATATAGTATCAGCACTCCAAAGCGTCCCAATTTCTCAACATTCGTAACACTGCGGTAAGCCGTATAACTCCAGAAAAGATACCAAATCATAATAACCGCCGTAGTCACAGTCATCACTGCCGACATCTGAGGAGCTTGCTCAAACGCCACAAGAGGGTTTGTTGCAAAGGTCGAGAATGCTACCCTATCGCCAACTATGCCCAACAACATCAGTAGCGTCAATGGTGAGCGAGCATAGAGCATGCGCGCCACGACATCTACAAACGACGTTGTGCCAAAGCGCAATGACGCGAAAGCAAAGATTAGCGAAGAACATAGACCTAAGAATATCGCCATCCTGACCTGTACAAAGAGCGAGATATCTCCCCACGTATAGCTAAAAAGTGTAGCAGGGACAATATCGTAGTACCACCCTGCGATAGCACCCACGATAAGCCATGCCACACCCCACAGCATAGCATTCGACGTGTTTATCTCACGAGGACGATAAACAACGCCATGCACTATCTCCTTAAACGATGGCATAGCGCGACGTGGTGACTTACGATATTTCTGAGACATACTTCAACAGACTAAAAATCAATCTTAACACCTGCCATAGCACCTATGCTATTGCGATAGTAGTAGGCATAGTCATAGATATTCTGATTTAGGAGATTGCATCCATTAAGATATACCTCAACGCTGCTTGATGCCTTAAAGCTAACGCCTGCACCCAAATCGAATACCGTAGGAGCAGTAAATGCTTCGTAGGTAATTGTGTCATTATCAATTGCCGACCAATGACGATGACCAATAAGGTTTCCCGACACATAGAACTTCCATCGCTTGAGCGAATACTTCACATTCAGATTACCAGACATACGAGCCTCACTCACAATATAGCTACCCGTAGAGTTATCGGCATGTGTCATAAACTTGGCATCGATGCTCAAACCTCCAACAGGACGATACTCTACCTCTGCACCAAATACAAAGCGATTGTTATCTGCCGCCGCAACGCCAAATGTTCCAATCTCATTGATAAACCACAAAACCTGGTCACGCATAAAATTAACACCGCCATATATTCTATACGATAGATGCGATGAGAAGGCTACGCCTGCTATACCTAACGATAGGTTGTAGCTGCGTGTATTAGGCATAGCGAGCAACGTCTCAAGCGAATAATCGTAATCAATAAAAGGATTTACTTTATACAACTCCGAGATTCCGTTCTGCGACACTGTAGTATTGATATCGATGTATGGTTGCAAAGCATCAAGACCAAAATCAAAATCCATACGTAGGCGAGGAAGGATAAAGTGTGATGGTTTCTCACGATCACGAACACGGTCGTAGAGATAGCCAAGCGAAGCATCTACAGCAATAAAGCCGAAATCACGTGCATACTGCACAGTAGCACCAATGCGCATATCGCGATAGCTATTCTTCACATTCTGCCACATATCATACTCAGCACGAAGACCGATGATATTATCACTAAAGCTGCGCATGAGACGCGCCGAGCCACCTGCACGGAACTCAGACGTTGGGATATAAACATCCTCCTGTGGCGGTGGTGTATGACTCCAGTAGCCACCATGAGCCTCCACAGCGAAGTTTAGGCGCGAGAGATCTGCAAAGCTATCACCATAGCGCAACGCGATATCTGCATCGTGGAAGTAGAGACGCTGAGGATTATCAAGCGAAGCATAGCGATTATAGATGTCGATATCATAGTTGATGCTACCCTCAAGCATCTGACATCCCGAAACCAAGCCTCCATTAACCGATACTCTATTACGCATATCGTAGCTATCGGCAATATAGCGTTCAACACCTGCACCGTTAATGCGCTTAGAGAAGTTACCATCATGAGCAAGGTCGAAGCCCATATAACCCAAACGCACATTCTGAGTCATATACTTAAACTCAGCATTCGACACCAATGGATAACCCGATGCAAGGTCTACATAGAAACGCTCGGCACGATCGTAGGTCCAGAAGCTCGCCTTAGCAGGGGTGAAATTATGATCCTCAAGCTTTATCTGCCACGTGTCGGGATGCACATTATATACGATATCGGGTTCGACATTCGACTTTTCGGCTATAGATGCAGGAACGTCAAGTTTCGTTGATGAGGCGACCTCAGGAGTATAGATGGTTGTAACCTCTACGCGCTTATGCTCCTGTGCCACAACGTTTGTTGTAGATATTACACCTATGGCAACAAGTAATATAGGGATAAGTTTTGTGTATCTCATAACTCTTCGAATAAACATTTTCAACTATGAACTAAGCCTATTTTGGTAATGACGCTATTCGCTGCTTAGCCTCCTCAACAACGCCATCATCCTTAGGCGAGTAGCCATCAACGATACTCTGATAAGTGGCACGCGCCTGGAAGGTGTTACCCGTCTTGACAAGGACATCGCCAAGAACAAGATATATCTTAGCCTGCCAATACATCGAGCCACACTCACCCAACGAATATACTCGTTGCTCAGCACGCTCATAGTTACCAGATTTGTAGTCATACTCAACAAGACGATAATATGCCTCAGCACCCTCGGCATTACGTTTATCCTTAGCAAGGGTTTCGTAAACATTGAGCGCATCAGCCATGCTACCCTCCTTGCGCAAGACATCAGCCTTTGCCAGCTGAGAGCGTCGGCGCGCCCAGTCAGATGCATCGCTCATCGACTCAACATCCTTGGCAAGGTGTTTGATGGTAGTACCATCACCATACTTAAGCGTAGCCTCAACATATCCCTCAGAGACTATCGCGCGCTGCTTAGCATCGTGTGAAATGTCGTAAAGCTCACGATATGCCATTGCCGAATTCTCATATTCGCCCATATCGTAGCTCATACGTGAATAGACATCAAGCACTCGATCGCTATAGTTACTTCTGCCATGGTCAAGCAACAGACGCATAGTCTTTAGTGCCTCGGCGTTCTTCTCCAAAACCACATAGCAATCGCTAAGGTAGAAGAGTGCTTCGGTGCGGTTATATCCCGATACGAAGCTATCAAGATAGTTGTTCAACTTTTGACACGCAACGGTCATATCTCCATTGAGATATACATTCTTCGCAGCAGCGAAGGTGAGAGAATCGCGCGCTACAGCACTCATATCGCTCTGCAAACCCTTACGCTCAGCATAGGCGAAATAGTCATCTACCCTGCCCTGTGACACATATATTTCGCGTATGCCACGTACTGCCTCCATAGCATCTGCCGATTCTGGGTCGTAGTCTACAACCTTCTCGTAGCATACTCGTGCATCATCCTTGCGACCTAAGTTGTAGTATGCCAACGCCAAATCCGACAATGCTGAAACATAGTATGGCGAGAGATAATCGCTATCGACAAACTCCTGAAGTGTCTTTGCTCCGTCGTTATACTTCTCCATAGAGATATATGTGCGACCAAGCTCATACCAAGCATCATCAACATATGCTCCCTCGTTATCCGATACAATGCTCTTCAACCTATCAATCTTTGCCTTAGGCTTATTATCAATACCATCAATCTTTGCAAGCTGATAGTTAGCATAATGACGCTGATCGGTAGATGCTTGAGCCACAATATTATATATCTTACGGGCATCGGAGAACTCTCTCACCGCAAAGTATGCATCACCAAGGCGGTTATGCGCATCGTAGAGATAGCTATCACGCATAGTGTACTCGCGGACAAAAGTATTGAATGCAGACTGCGCATCCTCCATCTTGTTAAGTGCAAGATTTGCATATCCTAAACCATAGTGTGCAAAGTGATACTCCATCTCACTCTTTGGCGCACGACGTATATAGTCCTCATAGCACTGCTTAGCACGCTCAACATCACCCTTATGGTATGCCACCTCTGCCTGCCAATAGAGCGTAAGGGCATTATACTTTGGCACAATACCTATATCCTTTGCCTCCTTAAGTAGAGCCTCTGCATCATCCCAATTATTAGCATCAATAGCCTCCACAGCACGGAATACGGCAACCTTCTGCAACACTGCAAGGATGTCACTATCGGGATTAGGAAGCTCATGAATAGCTTTGTAAGCAGCATCGTAGTCCTCAGAGTTATAGAAAGCAGCGATGAGCAACTCCTTAACCTCAGAGGTATATGCCGTCTGAGGATAACGCTTAAGATACTCCTGCAGTACGTTTACAGCCTCATTGAAGATACCGCCACCAAGCTCAAACTTCAATCGTCCATAGTTGAGAAGAGCATCGTGGGCAATATCCTTATCGAAACCATCGACAGATGCCATAGCAAAGGCATCCGCAGCTTTACTCTTATTGCCAACACGCAAATAGCAATCACCAAGATGGTATGAAGCATTCTGTGTGAGAGCATCATTGGCACCACACACCTTAAGCAAAGGCGACACTGCCGCATCATATCGTGCCATGCGATACAATGAGTATCCCTTGATGTAGTTCTCCTGGCGCGACATCTGCTCCTCTGACTTATTTGAGGTGTAGCGGATGGCATTTGCATAATCGCCCTTGATAAAGTAGCTCTCGGCAATGATACGTACCAAGTCGGCATGCGTATCATCCGTCACAAGAGGCATTAGTCGCTCACCCTCGGTGATTACATAGTCGTAGTTGCCCTTTCGATACTCAAGTTGCAAAAGGTAGAATGGCGACAACTGGTCGTAAGTATCATAGTTGGCAAGTTCGCGGAATGCTCGCTCCGCCTCAGCATTGCGCTGCTGACTATAGGCGATATAGGCATTATAGTAAAGTGCATGATGGTAGTACTCCGAAATAGGCTTTATCTTCTGGAAATGGGCACTTGCCAGGTTGTAGTTATTCTCCAAGAAGTAGATATAGCCTACACGTATATCATATCGCTCACGCTCATACGCATCAAGAGACCTGTAATCAACCTCATCAAACAACTTTTTGGCACGCTTGATATATCCCCTATCACACTCATAGCACGCCATCATAAATGGTATGTGATCACTATAAACACTTGTTGGGAAACGCTCGACATAATTCTCCATCATTGACTCTACATCTCCAACGCCAAGCTCCAGCGCGCAAAGCACCTTGTAGTACTCCACCCACTCGATATCTCTTCGATCGGAGATAGGGTCGAGCTTACTACTAACTGCTGATAACGCAACACGAGCATCACCCCAACGATTACGTTCGAGCATACTCTCAATATACTCTAAGTTGGCTCTCTTATCTGGTATTTGTGCCTCAACGCTACATGGCATAGCAGCCAAGAAGACAAGCACTGCTAATGTTATAATTTTTCGTCGCATAATATACATATAATATAGGGCAAATATACGATTTTTTTATGAATAGTAACTCATCAAAGGAATGATTATTGCCCAAGATTGTATGTATTAACCAAAAGATTTTTCACAATGATACAGAAAATCGTTATTAACATGACTCCAGAGAGAGATTTTATGCTTAATGGTGGAGCCAAACTCGAAAAGCTAAATCCTAAAGAGATGCTACTCTATGCAGCGGCAGATTGCGCTGGTCGCACAATATTGGGGCTACTTAAGGAGCATAGCCAAGCGATGTTGAGCATGGAGATTACCATGGAGGGGACACTCTCTACACCTGTGCTTCAGGCTGAGAGCCGCTATACAAGTTTCAATATCATCTACAACATCGAGTGCCACACACTAAAGGATCAGATTATAATCAGTCGAGCCGTTAATCTTGCTCACGACAAATATTGCGGTCTACTCCAGATGCTACGAAAGATTGCCCCACTATCGCACGAGTTATCTATCGTTGCGGTGGATGATAAGGCATAGCGAGCAGTTTGGATGACAAATAGGGAATTATAGGGAGAGATAGGAATTGACAGGGACAGATAGGGACTTTTTCCTATTACTACCTATCAATTCCTATTATTACCTATCGAGACTCTCGCCTATGATATACTGATAAGCAGCTATTGCCAACGCATAATCATACTGCGCAGCTATAGCATTATTGTATATCTGCAACCAACTGAGCTGCGCTTGTAAAACATCGAGTATAGTACCAAGACCCTCACCATAGGCATAGGTGCTTATTTCAAGATTCTCTGTTGCGAGGTTGAGATTATGACGTACTGCCTCGACACGTTCTAAAGTAGAGACAAGGTTGGTCCAACCATTGCTTTCATTGAGCACTATCTCATCAGCGATATCCTCCGCCAAAAGTTCCGCACGGCGCAAATTGCTTCGAGCCGAGCGCATAGCCTGACGACGCTCTCCAAAATGATAAATCGGCGTAGTCATAGTTAGTGTAACCCCACCATCAAGGCGTGTTCCTGCACCCCTGACATTAGGTGTTTTGGGATACCATAAGCCATATATCCCCGCTCCTATATTAGGTAGATAGGCGGCACGCGCGACCTTCACCGCCCAGCGCGAAGCCTCACGCGAAGCAATAGCAGCGACATAATCGGGATGCGACAACACCACCTCTGCGACATCCTCACGCTCAGGCAGATACTTTGTATCAAGAATACTCTCAGCAAGCGATATGACATCTGTTGGGTCACCACCTCGCATAACATTGAAGTTATGCAATGCCTGCATCCATTGCTGCTTAGCACGCGATAGTTGATACTCGGCATCGCTGAGACGTGACTCAACCTGCAGGAGGTCGCTCTTCGAGGTGTAACCCTCCTCAAAACGATGCGCTGCAACATCACGTAGCGATGCCACAATAGAACGATAATCCTCTATGGCACGATAATAAATCTCAGCACGCGAGAGTGTCCAATATGCCACATCGGCATCGTAGATAACATCGAGCATCGCACTCTGCTCCCGACTAAGAGCCTCGTTCCACAACATCTCGGCACGCTCCTTAGTAGCATGTATAACACCACCGTAGAATATAGGTTGCACAACGTCAGCACGCATAGACCAACTAACTGCACGCGCCTTGTCTCCTACACGCAAATCGTAATTAGCTTCACTACTCACGCCAAGTGATGGAAGCATCTCCTTCCGCGCAAGTTGCATATCTGCCTCGGCACCCTCAGTAGTTGCCTCAGCACGCCGTAAAGTATGGCTATAATCAATAACCGAACTCCGATACTGCTGGAGTGTTATCTGCGCTTGTGTGGTATATGAAATCGCCACAAAGAGCAACGTAAGTATTAGACGACAACTCATAGACGAACACGATAAAAGAGTGAATAGACAACAGGTAGTACCATCAGTACAAGAAGCGTAGCAATGATAAGACCTCCCATAATCGTAGCAGCCATACTGCCAAACATAGAGTCAAAAAGCAACGGAGAGATGCCTAACACCGTTGTTGCCGATGCAGCGACAACTGGAATAAAGCGATCCTGAGTGGCGGAGATAATTGCTTCACGCGGTGCAATACCCTCGCCACGCAACTCATCAATACGCGAGAGGAGAATTACGCTATTCTTGATATTCATACCCACCAAGCCTAAAAGACCAAGCAAGGAGAAAAAATCGAACATCTTACCTGTAACAGCAAGAGCTGCAACCACTCCGATAAATATCAATGGCACGGTTACTAAAACAACCAAAGGAGCACGTACGTTACCAAACAAGAGCACCAATACAGCAAATATAAGTAGCAACGTGACAGGTAATTGCGAAGCTAAAGCATCATTTGACTCATCACGGCTCTCCTGCTCTCCATACACCTCCATACGATACCCCTCAGGCATAGCAATCTCCTGTTCCAACTCCTCTTTAAGACTATTAAACAAGGCTATTGTATTTACTCCTCGCTCCACATCACACTGCGCCTTCATGACACGTTCAAAGTCGATACGACGTATCATCGGAGGCTCAAACTTAAAGGTAAATTCCGAGGTCGCCTGCGCAAGCGAGAAGCTACGTCCGCGCGCAGAGAATACTGGTAGCGTGGTGAGAGATAGAAGCGAATTATCGGCAGAGGGCTGACTACGCAAAAGTATCGGCATAGCATACTCCTCGTCGCGGAATGTTGCGACCCTATATCCCGACGTTGACATCTCCAATGAGCGTGCAACAGCACTACGCTCAACACCCAGACGCTGAGCCTTTATTTGCGAGTAATGAGGCTTCCATACTGCAATACGATTTCCCCAACTGTTACGGACATTACGCGTATCTGTTCCTCGCTTCATGACCAGCATAGCATCGCGCGTAAGGCGGCTCAACGTATCAATATTATCGCCCACAAAGCCAAATTCGATAGTCGCCTCAGGCACTGGAGAGAGACGAAACAGCGACGAGCGAAGCCACACATCGGCAAAATTATCTCTCGCCCACATATCGAAACGCTCTTCAACAATCGGAGTCATCGTAGCATCCTCAACCTCAATGAGAATATTACCATAATTAGGACGCGAAGCATAGCTACTACTTGCTAAGTAGTAACGTGGGGGTGTACCTCCTGCCGTGGTGGAGACACGCACAACCTCAGGTTGCGACAACAGCCAAGAGCTCATATCCTTAAGGCGCGCATCCATAGTCTCAATATCGTAGCCATCAGCCATAATAACATCTGCACGAAAATAGGATTTCGAGAGCTGAGGGAAGAAGTTTTGTGGCATTTGCCCCATAACCCATAGCGAGAGGATAAACAATCCAACGACCGTAGATAGTGTAGACCAACGATGGCGAAGCAACACTCCAACCACACTACCAAACCATGCAGAACGTGGCTGCGCATTTAATGTCGTAGGTACAATACGCAACATAGCCACACTCATAAGAGGAACTTGCACAAGAGCAAAAAACCAACTGACGAGGAGCGACACAGCAACAACAACAAAGAGTGGACGGATAATCTCTGCTACTGACGAAGGCGACAATTGCAGCGGAAGAAACGAGAGGATAGCAATTATGGTAGCTGCAAGGAGTGCATAACGTGGGCGTGTGGCACCCTCAACAGCGGCAACACGCAGAGGTAATCCAGTGAGTGACAACGAGCGCGTGTTGTCTACAACGACAATAGCATTATCGACAAGCATACCCATAGCGATGATAAAGCCCGCTAACGAGGTGCGGTTTACGCCCTCATGCATAAGGAGCATGACTACGATGGTGGCAGCAATAGACAACACAAGCGACACTCCGACAATAACACCTTGTCGCCATCCCATAACCAACATCACGAGTAATATCACAATAGCCAGAGACTCCAAGAGATTGATAACAAACATATTATTTGCCTCACGTGCTATCTTATTCTCAGGATAAAGCGTTACGATACTAAGACCTGCGGGGAGGGTATCTTCAAGGTGCGTTATCACCTCTTCCACGTCATCGCCGACCTTTACTATATCCATATCGGGATTTGTCGATACTGCAATAGCCACTGCATCATTACCATCAACACGCATACGTAGCGATGGTGGCGTGTGATATCCCTGCTCAATTGTAGCAATATCCCCCAAGCGATACTGCTTGCCATCAGATGCCATAAGGAGTTGATTTTCAAGCTCCGATAACGAAGCATAGGTACTACCCTCAACAAGCTCGATTGTCACTTCTCCTGCCTCGCGACTACCCAATGGTGATACTCTATTTTGACGCGCTATAGCACCACCAATATCCTCTGGACGCAGGTCGAAAGCCGAGAGCGTAGAGGGGCTAATCCACACATTCACCTCAGGTGTCTGCTCACCATAGAGCATAACCTTATCTACCCCATCGATGGCGTATAATTCACGCTCTACACTCATAGCATAGTGGTGCATATCGCGCCATGTAAAACCTCCCTCAGAGACCAGAGCATAATAGAGACCATAGACATCGCCAAAATCATCAACTACCTCTATGTCTCCAACACCTTCGGGAAGAACCGATTTTGCATTTGCCACCTTACGGCGTAGCTCATCCCAAAGCTGAGGTATACGCTTAGGTGATGTTGCAGGGTTCAACTCAACCATAAGGCGAGCATATCCAAAGTGCGCCTCAGAGGTTATCTTATGCACCGCACTGAGAGTACGTATCTCACGCTCAAGAGGCTCCACAACAAGCGACTCTACCTCCTCTGGTGTAGCACCACCGTATGGGCACACCACAATAGCACTCTTGATGGTAAAGGTGGAGTCCTCGCGCTTACCAAGAGCATTGAAGGCATAGACACCGCCACACAGAATTGCCACCATAAGCACCACAATGACCGAAGGGTGCAGAATGGAGTATCGCGAAATATTAGCCATAGTCACACAATTTAATTCTCCTCAATACGTACTACCTCGCCATCAGTTAGGTGGTATACTCCTGCCGAAACAACTCTCTCACCTGGCTTAATGCCACGTAGTACCACAACATCAGAATCGCCCGTAAGACTGCCCAACTCCACACGACTTCGATAGACACGACTCTCCTTATCTATAATCCAGACATAATCGCCATCGCCAACAGGTGCATATATTGCTGTGAGTGGCACAACAACAGCTCTCTTATCGCGTTCAGGCGTTGTTACCGTAGCCACACATGTCATTCCTGGAGATATTCTATATTGCGCCGTATCGACATTCACCAAACGTAGCGATACAGGAAATCCCAGAGCATCCGACGATGTACGAGCAAAGCTCTTTATTACAGCATCGAAGCGCACGCCTCGCCATGCATCAAACTCTACGGTAAAATGCGTTGTAGGCAATGATAGTTGCGAGACCAAATCTTCAGGGGCGGTGAAGCCTACGGTGGTGCTTATCGGATTTACTATACGCACAATATTTTCACCCGATGATACACGCTGAAAAGCATCGACATAGGTACGCTCCACAACACCAGCAAAGGGAGCTAAAATGTGAGTGTCATTCAATAAATCTAAGCTATTTTTATACTGCGACTCGGCTTGTGCCACAGCATTTTCTATCGACTCGACCTCCTGTTCCGAGATTGCAGAGTGCTGCAACAATCGCCGCGCACGCTCTAAGCGCGACTCAGCCTCACGCAGAGCCGCCTGAGCAGCATCCACCTGAAGTTCTACATCCCGCTTATCAAGTTCAGCTAACAGCTGCCCCTTCTTAACCGCCATACCCTTTGCAACTGGGATATCCTGCACACGACCAGAGATTTTGAAAGCCAATGTTACAGCATCATCAGCAGTGGTAAGCGCAGCAAAATCACGACTTGCATACTCTACCTGTGTTGCTACCACAGATCTAACGATTTGTGGCTGAGGAGCAACCATATTATTTCTATCACCACACGCTACAACGAAAAATATAAGCATGATGTAAACTACTTTACGCATAATAAAAAAATTGACCATTACCTAAATCGGTAACAGTCAATTATCTTGCCAAGAGAGTCTACTACATATCTTGAATATCGGACTTATACTCCACAACGCCATCGCGGAGAACAACAACTCCTATATCCGAGCGAATAACCGAACGTAGGGTCATCGCATCTATCGTATATAACTCAACACCTCGAAGATCTAACTGCGATGCTACATCCTCACGATTTACAGAGGTTAATATCACAATACCGTGCGAAGGATAGCTCGCCAACAGAGTGCTTAATCCTTTGCGGTGCTTATCCGTCATAGCATGGATATCATTAACGCATAGTAACGCCACACGACCTCGACGACCAAGAATATCAATGCTACAATCCTCGCCATCAACATTATATAGACGGAACTCCCCATAGGTTGTCTCCACAGGAGATTCTATTGTCTTAGCATCTACAAACTCAAGGTTTTCATCCTCCCAGCAGGTGCTATCCATAGCATCAAACTCCACCGTCTCGCCTGTAGTTATATTTCTAAAGATTAGCACATTCTGCACCGACGCCTCCGCCATCTCACGCTCCTTTAACACATCGTGATAGAGCGTTGTGCCTACCTTATATGGCATAGTGTCGACGATAGGTAGATGACGCAAAGCGTAGAGATTTATAGCAAGCGGTATGGCTATCGCCACAACTAAGATAACGACATCTCTCACCCCTACTCTTTGCTGGGTACGGCTACCACGCCACACAATAAAGGAGAGGACAAGCAACACAACATTTTTAAAAAATGTCTGCCATGGCGTTAAGGGTACTATATCTCCGAAGCAACCACACTCTCCGACAGGTAATATCGTAGCACTCAGCAGTGTAACCACAGTAAATATAGCAACGATGATTAGCGAGAATGTTGATACCAAGCATCTAAATACGCCCGTGATGAGCAATACTCCAAGGAGTAGCTCCAACGTAGATAATAGCACTGCTATAGGCTCAGAAATAGACATCAGAGCCTCCAAGCCATACGTAGCTAAATATTTATCTATATATATAGATATTCCAACAGGATCTATACATTTGGTGAGTCCTGAGAATAGGAATGTTGCTCCTACAATCCAGCGAATTATAGTAACACCTATACCACTCTTTGATTCCATAGAGTCTTGAATACTACAATAGGTTGACATAGGACATTATACGCTCGAAGATAACCTCAGGAGATGCCATAGCACCCTCCTCAGTAGAGCAATCTACAACCTTTATATCACCATCCTCAACAGCCGAATCCAAGTATACCTCGCGCACCGCGCGCTGCAAGTCGAGCGATGCCTCGTGGATATCCTTCTGACCCTGAAGATAGGCTCTATCATCACCCTCACGTGTTTCGGTAAGCTTCTTCTCGGTAAATGCAAAAGGCACATCGAGGAACAACGATAAATCGGGGCGTGGAATAGCAAACTCCTCAAACTCCGTATGTAGAATCCACGACTTTAGTCTATTACGCTCCTCACCACGTGGTAGCTTTGCACACTGATAACCGATATTCGAATATACGTATCTGTCTACAATTACAACTTTACCCTCATTGAGCCATCCACGTATCATCGCCGCTGCATCAGCTCTATCACCTGCATAGAGGAGCGCAACAAGATATGGATTAACACTCTCAACGCCACCTAAATCGCCACGCAGGAAGCGCGCGATAAGATCACCATAAACAGGTGAATCAAAGCGTGGAAAGTGGAGATACTCCGACTCTACGCCCTTAGCACGAAACATATCACGCAACATTGCAATCTGCGTAGACTTGCCCGCACCATCAAGACCCTCTAATACTATAAACATACCTTATATAATTAGTAGTGAGTAATTAGTAATGAGAATTAGTAATAGCGTTGTTTTATTTGTAACAACTATTTTAGCATCATAACAGCACGCTCGACACCCTTAACCAAAGCATCTACCTCCTCCTTAGTATTATACATACCTATAGAAGCACGACACATACCCGTAACGCCAAAGTGTGTCATAACAGGCTCGGCGCAGTGGTGTCCTGTGCGAATGGCAACACCCAACTTATCGAGAATCATGCCTACATCGTATGGGTGTGTACCTTCAATAGTGAAGCATACTAAAGGACATTTACGCTCCGCAGTGCCATATATTTTTAGATCCTCGATAGTCGACAACTGCTCGGTCATATACTCCAACAACTCCTGTTCATACACCTCGATAGTCTCCATGCCAATACTCTCGACATACTCAATAGCCTCACCAAGACCTACAGCACCTATGAAGTTGGATGTTCCAGCCTCGTACTTTAGTGGCAGAGGGGCATACGTCGTTTTGGCAAAGGTAACCTTATCGACCATATCGCCACCACCCATAAACGGAGGCATCGCTTCCAACAACTCCTTACGACCATACAACACGCCAATACCTGTTGGACCATACAACTTATGTCCCGAAAAGGCATAGAAGTCGTATCCACGCTCCGCAACATTACCGCCACCATGCACAATACCCTGGCAACCATCGACCATAACAACAGCACCTACGGCATGAGCCTTAGCGATGATAGGCTCCAAATCAGGCATAGTACCCAACGTGTTTGATGCCTCGGTAACGGCAACAAGGCGAGTACGCTCATCAATAAGCTCACCGAGCTTATCCATCATAAGCTCGCCCCTATCATCAAATGGCAACACGCGAAGCTCAGCACCATGACGCTCACACGCCAACTGCCAAGGCACAATATTGGAGTGATGCTCCATCTCCGACACCACGACATTATCGCCCTCGCGGAGAAATCTTGAACTCCACGCATAGGCAACGAGGTTAATGGATGCCGTAGCACCTGCGGTAAAGATAACCTCCTCGCGATGCTGAGCACCTATAAACTTACGTACCCTCTCGCGCGCCTCCTCGTACATCTCGGTCATAACACCCGAAAGATGGTGTACTCCGCGATGGATATTGGCGTTCGACTCACGCATAAGGCGGTCAGTAGCCTCGATAACCCTCTGTGGCTTCTGTGCCGTAGCACCACTATCGAAATATACCAACTTACGGCGGTTTACCTCACGCTCAAGGATAGGGAAATCCCTACGTATCTGCTCTATGTCGTATGCCATAGTCTCTATCTTACAACTTACTTAGTTTTTCAGCCAACATCTCTGTCAGAATATCCTGCACACCCTCAACTGCCGAGTGAAGAACTATATCATCCACAAAGCCCTCAATCTGCAAACGCTTAGCATCGGCAAGGCTCAAGCCACGCTGACGCATATAGAGGATAGCCTCAGAATCCATCTGACCCACTGTAGCACCATGGCTACACTTTACATCGTCGGCATAAATCTCCAACTGTGGAAGAGTCTCGATATGTCCTTCGCCAATGGTGACATTACGGTTAGTCTGCTCCGAATCGGTGCGCTGAGCATCGGGAGCAACATATACCAAGCCCGAAAAACGACCATGCGACTTACCCGAAGCTACACCCTTAACCATAATGCGTGAACGACAATCAGGGCTTATATGGTTAACATCGGCAGTAACACTCGTCTGGTTATCATCCGTAAGCACAAAGACACCACCCAACTCGAAACGAGCATCGCGACCTACAAGGCTCGCAACAACACGTGTATCACTTGACGAACATACAACCTGAGTCATGCGACACTCCGAAACCTCCGCAATAGCGATATTCACGGTAGCAGCACTCTTATGGTTTACCACGTGGAGAATACTTAGCTTTGCACCACTCTCCACATCGATATTTATCTCTGCCGCAGCATCGCCATCAACAATGAGCATACGCACATCACCACCCGCATCGACGGTGATATCGCGGTCTGCCAAAGTCTCCACATACCACACTCCTGAGCCTATACGACCCGAAGCTGGTAGTGGCTGAGCCTGCAGAGTACTATTCAAACGCTCCTTCATAGCCTACTCCTCCTTATAGTCGTTGATAAGCCAGTCGTAGCCCTCCTTCTCAAGTTTCAATGCGAGAGTCTTGTCGCCAGTGTAGATGATGCGACCCTTGTACAACACGTGAACGTAGTCAGGCACGATGTAGTCCAACAGACGCTGGTAGTGTGTGATAACTACCGTAGCGTTATCCTCACGCTTAAGGCGTGTGACACCCGTAGCCACGATACGCAACGCATCGATATCCAAACCCGAATCTGTCTCATCCAAGATTGCCAACTTAGGATCGAGCATAGCCATCTGGAAAATCTCGTTCTTCTTCTTCTCACCACCCGAAAAACCCTCGTTCACAGCACGTGAGGTAAGCTTAGAGTCGAGCTCCACGATAGCACTCTTCTCCTTCATCATACGGAGATACTCCGCAGCAGTGAGAGGCTCCAAGCCACGTGCCTTGCGCTGCTCGTTTACGGCAATCTTCATGAAGTTTGCCATAGTAACACCTGGAATCTCAACAGGGTACTGGAAGCCGAGGAACAAGCCCTTACGGGAACGCTCCTCAATGTTGTACTGAAGCAAATCCTCGCCCTCGAACTCCACGCTACCAGCCGTAACAGTAAACTTCTCGTTACCAGCCAATACCGAAGCGAGTGTAGACTTACCAGAACCGTTAGGTCCCATAATAGCGTGTACCTCACCAGCCTTAACAGTGAGGTTTATACCTTTCAAAATCTCCTTATCGCCAACTGAGGCGTGTAGATTTTCTACCTTTAACATAGTTTATATTGTTTTTCGTTTTTATTCTATCTTAATTATTATTCTCTCAACTCTTTGTCAGAAGGGTGTCAGATTTGGCGATTTGTCGCAGTCTGAAAAAGCGGAGTTTACTAAGCGTAAATGAGCATTTTCAGACAAGCAAAGCGTCGAAGATGCGCCCTTATCACAAAGAGTATTAACCTACGCTTCCTTCGAGGCTTATTGCCAACAACTTCTGCGCCTCTACAGCAAACTCCATAGGCAACTTTGCCAACACCTCGCGAGCATAGCCGTTGACGATGAGACCTACAGCATCCTCGGTAGAGAGACCTCGCTGATTGCAGTAGAAGAGCTGATCCTCGGAAATCTTAGATGTTGTAGCCTCATGCTCCAACACTGCCGATGGATTGTATGAGTCGATAACTGGGAATGTGTGCGCACCACACTTGTCGCCAATAAGCAACGAGTCACACTGCGAGTAGTTACGAGCATTATCCGCGCCCTTCGCCACGCGCACCAAACCACGGTAGGCATTCTGTGAGCGACCAGCCGAGATACCCTTCGACACGATACGCGAACGTGTGTTCTTACCAATGTGAATCATCTTTGTACCAGTATCTGCCTGCTGATAGTTGTTAGTCATAGCCACAGAGTAGAACTCACCCGATGAGTTATCGCCCTGAAGCACACAGCTTGGGTATTTCCATGTGATAGCCGAGCCTGTCTCCACCTGTGTCCATGAGAGGTGAGCACCCTGGCGACAGATACCGCGCTTGGTAACAAAGTTGTAGATACCACCCTTGCCATCCTTATCTCCTGGGTACCAGTTTTGAACAGTTGAGTACTTAACATCAGCATCCTTCTCCACTACAATCTCCACGACAGCGGCGTGAAGCTGATTCTCATCACGACGTGGCGCAGTACAACCCTCGAGGTAGCTAACATACGAGCCCTCGTCCGCCACGATAAGCGTACGCTCGAACTGTCCCGTACCCTCGGCATTGATGCGGAAGTAGGTAGATAGCTCCATAGGGCAACGCACACCCTTAGGAATGTAGCAGAACGAGCCATCAGAGAATACTGCGGCATTCAAAGCTGCATAGAAATTATCGGTGTATGGCACTACCGAGCCGAGATACTTCTTAATAAGCTCTGGGTGCTCCTTGATAGCCTCCGAGATAGAGCAGAAGATAATGCCCTTCTCAGCCAACGTGTCGCGGAAAGTGGTCTTGACCGATACTGAGTCCATAACAGCATCTACGGCAACACCAGCGAGTGCCATCTGCTCCTCAAGAGGAATACCGAGCTTATCGAATGTGCGCTTCAACTCTGGATCTACCTCGTCCAGTGAGTTGAGCTGCTTCTTCTGCTTTGGTGCAGCATAGTAGATGACATCCTGGAAGTCGATCTCAGGGATATCGAGGTGCGCCCACTGAGGATGCTCCAACGTTAGCCAATGGCGGTATGCCTGCAAGCGACGCTCCAACATCCACTCAGGCTCGCCCTTCTTCTCAGAGATAAGACGTACAATGTCCTCCGAGAGTCCACGACCAATGGTCTCGGTCTCGATATCGGTCACGAAGCCATATTTATATTCGCTCGTTTCGAGCTCCTGTAATATATCTTTTTGTGTATCCTTTTCCATATCTATAAATTATAGCTTGCAAAAATAACAAAAACTATTCAGAATTTCAAAAGAATATCAATCTTTATTTTATATAGTGTTATAAGTCTATTTTATAGCACAAATTACAAAGCAAAATAGCCAACAATCACATCAATCAACTACCGCGTTAATTATCAACACCTTAGCATATATTCACAAATTCCGCACGCCGTACAAAATCAATTTTTACGCCGAAAAGATTTTGTTATTTAATTTATTTTTTTATATCTTTGTTAGTTGGAATAACATTTTATGTGAAACTTAAAACTAAAACTACAATATGAACAAGGATTTACAGATTTTTGACTTGATTGCCGAGGAGCGTTCACGTCAGATGAAGGGTATTGAGCTTATCGCTTCAGAGAACTTCGTAAGCGACCAGGTTATGGCTGCTATGGGCTCTGTATGTACTAACAAATATGCCGAGGGCTACCCTGCTGCTCGTTACTATGGTGGTTGCGAGGTAGTGGACAAGATTGAGAATCTCGCTATCGAGCGCATCTGCAAGCTCTACGACGCAGAGTATGCTAACGTACAGCCACACTCTGGTGCTCAGGCAAATATGGCAGTTTTCTTCGCTTGCTTGAAGCCAGGTGATACATTTATGGGTCTCGACCTTTCACACGGTGGTCACCTCTCACACGGTTCACCTGTGAACATGTCGGGTATGTACTTCAACGCTGTAGGCTATCGTCTCAGCGAGGAGACTGGCAACATCGACTACGATGAGATGGAGAAGCTCGCTGTAGAGCACAAGCCAAAGCTTATCATTGGTGGTGCATCGGCTTTCTCACGCGAGTGGGACTACAAGCGTATGCGCGAGATTGCAGATAAGGTAGGTGCTTTGTTTATGGTGGATATGGCACACACTGCAGGTCTTATCGCAGCAGGTTTGTTGGATAACCCTGTAAAGTATGCTCACATCGTAACATCTACAACACACAAGACTCTCCGCGGTCCTCGTGGCGGTATCATCCTTATGGGTAAGGACTTCGACAACCCATGGGGCTACACAACTCCTAAGGGCGTAGTGAAGAAGATGTCTCAGATTTTGAACTCTGCAGTATTCCCAGGCATCCAGGGCGGTCCATTGGAGCACGTTATCGCTGCTAAGGCTGTAGCATTCGGCGAGGCATTGACACCTGAGTATAAGGAGTATCAGCAGCAGGTAGTTAAGAACTCTAAGGCTTTGGCAGAGGCACTCACAAAGCGTGGTTACAAGATCGTTTCTGGCGGTACTGACAACCACCTTATGCTCGTTGACCT
>JAGBUS010000002.1 GCA_017630735.1 Alistipes sp. | reverse complement strand
GCATCTACATCCGTGGCGAGCGTCAGGCAATCTTGCGCGAGCACATGGATGCCGACCAGGCAGTACGCATCAAGTACGACGCTAAGTTCGCAAGCTCGGCAAACTACTGGAAGAACTCTATCGGCATGTCACGCGGTATTGAGAAGCTTAACGTTCGCGATAAGAAGGCTAAGCAGGAGGCTGAGTTCCAGGCTTGGGCAAATGCTAATACTCTCCCAGAGGAGGGATATATCAATGCCCTCGCGCTCATCGAGCAGTCGCAGACCGAGGCAAAGGAGGAGAACGCTACATTGCAGTATATATCTGAGACATTCTTCCAGTCGGTGGAGCTTGTGCAGACCATGTTGGGTAGATTTAACCCTGAGCAGTTCTATAAGGACTACGACGAGGCTACCGACCGCGACGTAGCAAAGCGCATGTTCCAGATCTACCGCGAGAACAACAAGCGTCTGCCATCAATCTACGAGAAGATTGATGCCGAGTTTGGTGGCAACAGCGACGCTTATGTAGACTGGCTCTACGACAACTCGCAGCTCACAAGCCTTGAGAAGTTTAATGCCATAGCAGCACTTGATGCAGAGGCACGCGAGGCAGCCTTCAACAACGATCCTGTTTACGAGCTTGCAAAGTCTATCTTCGAGCTCTACCGCGAGCTTGCGCCTGCGGTTATGGCTACTGAGATGAAGTATGCTGAGGGTCATCGTAAGTATATCGCAGGTCTTATGATGATGCAGCCTGAGAAGCCTTGGGCATCGGATGCAAACTTTACAATCCGTCTAACTTATGGTAATGTACTTCCTTACAGCCCTGCTGATGGTATCGTTTATAACCATTACACCACT
This sequence comes from Alistipes sp., assembly GCA_017630735.1. Taxonomy (GTDB): domain Bacteria; phylum Bacteroidota; class Bacteroidia; order Bacteroidales; family Rikenellaceae; genus Alistipes. The sequence continues at coordinate 25,932 of JAGBUS010000002.1, read as the reverse complement.
ATCGAGGGTGTTATGGCAAAGGAGGATCCATCAAATCCTGTGGAGTTTACTGTTCCTGAGCGTTTGAAGGAGCTTTATAAGAACAAGGATTATGGTCGCTATGTTGATAAGAATGGAGATTTGCCTGTTGCGTTCCTCATTAATTGCGATATCACAGGAGGTAACTCAGGATCACCTGTAATGAACGATAAGGGCGAGCTTATTGGCTTGGCATTTGATGGCAACTGGGAAGCTATGTCTGGAGATGTAGCATTCGAGCCTGAGTTGCAGCGTACCATCGCCGTAGATATCCGCTATGTGTTGTTCGTTATCGAGAAATATGGCGAGGCTAAATGGCTTATCGATGAGCTTACTATAAAGTAATATATGGAACGACATATAGATATCAACGATTTTAATTATCCGCTTCCTGATGAGCGTATTGCCAAATTTCCGTTGGCGGAACGCTCATCATCGAAGCTCCTTATCTATGACAATGGCAATATCTCTGAGAGCCATTTCCGCAACGTGGCGGAGTATCTCCCAGAGGGTGCAATGCTTGTCTTTAATAATACGCGTGTTGTACGTGCACGTATTGTGATGCACAAGGCATCGGGAGCGCGTATCGAGGTGTTCTGTCTTGAGCCACACAATCCTGCAGATTATGAGCGCGCCTTTGCCATTAAGGGCGAGAGTGAGTGGAGTTGCATTGTTGGTAACCTCAAAAAGTGGAAAGAGGGTGAGATAGGTATCGACTTCGAGTATAACGGTGAGCCTCATACGTTGCGTGCCGAAATTGTGGAGCGTGGTACACGTGAGCATATAGTTCGTTTCCGCTGGTCAGCGGATTGTAGCTTTGGTCAGCTCCTTGAAACTTTGGGACGTATTCCTATTCCTCCATATCTCAACCGCGAGAGTGAGGATATAGATAATACTCGCTATCAGACTGTATATGCACGCTTCGAGGGCTCTGTAGCCGCTCCTACGGCAGGACTACATTTTACCCCTGAGCTTATTGCCGAGATGCGTGAGCAAGGCTTTAGTTTTGAGGAGGTTACATTGCACGTGGGTGCAGGAACATTCCTCCCTGTTAAGGATGAGAATGCGGCGCAGCATAATATGCATACGGAGCACTTTGTAATTACGTGTCAGACCCTACAGAATATACTTCATAATGCAGGTCGTATAGTGGCTGTTGGTACTACGTCGGTTCGCACAATGGAGTCGCTTGCAGCACTTGCGTGGCGCATAAAGTGTACTGGAACACCTAATGTAGAGCAAGTAGTGGGGCAGTGGGAGCTTTATGATATCCCTGCAGAGTTCCTATGTAAGGATGTTGCGGAAGTCTTGCTCAACTATATGACTGATAATGGTTTGGAGCAGCTTAAGGCGGCAACACAGATTATGATTACGCCACTTGGATATCATTTCCGCATAGTGAATTACATAATCACCAATTTCCATCAGCCTAAGTCGACGTTGCTACTCCTTGTAAGTGCTTATGTAGGTGATAATTGGAAGCGTATCTACGATTATGCTTTAGCAAACGATTTTCGCTTCTTAAGCTATGGTGATTCGTCGCTGTTAAAAGTATACTAAAGGTTACGCTTGTTATACACCTTATAAAAAAGTGGTTGTCTCAACTTTATTTGTTGGACAACCACTTGTTGTTTAAAATACTTGTTAGTATTGCTCCTTCTCGTTAGGGAAATCGCGACTCTTAACATCATCAACATAGTGACCTACAGCTTCCGAAATTATGGTACCAAGGTCGGCATAACGACGCAAGAAACGAGGTGAGAATGCCTGTGTGATGCCTAACATGTCGTGAGCAACAAGAACCTGACCATCTGTCTCGCCACCAGCACCAATTCCAATAGTCGGAATATGCAACTCCTTAGATACGCGCGCACCCAACGCTGCTGGAATCTTCTCCAATACCACAGCGAAGCATCCCGCCTCCTCCAAAAGTTTTGCGTCGCGGACAAGTTTCTCAGCCTCAGCCTCATTCTTAGCACGAACATTATAGGTGCCAAATTTATGTATGGACTGTGGCATAAGTCCGAGGTGACCCATAACAGGAATACCTGCCGAGAGGATACGCTGTACCGATTCGATGACCTCTTCGCCACCTTCGAGCTTTACAGCATCTGCCTCGGTCTCCTTCATAATTCGCACTGCAGAGTCGAGGGCGAGCTTTGAGTTACCCTGATATGTACCGAAAGGCAAATCAACGACTACAAGAGCACGCTCCACGGCGCGTACTACAGACTTAGCGTGATAGATCATCATATCGAGGGTGATGGGGAGTGTAGTCTCAAAACCTGCCATAACATTGGCAGCTGAGTCGCCGACAAGAATCACGTCGATACCTGCCTGATCTACAATCTTAGCCATCGAATAGTCATACGAGGTTAGCATGGCTATTTTCTCGCCACGCTGCTTCATCTCCGTAAGGCGCAATGTTGTTACCGCTCTTACTGTGCTTTCTACAGACATAGTGTTTGGTTTTATATGTTATGCAAATATAATGCTTTTTTTGATATGAGGTGTGTTTTCTCATAAAAAGTTACTTTTAATCATTTGACAATGCCTGATGTCGTTAGTTGCTATATCATGAAAAATAATTGTATAAGCGTGGAAATATCAATACTTTTTAATATCTTTGTACTTTAGGAAATAATAAATAATTAGATATATGAAAAGAGTAATTTTATCATTGCTTAGTGTAATACTAATGGCATTTTCCGTGGAGGCACAGGTGCGCTCGGAGCAACTTTTGGAAAAAGGGTGGCATTTTACGCGTGAGGATAGCGCAGATTTTAGTCGTGTAGGCTACGATGATAGTAAGTGGCAGGAGGTTGTTGTACCACATGACTGGGCTATTTATGGACCATTTAGCATTAATAACGATAAGCAGAATGTTGCTATCACTCAGGATGGTCAGAAGGAGGCTATGGAGCATGCAGGACGTACCGGTGGTCTGCCATTTGTGGGTGTGGGATGGTATCGTCTCGATTTCGAAGCACCTGCATTTGAGGAGGGTAAGCGTGCTACAATTCTCTTCGATGGTGCTATGAGCCATGCACGTGTATATGTAAATGGTGAAGAGGTGGGATTTTGGCGATATGGCTATAATTCTTTCCATTTCGATATCACCGACTACCTAAAGGCTGGCGAGGTTAATGAGTTGGCAGTGCGACTTGAAAACAAGCCAGAGTCATCACGTTGGTATCCTGGAGCAGGTATATATCGTAATGTGCATCTTATCGTTACGGAGGATGTTTATGTCCCAGTGTGGGGTACGCAGTTGACAACACCACGTGTTTCTGAGGAGTTGGCACTTGTTGAGTTGCGCACCAAGGTTAATGGATATGCCGAGAGTGATAGAGATAATTTACGTATCAAGACTACAATCTTTGATGCTGAGGGTAAGGCTGTAGCCGAGGCAATAGATGCGCTTAGCAGATACGAGGATTCTATGTTCGAGCAGAAGATAGATGTTGAGAATCCTAAGTTGTGGTCTGTGGAGTCGCCAACGCTCTATACCGCGCAGTCAGAGATATATCTTGGCGAGGAGCTCAAGGATGTATATACTACGCGCTTTGGTATTCGTACAATTGAAATTATCCCTGATAAGGGTATGTTCATCAATGGCGTGGAGACCAAGTTCAAGGGCGTGTGTAACCACCACGACCTCGGTCCTTTGGGCGCAGCGGTAAACGATGCAGCAATACGTCGTCAGATACGTATTATGAAGGAGATGGGATGTAATGCTATACGTACGTCGCACAATATGCCTGCACCAGAGCTTGTTAGAGCATGTGATGAGATGGGTATGATGCTTATGCCTGAGACATTCGACGAGTGGCGTACAGCTAAGCTCTCGAATGGTTATCACAACTACTTCGACGAGTGGGCAGAGCGCGATTTGGTAAACTTGATTCACAACTACCGCAACAATCCAAGTGTTGTTATGTGGTGCATTGGTAACGAGGTCCCTGATCAGGGAGATATTGTATGGGGTCCGAAACTCGCGCGCTTCTTGCAGGATATATGTCATCGTGAGGATCCTACACGTCCTGTAACTCAGGGTATGGATCAGCCAGATAATGTGGTGATTATCACAAATATGGCAGCGATGATGGATGTCGCAGGCTTCAACTACCGCCCACATCGCTATGCCGAGAACTATCTACGTCTGCCACAGCAGATTATCCTCGGCTCGGAGACAGCTTCGACAGTAAGTAGCCGTGGTGTCTATAAGTTCCCTGTTGAGCGTCGCTCGATGGCTACATACGACGATCATCAGTCATCATCATACGACGTTGAGCATTGCGGATGGTCAAATCTTCCGGAGGATGATTGGATTTGGCACGATGACTATGCGTGGGGCATAGGTGAGTTTGTGTGGACAGGCTTCGACTACCTCGGCGAGCCTACACCATACTATACCGATTGGCCAAGCCACTCGTCGCTCTTTGGTATTGTAGACCTTGCGGGATTGCCAAAGGATCGCTACTACCTATATCGTAGTCATTGGAATAAGGATGTTGAGACCCTCCATATCCTACCTCACTGGACATGGCCAGGACGTGAGGGTGAGACCACACCGATATTCGTATACACTAACTACCCAAGTGCCGAGTTGTTCATAAATGGTGTTAGCCAGGGTGTGCGTACTAAGGACTTGAGTATTACCGCTGAGGGTACTATGGAGGAGCCTGAGACAGCAACATCGTTCAAGCGTCAGCAGCGTTATCGTCTAATGTGGATGGATACTAAGTATCAGCCAGGCGAGGTTAAGGTTGTGGCGTATGATAAGGATGGTAATGCTGTAGCTGAGCAGGTAGTGCGTACTGCGGGTAAGCCTCACCATATAGAGCTTGTTGCTGATAGAAGCACTATAAAGGCTGACGGCAGAGATTTGTCGTTCATTACTGTGCGTGTTGTAGATAAGGATGGAAACTTATGTCCTGATGCACAGCATTTGGTAGAGTATAGCGTCAAGGGTGCTGGTTTCTATCGTGCAGGAGCAAGTGGAAATCCTGTATCATTGGAGTTGTTCCACGAGCCTCGTATGAAGGTGTTTAATGGAATGATGACAGCTATTGTGCAGAGTAATGAAACTGCAGGAGAGATAACACTTACTGCAAAGGCTAAGGGGCTCAAATCAGCAAAGATAGTTATTAAAACAGAGTAAATTGCGATGATAGAATCTATATTCTTTGCCAGTGTCATTGTCGCTGTAATTGTAGGTGTTTTCTTAAATCGTCTATTTAGTAAGACGAGTGGAGATAACAAATTGCTTACAGATGAGATTGAGTCTCTGAAGCGTACTATAGAGGAGCGCAATGTAAGAATAGAACATCAGAATCAGGAGATATCACGCCTTGTTGCTGAGCGCGATGTGGAGCGTGAGAGGGTGGATAACCTTCGTCAACAGCTTGACAAGTCGGCGGAGCAACTTGTGGAGACTAAGCAAGAGGCTCAAAAGCTTCTTGAGCAGCGTCTCGTAGAGCTTAAGAACTTCTATGAGCAGCAGCTACGCCAGATAAAGGAGTCGTCAGAGCAGCTTCTTGAGCAGGTGCGTGAGATGAATAAGGCGCAGGTTGAGGGTCAGCTTAAACTTATTCAGGAGCAGATGCAGACCACGTCGGAGCGTGTCCTTAAATCTCGACAGGAGGAGCTTGATGCGCGCAATGTGGAGAGTGTGTTGAAGATTGTTGACCCTTTGCGCGATAGCCTTAAACGTATGAATGAGGCTCTTGATAGTACAAAGCGTGAGCACCAAGAGAGCCTTACACGTCTTGATGCTACAATCAGGGAGAATATGCGCCAAAGTAGCGAGCTGGAGCAGACTGCTGAGCGTCTTGCTAATGCTCTTACTGGCGAGGTTAAGGTGCAGGGTAACTTTGGTGAGATGCGCCTACGTAAACTCCTTGAGGATATGGGACTTGAGGATGGTTTACACTATACAACACAACGAGCCTTAAAGGATAAGTATGGCAATAAGATTAAAAGCGATGAGGATAAGGGACTTATTCCCGACTTTATCCTTCATTTCCCAAATAATCGCGATGTCATTGTTGATTCGAAGGTTGTGCTCACCGATTATGAGCGTTATATGAACGCTACAGATGCAGAGGAGAAGTCTAAATATCTTGCAGCGCACATAAAGGCTCTACGCACGCAGGTGGATCTGCTACATAAGAAGGATTATACGTTCTATCTCAATTCGAACTATGCCAAGCTCGACTTTGTGATAATGTATGTATTCCACGAGTCAGCACTATCGCTTGCACTTATGAACGATACAAGTCTATGGAGTTATGCCTATAATAAGAATGTGCTTATTATGGGACCGCAGACTATGTATATGAATCTCCGAGTGTTGGAACTTATGTGGGTGCAGATGCGTCAGCTAACGAAGCAGGATGAGATTATAGCACAGGCCAATCTTATCGTAGAGCGAACACAGCTTTTTGCGTCACGCCTTGCCGCTACAGAAAAGAGTATGCAAAAGGTTATTGATGATTTTAAGGACTTAAAAACATCTACAGCTGATGGTGGTAGAAGTATTATTACTCCAGCTAAAAAGCTTGTTCAATTGGGTGCCAAGCAGCAGAAGGGCAAGGATAAGGCAGACCTAACGCAGATATTTGTCGACGACGATAAAACGCTAATTTTTGAGAGGAGCGAGGAGGTTGATATTGTAGATGGTCAACCTGAGGGCGAGTCGGAGATGGATAGTATGGAATAATTAGAATAGCACAAAAAATGAAGTTGTCTAACAAGGCAGCCCTTTATAGGCGGTGAATTTTATTTCACCGCCTATTTTGTTGATATACAACAAATTATACCGCCGACTTATGAAACGACTTTTTTGTGCAAAATGGATTAAGAGTTGATTTTGCCCGTTGTGTGTAGTCTTCTATGTAGTCTAAATTAAATGTAAATAAATAGACTCTAAAATTTCGCCTTTTGCTCTCTTGCGGGAGGCGATTTTTTATATCTATTCCGAACAAGACCCCCCAAAGAGTGTTGTCAATTGCGAAAATTTTACTAATTTTGTAGTGCCGTAGTGGGTATACCCTCGGTATTACATATTGATGAAAGTGTTTTCGCTTTTATCCTTGAAAAGAAATCTGGAAAATTTCACTACTGAAAGGATAACGACAGCACTCATTTCTTGTATAGTTATGTGGCTATGCACACTCTTTGTGCATACACCCCATACTATTCAAGTGTGGGGTCTTGTAATCGTTTATTTTCAGTTGGGCATTCCAGAGCCTCTTTTCAGATAAACGGAAGTCAGCTCCACACTTTCTTGTTTTAATACATTAACTCACCATAGAGGAGCGTATGGTTTTGAGCAAAGATTAACTCAAACGATAGTAGAATATGACACTATACGAACAGAGAGACTACCTCACCCCCGAGATCGAGGTGCTTTACATAGTTGTAGAGCAAGGCTTCGTAGGCAGTACCGGGCAACTTCCTGAATACGAAGAGGATGACGATGAAATTATTCTTGGATAACACGAACAAACAATAATTACTAACACTATGAAGAGGATTCTATTTTTAGCCACCATGGTGGCAACCCTTTTCGCATCGTGCCAGAAGGAGAACTTCGCAGAGCCTACAATAGAGGCGACCGACGATTTTACAGCATCATTTGCTGAAACACGTACCTCACTTGATGGCACTGCTGTGGTATGGAGTGAGGATGATTTGCTGACAATCTTCACCAAGACATCACACAATCGCAAGTACCAGGTTAAGGAGTTGTCGGAGGATGGTCGCACGGCAACCTTTGGTTATGTGTCGTTTACGGGTAGTAATGATGCGAAGATTACATCTAACTATGCACTCTACCCCTACGATGCTGATGCAACACTCACAGGAGGTGTTGTAACAACTACATTGCAACCTACACAGACCTACAATGGTGCATATGGCAACTTGGGATATGCCCTTATGGCTGCTCAGTCAGCAACAAATAACTTCTCGTTCAGAAATGCTGGCTCATTGTTGCGCTTCAAGGTATCGAAACTTGTGCCTGATGAATTTACTCTCAACTCAATCAAGGTTGCTTCTGCAAGTAACAATATTGCGGGTGAGGCGACTATCGACCTTAATAGTGCTGAGGCAAAGGCAATTGTTACATCTAATGGTGTTAAGGAGATTACGCTTACTGACATCAACTATGAGGTTACAACAGAGGTTAAGGAGTTCTATGTTGCTATGCCATCTATGAGTTTTGCGGATAAGGATTTGACTGTAACCTTTGTCTTCGAGGAGGGTGAGAAGGTCTTTGAGTTGCCAGCCTTTGACCTTGAGCAGGGCAAGATTAAGAGTGTCACATACGCGATTAACGATGCCGATGACTTTACGGGTAGTACTCCCGATAGTGGTGAGATTGTACCTATTGCCAAGCCAGCAGCAAATGAGATTTGGTACACAACAACTGATGGTGAGATGGCAGAATTGGCATATGCCGTTACAAATAATATAAATCCTGCGCCAACTCAGTCTTATAGAGATGATATCGGTTGTTATGTTGTGACATTTAGCGAGGAGTGTTATGGTAGTTCGGGCCTGACAAATCCTTGTGGATTCTCATTATTCGATGATAATAGCAAAAATAAGATTAAGACATTGCAGTTCTCTAATGGTGACCGATTGTTTGATAATTTTGTTAATGATGTCGGAGCATGGAAAGCAAGCGAAATGACATCATTAGAAGAGATAAACATACCTGACAATGTAACATATATAAGGGAACGTTTGTTTAGCTACTTATTCGACCTTAAAAGAGTAATAATTGGTAGTAATGTAACCTCAATTGAGGCTGGAGCATTTGAGGGTTGTAGGGGTATTACCAGCATCACTCTACCAGAAAACTTAGAGTCTATTGGATCTTTGGTGCTTTGGGATACAGGCATAATCGAACTCATAATTCCTGATAAAGTACAAACATTATATACTGGTAATGTGCCCAGATCTGTGGTTAGTTTAACAATTGGCTATAGTGTAACAAATCTTAAAGAGGATGTATGGACAACTCGTGATTTGTCAGTTGTTTATTGTAAACCAACAACACCCCCAGATAATCTCAAATTTCTTTTTTATGAGATTGATCGTGATATGACAGTGTATGTCCCTACAAACTCTGTTGATGCGTATAGGACTATTTTGGATCAGTATGATAGAGTGACGGTAAAAGAGTATGATTTCTAGAAGATAAAACAACGACAAAGGTGGCGTATGTAGTAAACCGTGTAGTTCGCTCATACGCCACCTTAGTTTATTCACAACGCATCTTCGAAAGATGCTTGATTTCAGTGCTTTACTTTCAAAAGATTTATATACCTTTATTCTCGTAGTTTTTTGGCTTAATTACGACCTCCATGTAGTCTTCTATGTAGGGTTTTGCATTTATCATAAAAACTAACACTGAAAATCAATCAGTTAAAATTAAAAAGAGGCTGTCCGCAAAGGCTGCTTTGTCGTTCTTTGTTTATATAACAGCGCATCTACTGCCGCTAACAAAATATTTCGCCAATGGGCAGTACGCTTTAGTACAGCCCATCGTCTCAAATTTCGCCGAGCGTTGTATCTGCACTGTTCTTTCAACAAATATGCTCGCTCTCAAAATCCTCATTTACGCTCAGTAAACTGCGGTTTTTCGAGCTTCGCAAGCCTAAAATCAGCTCTTGTTATACAACTTCATAATGCAAGAGGCTGTCTAACAAAACTTGTTGGACAGCCCCATTTTTTTGTATACGTGTAATTGCAGGTAATTGGTGATTAGAATACTATGCGTACTCCAATCTGCATGTGCCAGCGCGATGCAATTTCGTCTACTGTATAATCTGCACCAGTGAATTGATATACAGGACGATAACCTCCATCAACCTCTTTAAGCTCTGTAACCTTCAGTGGTGACAATGACCAATTTGAGGTGCGGTGTACAAGACCCCATGAGCGTGAGATAAGGTTCGAGAGGTTGAGGAAATCTAACGAAAGCTCTACACGACGATCATTTTTCTTGTCGAAGTAGAATGATTGTGCAATATGTAGATCAAGACGGTGTACAAATGGCAGAGAGTGTGAATTGCGCTCGGCAAACTTTCCACGATTAGCATTGAGATACTTATCACCCTTGATATAGTCGTTGAACGCACCAGCAGATGTTTCATCTGCCCAAAGCATTGTCGTCATTTCGTCCTCCTTTGGTATGTATATCAATGAGTTGCCCTTAGATGTGTCGCCGTTAACATCTCTATTATTTGCATAAGTGAGAGAGTAGTGGTCGCCAGAGTAACCATTGTATAGAACCATTACGTTAGTACCAAACAATCCATAACGCTTTGTATATGATATCGAAGCTATCACCTTGTGTGGGAACTCGTAGATTGAGTTGCTCAGTTCAGGTGAATTGCTATTTACAGAATATGTACGTCCCCAATTCGATGATGACTGTGCTGAAACACCATCATTGATACTCTTCGACTGTGAGTATGTATACGCTGCGGTGAGACGAAGTCCTTTAAGTGTTCCAGCGAAGTTATACTCTGCACGTGCAGTTGCCGACCATGAGTATCCCTTTTGGGTGTTTCCAAGACGGTATACCGATGAATACTCCTTGGTTGTTGAGTTGTAGTAAGTTGCTGATACATCGGAATTTTCGCCACCTACGTAGAGACGCTTGCCATTGTCCTCAGCAACGAGATTCTCAACAATGATATTGTTAAGCCCCTTTGTGTAATCAGCCACAGCACTCAATAGAAGACCACCGTAGAAATATTCGGCAGCTATCGATGTGCGAAATACCTGTGGGTATCGGAATCCATCCTCTACAACATCTATCGATGGATTACTCTTTTTGCCTATTGCCTCAGGATCAAGTGTAAAGTCTGGTGTTGGGGTATCTGCTGAGTTGTTCACAGTGACACTCATCGAGCGCATACCGTTGTTCTGGTAGCAATTTGCAAGCCATACAAAAGGAATACGACCGGTATATATACCTGCATTTGCGCGTATCTTCCAGTTACTTGCAGGGTCAAGCGCTATGCCTACACGTGGCGATAGTAGAACTGGAACACGAGGAATATTACCTATGCTGACATCGTATTTTGTTGCTATGTCGCTGCTGTTGAAGGTGTCGTTAACAGCTATGGCATCGAACATTACAGGAATATCAGCACGTAATCCATAAACTAACTTTATGATACTGTTTATAGTTACCTCATCCTGAGCATACAATGCAAATTGACCTGTGGTCATCGGAGGGTTGCGTTTGCCATCTGCAAAGTAACCATATTGATATTTTGATGCATTGTCAGCAAGGAAATCATCCATAGATGCGTAGGAGTATGAGCCACGAGCATTTGCAAGATAGAGATTGTCTGCTCGGTAAATCTCGTTCGATGTTCCAAATGTAATGTTGTGATTACCACGCCATAAAGTTACGTCATCGCTAATGATGAAGACATCCTGCTTCAGCATATTTCGACCTGAATATGGGCTTGTTCCGATGACGGCTGTGCCATTGCCACGCTCGCCAAGGCTATTGATAGTCACCGCAGGTAGACTCTCAGGCGTAGTACGTCCATCCTGCTGATAGGTGTAGCCTATGCGTATGTCGTTTGATCCGCCCTCAAACGATGAGTTAAGCTCCGCAACAACCGAGTGTGTGCGACTGATGTTTGTATATTCTGCACCTGTAAAGTAGAATGTCTGCGCTGTGTTAGATGTCGCATCAGCATCAGCATGCAACATGTTGTAGCGTAGCGAGAAGAAATTATTGTTGTTTATATTCCAGTCTAAACGTGCTACAGCAGAGCCTGTTAGAGCCATTACATTATTTAAGCCATATCCGCCACCATCATAGCCAGTAAGCTCCTTGTATCGCTCTGAGATAGCCTTTGCCTCGTCGAGGGTAAGTGCCGACACGCCACTTCCAGGGTAATTAGTTGATGGTGTGCTGTTGCGGTTAAACTCGCCAGCAACGAAGAAGAAGAGCTTATTCTTAATTATTGGTCCGCTCAGTGTCACACCAACAATATTTGTCATCTGATCTGATAGGGGAGCACGATTAGCGATGTTCTTTCCTGGTGTAGTACCCCAGAAATGCTCATTATTAAAATAGGTATACGCAGAGCCTTGGAACTCGTTATCTCCTGAGCGAGTAATAGCCTTTATTGTACCTCCTGTAAAACCACTCTCACGGACATCAACCGTTGATGTAGAGATTGTTACGTTACTAATGGCGTCAATAGGTATAGGATTTGCTTGTGTGAGCGAGCCGATCATACCTGTTGTGCCAAGACCGTAGATGTCTGCCGATGAGGTGCCGTCGATGGTGAAGGCGTTGTAGCGTGTACTCTGACCTCCGAGAACGATACCTCCAGAAGCTGGAGAAACAGATGATGATAGTAGGCTTGTAAGGTCATAAATTGAGCGATCTATCGATGGAATATTCTCCATCTCCTCGCGTCCAAAAGTTGTTCCATTTTTCGCAATCGCCGAGCCTACAACAATAATATCATCCACGGCTAATGATGACTCTTTGAGCTTTACATTAAGAGCTTCATTATTGTCAAGAAGAAGATTTAAATCATTGTAGACCACGCTATTATATCCAATGTAAGCGATAGTAACGGTGTATGGACCACCTACGCGCATACCATTAATAACGAAGTGACCTTCATCATTCGTAATTGTTCCATATTGGGTGCCGGATGGTGTGTGTAGTGCCACGATTGTAGCACCTGCAAGAGGGTTGTTGTCGTTTGTGGTTACCTTACCTCGGATAGCCGATGTAGTAACCTGTGCAGTCGTCACTGCCACGACAAGAAGCAGTGCGACAGTTAAAAGCAGTCGCTTCATAGGTTGAGATTTAGGGACACTATTTATGTGTCAGGTTAATGGATAAACAACGCCTTTCGTGGCGTTAGCGGACGCAAATATAATAAAAAATTTTTATCGTTGAAAATGTTAGGTGATTTTATCATCAAAATGAGTATTAGTGCTGATTGGTTTATACGATGAAAGAGATAGAAGTTGCTTTTTTATCTTTCGATAACCATTTTATTCGCTCTGTTTTGCATGTGGATAAGGCGAAATTCGAATATATTTTCTGGAAAATATCGCGTAAATATGCATAATATGCCAGATATTGACATATTGTTGAAAAAAAAACAAAATGATTTTTTGCTAATTAAATTAATTGGGTTATCTTTGTGCAATTAACTTTATGCCTATATTGTGCCCGTACCATTTCTATGTGCGCCGATATAGAGGTGTTTGGACGCAGCGGTGGGTGTATTGTGAAAGAAAAAACTTTATAACTTTATACAAATTTTTTACTTAAAACTAATGCTTATGGTTAGAAAAGTTGTACTATCAATGGTCGCAACTCTGGTCTTGGGCTGCTTCGGCGCATTTGCACAAGGTCAGCGTGTTACCGGTACAGTAACCGATGAGACTGGTACTCCAGTCATCGGAGCAGCAGTTGTTGTTAAGGGTACTACCCGAGGCACATCGACTGACGTTGCCGGTTTTTATGAGATTGCAGCTGATGCGAATGCAACCTTGGAATTCACTTACCTTGGTATGCAGACACAGGAAGTTGCTGTTGCAGGACGCACAGTTATTGATGTAGTCCTTGCATCTGATTCAGAGCAGATCGAGGAGGTCGTAGTTCAGGCCTTCGGTACTGCTAAGAAGGAGGCCTTCACAGGTTCTGCTGCTACTATCAAGTCAGACGACCTGCAGAAGACTCAGTCTTCAAACATCGCTAATGCCCTTTCAGGTAAGGTAGCGGGTCTTCAGACATCACAGGGATCTGGTTCACTTGGTTCAGAGCCTACTATCCGTATCCGCGGTATCGGTTCTATCAACGCAGGTAACGATCCTTTGTGGGTAGTTGATGGTGTGCCTTATGAGGGTGACCTTAACAACCTTAACATGGCTGATATCGAGACAATGACTGTCTTGAAGGATGCTGCATCTAACGCACTTTATGGTGCTCGTGGTGCTAACGGTGTTATCATGATCACTACAAAGCGTGCAAAGGCTGGTGACGCTCGTGTTAACTTCGACGCTAAGTGGGGTGTTAACTCTGCTGCTCGTCAGTTGTATGACTACTCACGTGATCCAGGTCAGTACTATGAGTTGCACTACACAGCTTTGAAGAACTACTACATGGCAGAGAAGGGTATGGAGGCATCTGATGCTCACGTTACTGCTAACAAGGCTATGACTTCAAGCGGTGAGGGTGGTCTTGGTTACAATGTTTATACAGTTCCTGCAGGTCAGACACTTATCGGTTCTAACGGTAAGTTGAATCCTAACGCTACTCTCGGTCGTAAGTTCGAGTACAAAGGTCAGGAGTATACTGTAACACCTGATGATTGGTATGATGAGTTGTACGACCCTTCATTCCGTCAGGAGTATAACCTCTCTGTAGCTGCTGCATCTGATAAGTCTAACTTCTTCGCTTCATTCGGTTACTTGGATAACACTGGTATTACTGACGGTTCACGTATGCACCGTTACACTGCACGTTTGCGTGCTGACTATCAGGCTAAGAAGTGGTTGAAGATTGGTGGTAACATGAGCTACACTAACTTCTACTGGGATGGTGCTTCATCTTCAAACGAGGGTGATGGTTCTGTAGGTGACGTATTTGCTGCTGTAGGTGATATGGCTCCTATCTATCCTGTATATATCCGCGATGGTGAGGGTAACATCATGTACGAGGACAACAAGGCTGGTCATGACTACCCAGGCAAGAAGTACGATGAGAAGTGGCCTATCTACGACTCTGGTGATGGTTCAATCTGGGGTCTTACACGTTTCTCTGGTTCACAGTCTAACCCAATGCAGAACATCTGGTTGGATCAGGCTTACTCAGAGGGTAACGCATTCTCAGTAAACGGTTTTGCTGATTTCACAATCCTTCCAGGTTTGGTTCTTACATTGAACGGTTCTGTAACTATCGACGAGACACGTTCTACATCTTTGAGCAACCCTTACTACGGTCAGTTCGTTGCTAACAAGGGTATCGTAACTAAGGCTCACGGTCGTTCATACAACCACAACTTGCAGCAGTTGTTGAACTACAACAAGTCATTCGGTGCTAACGAGGAGCATAACATCCAGGTATTGCTCGGTCACGAGACTTATAACCTCCGTTCTTATTCTTTGAGCGGCTACAAGACTAACGTATACTCTACTGACAACCTTGAGTTGAACGGTGCTATCGTTGATGGTAAGGGTGTTTCTTCATCATTCGGTGAGTACGTTAACGAGGGTTACTTCGTACGTGGTATGTATGAGTACGATGGTCGTATCTTCGCTTCTGCATCATATCGTCGCGATGCATCATCACGCTTCCATCCAGATCACCGTTGGGGTAACTTCTGGTCTGTAGGTGCTGCTTGGATTATCAACCGCGAGTCTTGGTTCAACGCTTCAGTATTCAATATGTTGAAGCTTAAGGCTTCTTACGGTTCACAGGGTAACGATGCTATCGGTATGTACCGTTACACCGACCTCTATTCTGTATCTAACGACGGTAGCGATGGTATCTCTATTATGTTCGGTACAAAGGGTAATCCTAACATCACTTGGGAGACTAACTCTAACTTGAACGTTGGTGCTGAGTTCGGTTTGTGGAACGATCGCTTGAGCGGTAGTGTTGATTTCTTCTACCGATTGACATCTGATATGTTGTTCTCAGTACCTGTTGCTCCATCTATGGGTTACTCTTCATATTACGACAACATTGGTGATATGTCTAACACCGGTATCGAGGTTGTATTGAACGGTGATATCATCCGCACTAATAATGTTGTTTGGTCTGTAAGTGCTAACATGACTTGGGTTAAGAATAAGGTATTGAGCTTGCCAGATCAGCGTAAGGATATCGAGGTTGATGGTCACTGGGGCTTCATCTCTGGTTCTACATTCATCGGTGAGGGTCTTTCATTGAATACTTACTACATGCCAACATCTGCAGGTGTAAATCCTGAGAATGGTAAGGCTTTGTGGAACTGGTTCGAGAAGCAGTACGATGAGGATGGTGAGGTTATTAAGGACGAGAACGGCAATCCTGTTGGTGAGTGGAAGGTTACTGATACTTACCAGAACGTAAGCTCTGATAACGATTCTTGGTCACTTCTCCAGTGCTCAATGCCTAAGGTATTCGGTGGTTTCAACACTACTTTGTATGCTTACGGTATCGACTTGTCTATCGCATTTGACTACCAGCTTGGTGGTACTATGTACGATGGCTCTTATGCTGGTTACTTGTCTGCTCCTAATGCATCAACACTTGGTAAGAACATCCACCTCGATGCTTACAATGCTTGGACTCCAGATAACCGTGACTCACAGCAGCCACGTTTCCAGTATGATGACCTTTATATGAATAGCACATCTGATCGTTTCTTGATCAGCTCTAACTATTTGAATATCTCTAACATTAGCATCGGTTATACATTCCCAGCTAAGTGGTTCAAGGGTGCTATCAGCAACTTGCGTGTATACGCTGTTTGCGACAACGTATGGTACTGGTCTGCTCGTAAGGGTATGGATCCACGTGGTACAGGTACTGGTCAGTACTCTCCAATCCGTACTATCTCTGGTGGTGTAACCTTGACATTCTAATTTAATTAAGGTATAAGATTATGAAATTTTCAAAGATATTGACAACAGCGTTTGTTGCAGTTGCTGCAACTCTCGCTCTTAGTGGTTGTATCCGCGAGACTTTCCCAAAGGAGAGCACCATCACTAAGGAGCAGCTTATGGGTGGTCAGATGGATGTCGTGGCTACTAATCTTTTGAAGGGTATCCCATCAGCTATGATGTATGTATCCCTCGGTTCTGAGCATGGTGACTTCGGTTACCACGGTATGGGCGTTTACAACGACCAGGCTGCTCAGACTATCGTTACTAACGGTTGGTCTTTGGGTTATGCACCTGCTTACAACCGTTACTATCCAGCTGCATGGGGTCGTGGTTATGCTGAGAACCAGTATATGGCAAGCTATGCATGGTATACTTACTATCCTATCATCAAGAGTTGTAATGATGTAATTGCACTCGTTGAGGGTGATGATAATTTGGTATCATACTCTGCTATTGCGCGTACTTATCGTGCATTGTTCTATCTCGATTTGGCTCGTTTGTATGAGTGCCTTTACGCTAAGGTTCAGAATGGAACAGACTACGAGAACCAGTATTTCGCTGTTCAGGGTCTTACTGTGCCTATCGTAACTGAGAATACTAAGGAGGAGGATGCTACTGACAACCCACGTGCTACACGTGAGGAGATCTTTAACTTCATCTTCGAGGATTTGGCTTTCGCTGCTGAGGTATTCGCTGATCCTTCTTACCAGCCATCTGCTGTTACCGATCCTACTTTGTCTGTTGTTTACGGTCTCTATGCTCGTGCATACCTCTGGTTGGGTGGCTTCGACGATGGTTTGAATGGTGCGCTTCCTGCTGGTAACGATGCTTACCGTTTGGCTGCTGAGTATGCTAACAAGGCTATCGCAGATTTCGGTGGTGCTGTTTTGACTGAGGCTGAGTGGACTAACGTAACTACAGGTTTCAACACTAAGGCATCTTCTTGGATGTGGTACTTGCAGCACTCTACTGATACTGTTATCAACAACCTTTATCAGTTCCCTGCTCACTTGGCTCCTGAGGCAGCTTATGGCTACTGTACATTTACTTGTCCTGGTGTTAGCAGTGAGGCATACAATAAGCTTGGTAATAACGACTTCCGTAAGAAGCTTATCGTTTCTCCTACTCACTTCTCTTGGGGTATGATTAAGAACGACCAGGGTGAGGAACAGGAGGGTTGGATTCTTGATGAGTCTAAGGCTGCTGCTAACTATGCTGCTTTCAAGCCTTACACCCAGGTTTCACTCGATGAGTATGTTACATTTGCTCCTTACACCTTCTTCAAGTTCCGTCCAGCTCAGGGTAACCGTACCGACTATATTACTGCTGGTGCTGTGGCTCTTCCTTTGATGCGTTGCGAGGAGATGTACTTCATCGATATGGAGTGCGAGTATCACCTCAACGGTGCTGATGCTGCATTCTCTAAGCTCGTTAATTGGATGACTACTTATCGTGATCCAGGTTTCCAGACTGGTACTGCTCAGGGCGAGGGTATCCGCGATTTGATCATCTTCCACAAGGGTATCGAGTTCTGGGGTGAGGGTATCATCATGTTCGATATGAAGCGTTTGGATATGGGTATTGACACTAAGTACGAGGGTACAAACTACGATCCAAACCGTCGTTTCAAGTCTGAGGGTCGTGTGCCTTGGTGGACATACTGTATTCCACAGGGTGAGATTCAGTTGAACACAGCGTTGAAGGCTAAGAATAATCCTGATCCATCGTTGACGCTCAAGAACGGTGGTGCAATTGAGTAGTTTTGATTAATTACTTGCGTTCAGGACTTTAAAAAACACAATTAAAGGAAAAAGTATGAAAAAGTTTAATTTTATAGGTTTGCTTATGGCGTTCGTGGGTGTCATCGCTATGACATCTTGCGAGCACCCATACGCAGATTACACTCCAGGTGCCCAGGAGAACAATCAGGGTGTTTACTTCCCTGGTAAGATTGACTTTACGGTATCTGCTGAGGATACATTCGTGGAGATTCCTGTAGCTCGTACTAACGACGCTGAGGCTGCTGAGGTTGCATACCGCGTTGAGGCTGACGAGTTGTTCACTTACGGTCGCACAGTATCTTTCGCTGCTGGTGCTACTGATGCTATCATCAAGATTGAGTTCGATGGCTCTGCACTTGTTGTAGGTCAGAAGTACGACATCAAGATTCAGCTCGACCAGGCTGAGGCTACTGCATACGCAGTTTCTGAGTACACATTCTCTGTAACTCTCCCAGAGCCATGGGTATCTATGGGTCAGGGTATCTACTTCGATGATCTTCTTTGCTATGCTTTGGCTGATCCATCAGCTTATCAGGGTGTAGGTACTTATGTTGAGTTCCAGCAGCACGCTGAGGAGACTCACCGTATCCGCGTAGTTAACCCTTACGGTCCTGAGACTGTAGCAGCAATGTGGGGTGGTCTTCCATCATGGATGACGTTCACTGAGGGTACTCACTACATCGAGTTCGATGTAACTGATCCTAACAATATTAAGATCGCTCCAAACGAGAACGTTGTTGAGCTTTCAGATGAGGCAGGTAATGTTGTTGCTATTGCTTACATGCTTGGTATCAATATGAATTCTTATAACTACGACCTTGCGTTCATCTGGTATCTTGAGTATCCTATCGTTCTTAAGGACGGTATCATCAAGTACCCAACTGATGGTATGACATTCTCTGCATTCCAGGGTGGTCAGTACCTCGGTGACTTCGATGTTGCTAACCAGATGGGCTACATGCAGTACTACTTGCCAGGCACATCATTCGTAAACTACGATATGTATGTAGAGTATGGCGGTATGAAGGTTGAGGCTGACAATGCTACAACTTCTGTAGTTCTTAACTTCGGTTTCGGTGGCGATGTTGAGTCATTCAAGTTTGCTCTTGTTGATGGCAATATCACCGACGCTACTGCTATCGTTGAGGCTATCGTTGCAGGCTCTGAGGAGATTGCTATCTACGAGGGTAACACAGAGACATACGAGTACACTGTTCCTGTTCAGGGTACAGGTATGAAGACTGTTGTTGCTGTTCCTTACGCTGAGGGCGAGGCTAAGACTGATTACGCTGTTGTTTACGCATTCTACTTCCCAGGTATGGGTGGTGGTGAGCTTCCAGAGGTAGACATCACTGTGGCTATTGACTCAGTTGTAGGTATCACTGGTAACCCTGCATACGAGGAGAGCTACCCATCAGACTCTACAATGTGTATCTACATGGAGGCTAACGCTGAGGAGCTTACTGCTATCAAGGGTTATGTAGCCACAGGTGTTCCTGCTGAGGTAACTCCTGAGGAGATTTTTGCACAGGGTGGCGAGGACTTCAGCGACTTCATCGCTGAGATGGCTGAGAATGGCTACGCTCTTGCAGTTTACAAAGGCCTTACTCCTGGTACTACTTACGATGTATTCTTGGCATTCACTACTATCTACGGTGAGACTAAGTACTTCCGTGAGCAGTACACTCCAGGTGCTGCAGCTGAGCAGACTGGTATGCGTTTGAGCGCAAAGGCTCCTGCATACAATGTGCTTGACCTTGCACCAGCAACACTTCGTTAATCCTAACGACGATTGCTAAATATGGTGGCTTGTCCCTTCGGACAAGCCACTTTTTTGTTGTGATAGTTGGCTATCTACTGCCACTGGTAGTATTGTCCATCTCCTTGCAATTCTCTGTAATTAGCCTCTCATAATAACAAAATAGCTTGATTTTTTTCTACTTTGTGATTTTTTAGTATCTTTGCATCTTGAGAGAGTGCGGAAATTGCGGCACCTCAGCAAAATAGAGCCTCGAAAATGGCGTTATTACAATAGGGGAAAAATACTTAATTACTAATACTATTATGAATAAGGTTAAAATTTCATTGTTTGCCTTGGCTGCAATCTTTGCAGTATCTTGTGTTCAGGATCCTGTAATGGAGGAGTCTACAGTGGCTACCGCTCAGACCAATGTTGCCAAGAAGTTTATCAACACTGCCGAGTGTGCAAATGCTGGAACTCTCATCCTCTTCGTTGACGAGGAGACTGCTGAGGCTTGGACTTGCGCGGAGGTGGCAACACGCTCTGGCGTAGAGGTTCTCGATGCTACAGTTGCAGAGATTGGCGTAGAGTCTATCAAGCAGGTGTTCAACATGAACATCAACCGCGAGGAGAAGATGGCGCAGGATATGCACCGTTGGTTTACTGTTAATTTCAGCGAGGAGGCTGACGTGGAGCAGGTGGCTCAGAAGTTCGCCGCAATCTCTGGTGTACAGCGCGTACAGTACTCAACAAAGTTGCAGCGTCCTGAGGTAAAGGTGAAGGCTGTGGAGGAGAAGTTCTTCACACGCGCCGAGGAGGAGATGCCTATCAACGATCCTATGCTCGACCTTCAGTGGCACTACGACAACCAAGGTCTTCAGTCAATCTACAAGGGTGCGAAGAAGGGCGAGGATATCAATGCCTTTGCTGCTTGGAAGCACACTATGGGCTCAAACCAGGTTATCGTAGCAGTTGTGGATGAGGGTGTTAAGTACAACCACGAGGACCTTATCGACAATATGTGGGTAAACGCTGGCGAGGTTGCTGGTAACGGCATTGACGATGATGGCAATGGCTATGTAGACGATGTTCACGGTCTTAACTCTGTGAAGCTTAATGGTAACATCACTTGGGATAGAGGTGGCTTTGTTCCTGACGGCAGGGGCGGTCAAATATGGGATGGTGACTCTGGTCACGGTACTCACGTAGCAGGTACTGTAGCAGCTGTTAACAACAACGGTAAGGGTGTTGCAGGTGTTGCAGGTGGCTCAGGTAATGGCGATGGCGTACGTATCATGTCTATCCAGATTTTCGATGGTATCGACGGTTCAGGTTTGGCGAATAACGCTGCAGGTATTGAGTATGCTGCAGATATGGGTGCGTCAGTGCTTCAGAACTCTTGGGGTTATCCAACAGACCCAGCTCAAATGTCAGACTCTGTTTATGAGCAGTATTATGGTGTAGAGCACGCTGCATTGAAGTATTTCCAGACCAAGGACAACTGCCCAGCAATGAAGGGTGGTGTGGTTATCTTTGCTGCAGGTAACGAGTCTAAGGCAGGTGCTGACTACCCAGGTGCTTACAACGAGTTCTTGTGCGTAACAGCATACGGTCCTGATGGTCTTCCTACATCTTACACTAACTACAATACTGGTTGTAACGTAGCAGCTCCTGGTGGCGACTTCGCTTATAAGGACTACGACTATAAGTATGACGGCTGTGTGCTCTCAACACTCCCATCAGAGACTATTGACACATACACAGGCCAGCCTTATGGCACTTCGTATGGTTATATGCAGGGTACATCAATGGCGTGTCCTCACGTATCGGGTATCGCAGCATTGGTGCTCTCTTATGCTATGGAGAATGGCATCACCCTTACTAACAATGAGCTTTACGATATCCTTGCATCTTCAGTACGTAATATCGACGATCAGCTCACAGGCTCTAAGTATATCTACCCTGGCTACGAGGCGTATGGTCAGATGAACCTATCTACTTACAAGGGTAAGATGGGTACTGGTAAGCTCGATGCGTTGATGGCTATTATGAACGTTCGTGGTGCACAGTGTGTTAATGCTGTCGTAGGCAAGGAGCTTGAGTTGAATATCCCATCACTCATCGGTACTGGTGATATCAAGGTTAAGGCTTACAATAGCTATGATATCTCTGAGGAGACTAAGCAGCGTCTCGGTATCGAGAAGGTGGAGTTCTTCAGCACATCACTTTACCTCACTTGTAAGAATGCAGGTATCGGTACTATCACAGTGAAGTATATCGCTGGTGGCGACAAGGTTGGCGGCGGTGGCAATACCGGTGGTAAGCTTATTGAGAAAGAGGTTGTTATCGTAGCTCGTGAGGCTAACGACAATGGCGGCTGGTTGTAGTAGATGTATAACACTGAAAAAAATAACTTGACAATATGAAAAGTTTGAAGATTTGGTCATTGGTAGCAGTGATGCTTATGGCGTTGGTTGGTTGCGACAAACCAAATGATGAGGACAAACCATCATCTGTAGGTAACTTCGATGCTATTGAGAATGAGTGGAAACTTGTATCTGTAAACGGCACTCCTAATGAGTTCAACGTATACATCAGCTTCGACCAGGGTACATTTGCTATGTACCAGCAGGTATATACTCTTGACTATCAGTTCTATGATGGTGAGTACAAGGTAGAGGGCGGTAAGCTCACTGGCGAGTATTTCGAGGGTGGTGCTTGGAAGTGTGCCTACACAGGTGGTGTATCTGAGGATGGCAATACTTTGACTCTCAAGAGCGATGAGACTAACTCAATCACATGTGTTTACGAGGCTTGCACAATTCCTGAGAATATCAAGGAGGAGGCTCTTGCAGGCACACGTGCTGTAGAGGTTGTTCCTTTCCTATAGTAGAACTACACTGAAATTTTGGGGCTGACAGTTTTGTCAGCCCCATTTTTTTTGATATGCCTCGCCGAAAAAAGAGCCTAATAGGCTATATTTCGAAAATTTATACTATTTTTGCAGATTGAGAGGTATGCTTTGATGCGTACCCTGTGGTGCTGAATAACTTTTAATTAAAACTACTATGAATAGAACAAAACTCTTTATTCTTGCTTTGGCGGGAATATTTACAATGTCGTGTGCTACCGACAATGTAGATCAGGTAGGCTCTACATCTACTGAGGCTGCTGTGATGAGAAAGTTTGTGAACACTCCTGAGAAGGCTGTGCAGGGTGAGCTTATCATCTATGTGGATGATGCTACAGCAAGTCAGCTTGAGACTTCGGAGACTGCAACTCGCTCAGGTGTAACAGCTTTGGATGCTGTGGCAGTGGAGCTTGGTGCCGAGCAGCTTAAGCCTGTATTTAACCTCAAGGTTAACGCAGAGCGTAAGCGCGAGTTGGGTATGCACCGTTGGTATACTCTCTCATTCTCTGAGGATGCCAACCTTGAGGCTGCAGCTACAGCTCTTGCATCGTTGGACGAGGTAGAGCGCGTACAGTTCTCTACACGTGTTGAGGTTCCTAAGACCGAGGCTCACGAGGTAGATCCATCATTGTTTGCCCTCACTCGTTCTGCGGATATGCCATACGACGATCCTATGCTTCAGGAGCAGTGGCACTACAACAACGATGGTACTGTCGACTACCCAAATGCTAAGGCTGGTGCCGATGTAAACCTCTTCGAGGCGTGGAAGCTTACAACAGGTCGTCCTGATGTTATCGTTGCTATTGTCGACGAGGGTGTGTGCCACGAGCATGTTGACCTTAATCCAAATATGCATGTTAACGAGGCTGAGGCGAATGGTACAACAGGCGTTGATGACGATGAGAATGGCTACGTAGACGATATCTATGGCTACAACTTCGTAAATGGTGGCAAGATCACCTGGACACGTTCGGGCGATTCTGGTCACGGTACTCACGTGGCAGGTACTGTTGCTGCTGTTAACAACAACGGCGTGGGCGTATGTGGTGTTGCTGGTGGCTCGGGCAATGGCGATGGCGTGCGTATCATGTCTTGCCAGATTATCTCTGGCGGTACTGCTGCGGGTGTATCGGCTACTGCTGCTGCTGTTGAGTATGCTGCCGATAATGGTGCTTGCGTGTTGCAGAACTCATGGGGCTTCGGCGCTGGTCAGATCTCTAACGACGCAGGTTTCGAGAATGGCTCTACAAGCGTGGAGGCAGAGGCATTCCTCTACTTCATGCAGACAAAGAACCATCCTAACCTCGATGGCGGTATCGTAATCTTTGCTGCAGGTAACGATGGTAAGGCCGTTGCTGGCTATCCTGCTGCTTGGAACAAGCTTATCGCAGTATCTGCTATTGCTCCAGACGGTCTTCCAACATACTACACTTGCTACGACCGTGGCTGTAACGTGTCGGCTCCAGGTGGTGAGTACTACCTTCGCGGTGCTACAACCATGGACTACGGTTGTGTAGTGTCAACATTGCCAAACAACAAGTATGCTCGCATGCAGGGTACATCTATGGCTTGCCCTCACGTATCAGGTATTGCAGCTTTGGCAATCTCTTATGCTGCGGACAATGGTATCGTATTGACGCTCCCTGAGTTGAAGGACATCATCGTATCGTCTGTAACCACCTTCGATACCTTCTCAGGTCAGAAGGCAATCTATGGAGGTGGTAGCATGAACCTCGCAAGCTACAATAACAAGATGGGTACAGGCCTCATAGATGCTTACCGTGTGTTGATGGCTGTGCGTGGCACAATGTGTATTCCTATTCCACTTGGCGAGCAGGTTATCCTTGATATTACTAACTATATCGGTAATGGAAAGGGTACAATTAAGATGCTTAAGACCGATATCCCTGAGGAGGTAATCGAGAAGCTTGGTATCGAGGATTGCAAGTTTATGGGTAACAAGCTCCTTATGACCTGCACAAAGCCTGGCTCGGCACTTGTAAAGTTGAAGTACGTTGCTGGTGGTAACACCGTAGGTGGTGGTCAGATTACAGGTGGTATGGAGGCTCAGCAGGAGTTCGCGCTTATTGTTCGCCCAGGCGTTAAGATTGACGAGGGTACAGGTTCACCACTCAACCCTGGTGGCTGGTTGTAATATTGTTAATGCTAAAGAGTAATTTCAAGATATGAAAAAGTTATTTGCAATCTTCGCAGTGGCACTCCTTGCATTTGTGGGCTGCGATAAGAATAATGGAAATCGCCCTGCAGGTGGCGGCGCGGATATCGATGGTCAGTGGCAGCTTGTAGAGTGGAATGGTGAGGCTCCTGAGTTCAACGTATATATCAATTTCGAGAAGGGAGAGTTTGATATCTACCAGCAGGTATATTCGCTATACTACGAACTTTATGAGGGTAGCTATACTGTTAATGGCGAGGTTCTTACAGGCTCATATACTGATGGCTCAAATTGGGCTTGTGGTTATAAGTTCGCAGTAGAGGGCGATACGCTTACAATGTATAGCCAGGAGGATATCTCAGTCACAAGCGTATATAAAAAGTGTGAGATTCCTCAGTCAGTAATTGACGAGGCTACAACTACACGTGCTTCAGAGGCTACACCTCTTTTCTAGGGGTTTACATCCAATCTTTTAGGGAAGCCGTCTAACAAGGTTATTTTGGCGTCTTTGTTGATATAACAGCGCATCTACTGCTGCTAACAAAATTTTCACCAATGGGCAGTACGCCTAAGTACAGCCCATCGTCTCAAATTTTGCCGAGCGTTGTATATGCACTCTTCTATCAACAAATGCACT
>JAGBUS010000024.1 GCA_017630735.1 Alistipes sp. | reverse complement strand
CCTCGACAAGCGTACTCAACCCCTCGGTCACCACACTTGAATAGATAGGTATATCGAGCGAACCACTATACTCAACACGAACCTTCTCGCCCGTCGCAAGTGTCACATTTGCAATAATTTGACCATCCGATACCGTCAGTTCCGCATCGGCATAACCAATCTCCTCGATCTCTCCACCCGCAGTAAGCGTCAAGCTACTATACTCATGACCAATAATGCCATCAGCGAGAGTGTCATCCCACGATAGACGATACGTACCGTTGGGGATTGTTGCCATGCTACCCTCGGCAGGCGTTGCGCTATAAAGATCGAAATAATAGTACTCTGTATCGGCATAGAGATAACCATCCTCACTGAAGCCAGAGTTCGAGAGTACAACATAGTAGTTATGTATACCGTCCTCTCCATGATAATACTCGCTACCCGAGATAGTCGTTGCTTGATACACCACATCTATCATTGTATACTGCATAACTACAACACGCGCCTCGTCGCTACCATAAGAGAGTGTGATCACACTTCGACGCTCGCTGTCGCTACTATTCTCCTCCACAAAGTAGCTCACTCTATCATTGCCGACCTCGACAATAGTGATCCAGTCAGCGTCACACTTTACATCAAGTTTCAAACCGTCATATTCACCATTGGCGGTAATAGTATAGGTAATATCGCCATACCCCCCCTGGCCTTCGAACCATACATTTACGTCGGATGCTACCTCCAACTTATAATCATACCAATCGGGAGGTAATTCATTATAGCCCTTACCACACGACACAACAACAAGAGCCATTAGAACAAGTGTAAAAAATCTATTCATCTCAAATAATATTTATTGTAGTAGTATCTATTTCCGATGTAGCATAATGCGCAACACACATTTACACAAAGTTACAACAAAATTAAACACTTTGCATCAAATAACCAACACTTCGATAATTAAATTTATAAAAAGCCCCAAAACGATTGATATTTGCCAAAAATTATGTAACTTCGCAAAATTAAAACTCCGAAGAATAATGAGAGCTGCGCTTCTGACACTCCTTTCGTTTATGCTGTTTCTGTCCACAAGTCAGGCACAGCAAATACGTCTTGGCCATCGCATACCCGACATCAAGATCGTATCGGAGCATGGCGAAGATCTCAAATTCATCAATAAGGAATATGTCTGTCTCGTCTTTGTCCACTCCGAGAGCCGTCCATGCATGGATGCTCTCGCCCACCTGCGCAGCATTAGCAACCATCTCAACGAGCGTATGGCTACGGTGCTAATATCTGCCGAGGATAGCACAAAAAGCGAGGCGTGGCGAGATTTAGTTGATGATAACATCTACCTCACCTTCGACAACAACCTCCACACGTTCCACGCCTTTGGTGTCAACTTTGTACCATTCGGCGTTGTTTACGATACGAAACGTCGTCGAGCACTATGGTTTGGCTCGCTACTACAACTACAGCACGAGGTATTAGACGAGATTATTTTGAAACAATAGAGAATAAACTTAAAAACCACAACGATATGTCATTCACTAAGATAGAGCATTACGAGAAAGAGTATCTCGACACTCACCACGACAGCGCATTAGCCGTAACGGCAGGTGTCGAGGAGAAGCCCGTTGTAAATCCCTACTTCGTACGTCGCAAGCGTCGTGTGATGACCACCGATGAGTATGTAGCAGGTATCTTGGAGGGCAACATCACCATCCTTGCTCAGGCTATCACACTTATCGAGAGCAACAACCCCTCGCACTATGCTCAGGCACAAGAGATTATCGAGCGATGTCTACCCCACTCTGGCAAGTCTGTTCGCATCGGTATTACGGGTGTTCCAGGTGCTGGTAAGTCGAGTTTTATCGAGGCTGTCGGCAATATGGTAACATCGTATCGCCATAAGCTCGCGGTATTGGCCATCGACCCTTCGTCGGAGCGTAGCGGTGGTTCAATCCTTGGCGATAAGACACGTATGGAGAGCATCTGCCACAACCCCGACATCTTTGTACGCCCCTCACCCTCGGCTGGCTCGTTGGGTGGCGTAGCGCGTAAGACTCGCGAGACTATCGTGTTGTGCGAGGCTGCTGGTTACGATGTTATATTCATTGAGACTGTGGGCGTTGGACAGAGCGAGACGGCAGTACACTCTATGGTCGATATGTTCATGATGTTGCAGATTTCGGGTGCGGGTGACGAGCTTCAGGGCATCAAGCGTGGCATTATGGAGATGGCCGACATGATGGTCATCACCAAGGCCGATGGCGAGAATGTCACAAAGGCGGAGCTCGCTAAGGCGCAGTATCAGGGTGCACTCATGCTCTTCCCCTTGCCCGAATCGGAGTGGCGACCACAGGTCTACACATGCTCATCACTCGAGGGCACAGGTCTCGAGGAGGTATGGCAGGGCGTGGAGCAGTACTTGCAGCATATCGAGCTTAATGGCTACTTCATGGCTAACCGCAACCGTCAGAACAAGTACTGGATGTATGAGACTATTAACGAGACGTTGAAGTCGAGCTTCTACAACAACCCCGAGATTGAGGCAAAAATGGCAGATATTGAGCAGCGCGTACTTGATGCAAAACTATCATCGTTCATCGCCGCAAAGGAGTTGTTGGATATCTATTTCAAGTAGAGGTAATCAACTAACTATAAAAGAAATAGCAGATAGGTCGCCTATCTGCTATTTCTACTTTATGTGGCATATCATTAGTCTACAAACTCAACGACAGTACCATGTGCACGAACAGTGCGCTTGCTCCAGATCAAGATATTCTGGAAATCCTCCTTGATGGTTACATTAATCAAAGCCTGTGAGCCAGAGAGCTGTGCCTTCTCAGTCAACTCTGCCACAGCATTCTCCTTCAAAGCGCGCTTGCCCAAACCACCAATACCGCAGAAATATGACTGTGATACATCAGCATACACGTGCTTAACAATATTGTAGTTATTCTCCTGGAGAACAACATTTGTCTGGTTTACATTCACGTTAGATGTCATGTACGATGACACACCGCAGCTTGTAAACATGACCGCTACAATAGCCACAACAACGAGTGACAAAAGCTTTTTCATAAGTTTAATAAATTTATTAGTTAGTGTTTGTGTATTTGTGTTCGTTATACCGAGTAGGCACACTCTCTTCGATTTACCTCTTAAGAGCCTACGGTATGACAAAATTAACTAAAGTTTTTCTAATATGCAAACATATTTGCAATATTTTCGCCCCATTTTTATGGGGGGGGGTAAAACGCTGATTATAAATAATATAGCATCACAGACTCTTTATCGATATAAACTGACATAACTCTCGATAGTGCTCGATATTAATGGTTAAATATTTAATGATAACTCACTTTATGGGGGAAATTATTAGGCTTTTAGCTACAAAATTTTATAGATAAAAGATAACGCGATGACAATGGTGGAAATGGTTAAAATATATAATTTTGAAAAAATTTGGCAGATTAATATATTTTGTGTATTTTTGCAACGCAAAAGTGACATACTATCGCAATTGTAGTTAATACAATTTGTTGTGGGGGTATGAATATTGGGGTATTGGTATGCCATTTTTGGACGATGGTTCCGTAGCTCAGTTGGATAGAGCAACAGCCTTCTAAGCTGTGGGTCGTGGGTTCGAACCCCGCCGGAATCACTAAAACGCTGAAAATCAGTTAGTTCGCTTATTGAAAATAGCAAACTGGCTGATTTTTTTATGCTGTTACTCTATCCAACTGGGCTACTGATGCAAACACATCTGCAAACAGTTCGGGTGTGGCAAAAATGTTTGTAAACCATTTGTAAACCATTAAAAGCCAAACCGTTATGTTAAGCGTCAATTTTACCTGTCTGAAAAGCCGTCAAAACAAAGCAGGACAAAGCCCAATCCAACTATGGGTAAATGTAGATGGAAAGCGTGCCTCAACCATTCTGAGCCTTCGTGCAACAGCAGCAAGGGTGTGTGGGAGCATCAGGTCGTAGTTGCGCCAAATAGCCTCGCGGCAT
>JAGBUS010000023.1 GCA_017630735.1 Alistipes sp. | reverse complement strand
TGCCAAGGCCGACAAGATTATCTTGGGAGGTATGGGACTTACCAACGACGACTTCCTCTACTTTAAGCAGGTCTTCGAGAATGCAGGTGCGTTGGATCGTATCGTATCGTTCGTAAATACTACCGACAATCCTCCAGTAGAGCGACTCCTCGTTCCAGATATGGCACTTACAGCTGCTGAGTACTTCGCAGTAGATAAGGGCGAGAAGGTGTTGGTGCTTTTGACCGATATGACCCTTTACGCCGATGCGTTGGCTATCGT
The DNA here is from genome assembly GCA_017630735.1 of Alistipes sp. Taxonomy (GTDB): domain Bacteria; phylum Bacteroidota; class Bacteroidia; order Bacteroidales; family Rikenellaceae; genus Alistipes. The sequence goes on along the minus strand of JAGBUS010000023.1, from coordinate 19,688 downwards.
ATCTAACCGTATGGATCAGATTCCTTCTAAGGACTCTATGCCAGGTTCTCTCTATTCTGACCTTGCAAAGATCTACGAGAAGGCTGTTCAGTTGCCTAATGGTGGTTCTATCACTATCATCGCGGTAACAACATTGTCTGGTGGTGATATTACTCACGCTATTCCTGATAATACTGGTTATATCACTGAGGGTCAGTTGTTCTTGCGTACCGATACCGATACTGCAAAGGTTATCGTTGACCCATTCCGTTCATTGTCACGTTTGAAGCAGCTTGTTATCGGTAAGAAGACACGCGAGGATCACCCACAGGTGATGAACGCCTGCGTACGTTTGTATGCTGATGCAGCTAATGCACGTACTAAGCAGGAGAACGGTTTCGACCTCTCTAACTATGACGAGCGTGCTTTGCAGTTTGCTCACGACTACTCAGAGAAGTTGCTTGCTATTGATGTAAACATCGAGATTGAGCAGATGTTGGATACTGCATGGTCGTTGTTTGCTAAGCACTTCCATAAGGGTGAGGTAAGTATCAAGCAGGAGCTTGTTGAGAAATAGTGGAAATAGTAAATATTTATGGCAATCAAATTTCAGTATAACAAGACCTCGCTCGGTGAGTTGAATAAACAGCTCAAAATCCGAAAGAATGCCTTGCCTACAATTAAGAGTAAGGAGAGTGCATTGCGTTCGGAGGTTAAACGTGCGAAGGACTCTGCATTAGCTTACCGTAAGGAACTGGATGAGCTTATTGCCCAGTACAATTATATGGTACAGCTATGGGGAGAGTTTGATTGTGATCTAATCCGCATTGTCGATGTTGAGTTGTCTACACCGAAGATTGCGGGCGTACGCATACCAGAGTTAAGTAATATCGTATATGAGGAGAAGAGCTACGATTTGTTCTCTGCTCCTGTATGGTTTGCTGAGGGTATCAGAGTGTTGAAGAGAATGTCTCGTCTCGGAATCGAGTTTGAGGTATACAACCAGAAGATGCAACTCCTCGACTATGCGCGACGCAAAACTACTCAGAAGGTAAACCTCTATGAAAAGGTACAGATACCAGGTTATGAGGATGCCATACGTAAGATTAAGCGATTTATGGAGGACGAGGAGAACCTAAGTAAGTCAGCTCAGAAGATTGTTAAAACTCGTCAGGCGCAAGCCGCGGCTATGGAGGAGCCTAACGTATGATAAGTAAGATGATTCGCTACGACATTGTGCTTTATGCTGGTGAGCAGGAGCGTTTTGTCGACGAGTTGCGTGAACTCGGTTTGGTTGATATCACAACTACTGGATGGGAGCCTTCAGAGAGCGATAGAGCACTCCTTGCGGAGATTGATGCTTATAATAAGGCAATTTCACATCTCGCATCGTTTGCTTCATCTCCAGAGTATAATGCTTCGGCTATGGTATATAATACAGGTGCTGAGGCGTATGAGTGCTATGAGGCTGCACGCGCGGAGCGTCAGCGTATTCAGCAGGAGATTGCGCGTCTTGAGAAGCAGGCAGAGGAGGTCGCTCCATGGGGTCGATTCTCTATCAAGGATATTGAGCGTCTTGCATCTCAGGGAGTTAATATACGCTTCTTTGTTGCGCAGCCTGCGGTATTCGAGAGACTCCTCGCAGAGCCTACTGAGGGTGTTACATTCTCGGAGGTAGGTCGCACACAGTCGTTTGTATACTTTGCTGCTATCACCACTGAGGCTACATCTGTTACTATTGATGGTCAGGAGGTTCGTCTTCCATCAATGGACGCGGAGGCTATGCGTGCCGAGATTAAGCGTCTTGAGTCAGAAAATTTGGCTCTCAACGAGGTATTCTCACGCGCTGCAGCATCACGCGAGATGATAGCTGCTGAGGGTGGTAAGCTTAAGGAGCAACTTCAGGGTCTTAAGGTTGGTGCTATGGCACAGCGTGAGGCGGATGGTCGCCTGATGATTCTTGAGGGCTGGGCTGAGGCTGATACTGTCGATAAGGTAGATGCTTTGCTCGGTGCATATCCAAATCTTATCTACGACCGTCGTGATGCTACGATAGATGATGAGGCTCCTGTGAAGCTTAAGAACAATAAGTTCGCACGTTTGTTCGAGTTGATTGGTGCTATGTACGCGCTACCAAAGTATGGTACCATAGATCTTACAGCAATATTTGGTCCATTCTATATGCTCTTCTTCGCTATTTGTTTGTGCGATGCGGGATATGGTCTTGTGTTGTTGTTGGTAGGATTGGCACTCTTGAAGAAGGGTGGTGAGTCTATGCGTCAGGCAGCATGGTTGTCTATTGTTTGTGCATCGGCAACTGTGGCGTTTGGATTCTATGCTAACTCATTCTTTGGTGTAGCAATATCTGATTATGCACCTGTCATCAAGTTCCTTGATTTCCAGCAGGATTTCTTCTCTATCTCGTTGGCTATCGGTGTGTTCCAGATTTTGGTAGGTATGGCAATCAATATCTATATGCAGACTAAGCTATTTGGTTTCACCTCTACATTCGGACTCTTGGGCTGGTTTATCATCTTGCTCTCAGGTTCTTTGGCTGTAGGTCTTCCAATGTTTGGTCTTGGTATTCCAGGTTTTGATGCCTCATCGCCAATATTCTATGGTTGTATAGGTGTTGGTGCGGTGTTGATGTTGCTCTTGAATAATGTTAAGCGTAATCCGCTTATCAATATCGGAGCAGGATTGTGGGATGCCTACAACAATATTACTGGTCTGTTGAGTGATGTGCTCAGCTACATCCGACTCTTCGCTATCGGTCTTTCGGGTGGTGTGTTGGCACAGGTGTTCAACTCATTGGCAACAGGTCTTTCTGGTATCTCAGATATGGCACCAGGTACACCATGGTATGGATATATCGTGCCAGTGATTGCTGTATCTATCATCCTACTTATTGGTCACGGTATCAACCTCTTTATGTCGGCAATCTCGTCTTTCGTACATCCTATGCGTTTGACATTTGTCGAGTTTTATAAAAATGCAGGCTTCGAGATGGGACAGCGTTCTTTCGATCCTGTGCGTAAAATGAATAAGTAAACAAATAATAATTAACAATTTAAAACTTTAAACAATTATGAATTCAGCATTAATTTTGGCTTATTTGGGCGTTGTCCTTATGGTCGGTGTATCAGGTTTGGCATCAGCAGTTGCTACAGCACGTTGTGGTATGGCGTCAGTAGGTGCTTTGAAGAAGAATGGTGGTGCTTTCGGTAGCTACATGATTCTTTCTGCGCTTCCTGGTTCACAGGGTCTCTACGGTTTCGTAGGTTACTTCATGGTTAGTGGTCTTATCTCTGCTCAGATGTCTATGCTTACAGCAGTAGGTATCTTCGGTGCTGGTCTTTTGATGGCTATCGTATGTTTGTCATCTGCACTCTTCCAGGCAAAGGTTTGTGCTAACGGTATCGTAGCAATCGGTAACGGTAACGACGTTATGGGTAAGACACTTATCCTTGCAGCGTTCCCTGAGCTTTATGCTATCTTGGGTGTTGCAGCGACATTCCTTATCTCGACTGCAATCGCCTAAATTTATTGTGATAGCGACGCATTAGCGACGCTTCAATCAAAGCCTCGAATGAGCAGTATGCCAAGTACAGCCCATCCGAGGCTTTTTCATGTCATCGCCACTACTGCATCGCTCTGACAATAAATTGGCGTGAGTCGGTGGCATTTTTGTTGAGTGTTGTATTTATCCCTTACTGACGCTAAAATTCCTGCTCAATTTTATAGGTTAAAATGAGTTAATTTGTGTGCGTTTCATATTAACTAAATGTAACCCATCATAACCCAAAAAAAGAGTTATAGGCAAATACCTATAACTCCTTAAAATTCCTATATATCCCTGTGATATAGCCTCTTAGAAAAGCGTCTGCTCGTCGTCGCGGTTGTAGGTGTAACCGAGGTGTTTGTAAGCTAACTCCGTAGCTTCGCGACCGCGTGGTGTGCGCTTCAAGAAGCCCTCCTTAATGAGGAATGGCTCGTAGACCTCCTCAACGGTGCCTGCCTCCTCGCCAACAGCTGTAGCAATAGTATTAAGACCTACAGGACCGCCATTGAACTTCTCGATAATCGTAGCCAAAATCTTATTGTCCATCTGGTCAAGACCACGGGCGTCGATATTCAATGCAGTAAGTGCTATGCGTGTGATACTCACGTCGATATGTCCCTCACCCTCAACCATTGCAAAATCACGAACACGGCGCAACAGAGCGTTGGCAATACGTGGCGTACCACGCGAGCGTAGGGCAATCTCCAGTGCTGCGTCATCGTCGATTGATATGTCAAGAATCGAAGCAGAACGCTTAACGATACCCGCCAAAACGGGTGCATCGTAATACTCAAGATGGCATGTGATGCCGAAGCGAGCACGAAGAGGCGAGGTCAACAGACCGCTACGTGTGGTTGCACCGACAAGAGTAAATGGTGCTAACTCAATCTGTATGGAGCGAGCTGCAGGACCCTTATCCAACACAATGTCTATTTTGTAGTCCTCCATTGCCGAGTAGAGATACTCCTCGACGATAGGGCTTAGGCGGTGTATCTCATCGATGAAGAGTACGTCGCCAGGGTTAAGGTTGGTAAGCAGACCTGCCAAATCTCCAGGCTTGTCCAATACGGGACCTGATGTCACCTTTAGCTGTGCGCCCATCTCATTGGCAATGATATTTGCAAGGGTGGTCTTACCCAATCCCGGAGGTCCATGAAGAAGCACGTGGTCGAGGGAGTCGCCACGCATGAGAGCTGCTTTGATAAATATCTTGAGGTTAGCGACGATTTTATCCTGACCAGCAAAGTTTTGCAATTGTTGTGGTCGTATGCGTCCCTCAAACTCCTTATCGCTCTCGATATTTCGTAAATTTCTATCTACACCCATAATAGTGGTCATCGTTATATCATGCAAAAATACTATTTTGTATTGAAAATTGCAACTAAAAAAACTTCACAATTTTTACCATGCAGTAAAATCGGTAATTGTGGTTATTTTTAAATAAAAAATTTTAATATTCCTAAAATAAGTTATAACTTTGCAAGTCCCATATTATCTCTAAAGAGATATATGGGGAATGGTGAATGAAACAACATCACTTAAATATTTATTAACTAAAATTTTAATTTATGGCAAACAAACTTTTTAAGTTAATCTTTGCTGTTGCAATGGTCTTGGGCTCGGCTCTTGGCTTTGTAGCGTGCGAGGAGCAGGGCGATGAGGTTGTCGACAACCCTACGGTGTCGTTGTCTACAACAACATTGAACTTTACTCAGGAGGAGGGTAGCCAGACAGTAGACGTTGCAGCCAACGCTGAGTGGAAGGTTGAGAACGATACTGATTGGGTGACTGTAACCCCTGAGCATGGTGATAAGGATGGTGTTATCACTGTTGCTGTATCAATGAACGATACAGGTGCTGTGCGTTCTGCAACAATCAAGGTTATCGCTCTTCACAAGGATTATGGTAACTGGGAGACTAAGAAGCTCACAGTAAACCAGTCTGGTGATAGCAATGTTACTGTAGAGGAGAAGTTGCTCTATAGCGATAACTTCGACGGTAAGGAGGCAACTAAGACCTATGGCTCAGGCTCTTCTTGGCCATATATCGACCAGTTTCCAGAGTTTGCAAACCCTGAGGGTGAGGCTGCTGCAAATGTAACATACAGCGGCTCTGGTGTATCTGTACGTGCTAACTCTACATCTAACAGCTCTTACTCTGACTATGCTGGTTCGGGCTCTAACAACATCTTCTTCGGTGGTGGTGCTTACTTCCAGATCAACGACATCGCTCCATTGGAGGGTGTAAACTTCAAGGTTACTTTTGGTACTGAGAAGTATACTCAGGATGGCGATAGCACATTCCGTCCAGAGGAGTTCTTGATGTATATCTCTAAGAACGGTACTGCATGGGCACCAGTAGAGTACACATACGCTGGTACTGAGCCTGGTCGTTGGAACGTGGCTACTGCAAACTTCACTTTGAACGCTGAGGTTGAGAAGCTCTACATTAAGTTCGAGGCTAAGGTTGCTTCAGTATATCGTCTTGATGACCTTAAGCTTTATGTTGGTAACGGTGGTCAGACTATCGACCTCGACAACATCAAGGAGCCAGAGCCTACACCTCCTCCTACAACAGATGCTCTCTACTTCGAAAACTTCGATGGTAAGGCTGCTGTTAAGGATGGTAACTATTGGCCATATGTGACTGACTTCCCAGAGATGAAGAATGCTGCGGGTGTTGCTGCCGAGAACGTATCATACGACGGTCACAACACTACAGTACGTAACAACTCTAACTCGGATGGTACTTACTCTGACTATGCTGGTTCAGGTTTGAATAACATCTTCTTCGGTAAGGTTGAGAATCACTTTACTATTCAGAATCTTGCTTTGGAGTCTTCACAGAAGAACCTTACTTTGACATTCGGTACTGAGAAGTATTCACAGGATAATGGTAGCAAGTTCACTCCATCGGAGTTTATCGTATCGCTCTCAGCTGATGGCGAGAAGTGGTCTTCAATCAACTATACATTCGCTGGTACTGCTGAGGGTCGCTGGAATGTAGCTACTGCAAACTTCACATTGAAGGAGGTTCCTGCTGCACTCTACATCAAGTTCTCTGCAACTGTAGATAGCTCATACCGTCTTGATGACGTTACTTTGAACGTTGGTGAGGGTGGTCAGGAGATTGACCTTGCTAATGGCACTGAGAATCCTGGTGGTGGCGATGAGCCAGATCAGCCAGAGAATCCTGATCAGCCAAATGTTCCTGCTGATGGCATCTATGAGTCTGACTCTGCGTTTGTATGCGCTGAGGATGATTCTGCAAACTCAGTATACGGTCACAAGGATACTACAATCGGCGGTGAGGCTGTAACAGGTTTCAAACTCGGTACTGGTAGCAAGTCTGGTTACTTTAAGTCAGGTGCTGTAGGCGTTGATGGCGACAAGTATTTGAACTTCTATGCTGTGGCTTGGAAGGGAAAGTCAGCAATACTCTATATGCGTGTTGATGGCGGTCAGGCTATCTCATTCGAGTTGAACGCTCACGTAGGTGCTACAGGCAACCCTCCTTACACTGCTCTTACAGCAGAGGAGGCAGATCATTACTCAATCTTGCTTGAGGGCTTGACTGCAACGTCTCGTATTGAGTTCTCTACAGATGCTTCATTCACAGCTACTGCTAACGATAAGAGTGGTCGTGCTATCGTGTTTGGTATGAAGCTTACTGACGAGCCTATCGGTACTGAGACTCCTGGTGGTGGCGATGAGCCTGTAAACCCAGAGCCAGAACCAGAGCCAACACCTGGCGATACAATGACTATTGCCGAGGCATTGGCAGTAGGCGAGGGTAACACTATCGGTGGTACTATCGAGGGTGTTGTAATCTCAAATATGGATCTCAATAACCTCACTTCAAAGAAGGGTATGTATGTTCAGGATGCTACAGGTGCTTTGCAGTTCTACCTTGCAGCAAACCACTCTTTCGCATTCGGTACTAAGGTGCGTATCGACCTTACATCTGCAACTCTTGGCTCATACAATGGTGCTGTACAGGTGAGCGGTGTAGCGTGGGATAAGATTACAGAGGTTTCAACAGGTAATGCTGTAGAGGCAAAGGTTGTTTCTATGGCAGACTTCCTCGCTAACAAGTACGAGGGTCAGTACATCGCTTTGGAGGGTGTTCAGGTTGCTGAGTCAGACCTCTCAAAGACTTGGGTGATGGGCGGTGCTCACACATCAATCAATATGGAGGATGCTAACGGCAATACGTTCGTTGTTTTCTCATCAAAGTATGCTACATACGGCTCTGAGACAGTAGCTCAGGGCGCAGGTACTATCAAGGGTATCTCATCTATCAACAATGGTAATATTCAGATTATCTTCGCCCAGTCATCTGACTTCGCTGGCTTGACAGGCGAGCGTTTGGGTGATAACGGTGGCGAGGAGCCTGAGCAGCCAGGTGGTGGTGAGGAGCCTGAGACTCCTGCAGGTTATGCTGGTCGCGATGACTTCAACACTTTGGAGGCTAACGCTTCATACATTGAGCGTGTATCAACTGCTGGTTGGGTTGGTCAGAACTGTGCTGTTCAGAAGGGTGGTCCTAATAACGCTAACCCAGTAATCCCTGAGTTGTATGGCTCAGATCCTAATGTTCGTGGTTGGGTAATGAACGGTAAGACATCTGCTGTTGGTAAGATTACTTCTCCAGTTTTGACAACAGGTTGTGGTACACTTACATTTACTTACGCTTTGGCATTCTCAGATAAGAACGGTTTCGACTTCGATGTAGATATCGTTCAGAATGGTGAGGTTGTAAAGTCATTCAATGTGTTGAATGCAAATGCTGCGAAGTATGAGATTTATACATTCACAGAGGAGGTAAATGTAGCAGGTGATTTCCAGATTGTATTCACAAATAACTGTCCATCTGCTACCGATGGTAACAAGGACCGTTATGCTATCTGGGATGTAATGTGGACTGCACAGAACTAATCTCTAATTAAATCTTTCGTCGATACCTGGGTGGGGTACTCCCATCCAGGTGGACGAGGGATATAGTACGAAAATAAACAAAAGATATATGCTGAAAGTGGTAAATAAAATATTCGTTGCGATGTGCTGTGTTGTTGCAGCACTCTTGTGTGGATGTGAGGATGTTGTTGAAGAGGTTGTTAAGAGCAGTGCTTATCTTAAAACAGATGTTGTAAAGGGTGATAATAAGAATTGCGCTGTGGTGTTAAGAGCACAACAGGGTACATCTTATAATATATCAATTACGTCGGATGGCGATTGGGCAACGTTCTCAAATAAGGAGACATACGTCGAGGGTCAGATGGATGTGGAAACAAAGGTTGTCTACGTCTACTTCTCGAAAAATCCATCGGGAGAGAACCGTGTCGCCAACGTAGATGTCGTTTTGGGTGGCGAGGCATTCTCGTTATCTTTTACACAGGAGAGTTACGATAGTTCTATAGCCTTTGTGCGCGATTGGGCTGAGTTGCCAATATGCAAGGAGGAGAATAACTATATCTACAACTATCACCTTGGTGAACTCGGCTCGAAGAGCAACGCACGAAACTATACCTACTGCTTCGATCCTAAGGTGCGTGCATCGTTGTGGGTAGCTTATCCGTTGCATAAGGCTTATACATCGGGTAGCGGTAATCGTAATAATAGTTCGTTTGGTTATGACCCAAAGGTTGATGATGAGCTTCAGGCAAACCTCGGTCGTGGCTCATATAATGGTTGGTATGACAGAGGTCATCAGATTCCTGCGGCAGACCGTAAGTGTTCGCAGCAGATGATGGACCAGACATTTTATGCTACGAATATGACACCTCAGCAGGCAAACTTCAATCAGAAGAAGTGGGGCAACTTAGAGAGTAGAGTGCGTAATATGATTTGTTCGGATACGCTCTACGTGGTAACCGGAGCATACTTTGAGGGTGAGCACGACTCGTCGATAGCAAATAAAACTACCGATAAGTCGGGTAACAACTGTCCAACACCTACCTATTATTATAAGGCATTGCTACGTACCAAGAAGGGTAACACTGGCAAACGTATCAATGAGATAGACGATGCTTCGCAGGTGCGTGCTATAGTCTTTTGGATGAAGCACGCAAACACTGGCGAGGATACCAACATCACAGCATCGGATTGTATTTCAGTAGCGGAACTGGAGGCTATGACAGGCTTTACCTTCTTCCCTATGCTTGATGATGCCATTGAGCAGGAGGTGAAGACTACCGCAATACCATCGGAGTGGGGTGTTAACTAAAGCAAAATATAAATAAATACTATAAAGTGATGAAAAGAAAAGTTTTATTATTGTGTGTGGCTATGCTTGCTGTTGCTACAGTATGGGCGCAGGAGAAGCCATATAAGGTTGTGTTCTACAACTTGGAAAACTTGTTCGACATCTATGACGACCCTGAGACTCACGACGAGGAGTTTACTCCTGAGGGCGCAAAGCAGTGGAACGAGATTAAGTATCAGAAGAAACTCTCGAATATGGAGCGTGTCTTGTTTGATATCGCTGCCATCAACAAGGATTACCCTGTGGTAATCGGCGTGTCGGAGATTGAGAATCGTACAGTATTGGAGGATTTGATTTCACAGCCAAAGTTAAAGGGCGCGAACTACCGTATCTGTCACTTCGATTCGCCTGATGCTCGTGGTGTGGATGTTGCGTTCTTGTATCGTGCCGATGTCTTCAAGCTTGAGGGTTCGGATAATATCAAGCTCAATGTTCCTGAGTTGCCAAACTTCCGTACACGTGACTTGGTGGTGATGTGGGGAACTATCGAGGGTGAGCCATTCTACTTCCTTGTTTCGCACTGGCCATCACGTCTTGGTGGTAAGGAGGCATCACAGTTTAAGCGTGATGCTTGTGCTACGCAGATTCGCGAGATTAAGGATTCGCTCCTCAAGGAGAATCCTGCTACGAAGGTTGTTGTTATGGGTGACTTCAATGATGATGCTACAGACGCAAGCCTTGTTAAGACTATGGGTGCAAAGGGTAAAGTTAAGGAGCTTGAGAAGGGTGATTTCTTCAATCCTTACTTCCAGATGTTGCGTGCGGGTCTCGGAACATTGGCATATCAGGATATGTGGAACCTCTTCGATAATATTTGCGTTACAGAGAATCTTGTAAATGCCGAGGAGGGTAAGTTGCGCATCATCAAGGGTAAGAAGTTCTATGGTAATATCTTCACTCGCCCATATATGCTGCAGCAGGAGGGTCAGTATAAGGGATATCCATTGCGTACGTTTGTGAGCAACAACTTCCAGAATGGTTTTAGCGACCACTTCCCAGTATATATTTACATTGGTAAGTAAAATACAAACTAAATATTATGAGGAAATTTTTATTAACAATCTTTTCTATTACCTTGGCGATTAGTGCTTATGCACAGTCTGGAGGTATGAAAGGTGTGGTAGTTTCACGTGATGATCGCGAGCCTATTGCGGGTGTGGCAATCTTTGTAAATGATGTTGCCGTAAACACCACTACTAACCAAAATGGTGAGTTCCTTGTCGAGGGTCTTACTCCTGGTGAGTATATGCTTCGTTTCGAGGCCGTGGAGTTTGAGGATTTGGAGGTTATGGTACGCGTTAAGCAACTTGTTCACGATATGCAGCAGGTTGTTATGGTGCCAGCCACATTGATGACTGTCGATGCCTCGGCATTCTCGGAGCTTGATACAGATGTTGAGTCGGCAGGCGACTCTCAGTCATTGCCTGGAACATTGTCAGCATCGAAGGATTTGTTCAACAACATCGCTTCGTATCGCTTCTCGGAGATGCGTTTCAATGTTCGTGGCTACGACTCGCAGTATCAGGATGTATACCTCAACGGTATTCGTTTCAACGATGCACTTACAAGCTATGGTCCATGGTCGTTGTGGAGCGGTTTGAACGATGCTACACGTAATCAGGAGACAACCTCTGGCTTGACAATGTCGGATTATGGCTTGGGTGGTGTTGCTGGTACAACAAACATCAACGCTCGTGCGTCGCAGCTCCGTAAGGGCTTCCGCTCAAGTGTTGTTAACTCTACACAGCTCTACCGTTTCCGTGTAATGTTGAGCTATGCTTCAGGTCAGTTGGATAATGGCTGGTCGTATGGCTTCTCAGTATCAACACGTCAGGGTGGTGCTGGCTACGTAAATGGCGTATACTACAACGCTTATGGTTACTTCGCTTCTGCTGAGAAGGTGTTTAATTCGAGTCATCGCCTCTCGGCAACAATCCTCGGTGCGCCTACAACACGTGGTGCACAGCAGGCATCAACACAGGAGGCTTATGACCTTTGGGGTGATAACTACTACAACCCTAACGTAGGTCTTCAGGATGGTAAGGAGCGTAACTCGCGTGTACGTCGTATGCACGAGCCTATCGCGATGTTGAACTACAACTGGCAGATCTCTGAGAATACTAACCTCTCGGTTGCAACATCTCTACGTTTTGGTTATAATGGCTACTCGGCTCTTACTTGGTATAAGGGTGAGGATCCACGTCCTGACTACTACCGCCGATTACCATCATACTATGGCGACCGCTTGGAGCGTCGTATGATGCTTAACAACTTTGCTGAGGCTAACGATATGACACTTCCTTTCTCGGAGGTTGACCTTGAGACCGATAAGATGAAGTATATCGAGTATACTCAGAACTGGGATGGATATATCGATTTCGATGGTCTTATCCAGGATAACAAGATGGGTGACCAGAATACTATTTATGGTGAGGGTCATCGCTCAGTTGCAATGATTGAGGAGCGTCATACCGACCAGCTCGACTATAACTTTGCAGCACAGCTTGGTCATGTGTTCCGTGGTGGCTCGAAGGTTACTGTGGGCTTGCGTGCGCGTGTAAACCGTACAGAGTACTATAGCGAGGTTAAGGATTTGCTCGGTGGTGACTACTGGTTGGACGTAGATAAGTTTGCGGAGCGCGATTTCGGTAACAACGTGGAGACTTATCAGAATAATATGGCTTACTATCGTGAGCATGGTCATGCGCAGGCTGCTAAGGAGGGCGATAAGTATGGCTATGACTACTATGCTCATGTGCGTCAGGGTCAGTTGTGGGCTATGTATGAGTTGACAGCTGGTGGCTTCTCGGCAAATATTGGTGCTGAGGCTGGTTTATCATCAATCTGGCGTGAGGGTCTTTGGGAGAAGGGTCTATTCCAGAATGCTAATGCAGGTGATGACCGCGGTAAGACATCGCTTGGTAATTCAGACAAGATTAATAGCTTTACATATAAGGCTAAGGTAAATCTCGCTTACCAGTTCTCTGGTGCGCACTCTTTGGAGGTGAATGCAACGGCTATGCAGAACGCTCCTATGTTTAACAATGCCTTTGTATCGGCGCGTACACGTAACCAGATTACTCCAGGTTTGGATGCAGAGAAGATTTATGGTGTTGATGTAACATATAACCTCCGCACCCCTTGGATTCGTGCGCGTGTATCGGCATACTACACCCAGATGAAGGATCAGTCGAAGGTTATCTCCTTCTACGACGATACTCAGAGTTCATTCACCAACTTCGCAATGTCGGGTATCGACAAGCGTTATATGGGTATTGAGGTGGGTTATAGCATTCCTATCGCTTGGGGATTGTCATTGCAGGGTGCTGTAAGCCTTGGTGATTACATCTATACTTCAGATCCTAAATTCACACAGATGATTGATAACTCTGCAACAGATGTTGTTAATAGCGTTGTGAAATGGAAGGGTATGAAGGTTGAGAGTACTCCTCAGACAGCTATCAATGTGGGTCTTAACTTCCGTGGCCCTAACAACTGGTTTGCATCTCTTGACTTCAACTACTACGATCGCTTGTATCTCTCAATGAACCCTATGTACCGTACACAGTACTTGGAGAATGAGATTAAGCGTATCTACGACTGGAATAATCTTGAGTCGGGTCGTCAGAAGGCATACGTTGTGGAGATTATTGATGGCATCCGCCAGCAGGAGGAGTTGGGTAATGCCTATACACTCAGTGCAAGCATTGGTAAGAACTGGCGTATAGCTTATAAGTATACCCTCGGCTTTAGCCTTCAGGTAAACAACATCCTTAACAACCAGACTATCCGTACAGGCGGTTATGAGCAGATGCGTCTTAATAAGCTCTCTGATCCTATCCTATTCCCAGATAATGAGGGTACTATTCAGATTGAGAAGATACCTACTACATATTCGCGCTTCGATTCGAAGTACTTCTATATGAATGGTTTGAACTATTATCTTAATGTTTACTTTAGATTCTAACAGCTAAAATGATGAATATTATGAAATTGAAGAAGTTGTTTTTGCTGATTGCTGTTGCGATATCTGCAGTTAGCTGTTACGAAAAATTTAACGATGTAGCACCTCGTGAGATATATACTGATGCCTCTTTCGAGGAGCAGTTCCCTGAGGCAGTGCGTATCTCTATTGCCGAGCTTAAGTATGCCTTTGGTGAGATTAGCAATACGGGTGTTAATAGCGGTTGGAACAATACAAAGTATAAGCTCATTGGCGAGGATATCTTTGTTGGTCAGGATGTATATATCAAGGGTAAGGTTACATCGAATGACGACCAGGGTAATGTCTATAAGTCGCTATATATTCAGGATGAGACTACAGGTATTGAGCTTAAGTTGAATAACAACGTGGGTGTACGATATAAGTATGGCTCATGGGTCTATGTTCGTCTTACAGGTCTCTACTTGGGTAACTATCGTATGATGTTGTCGCTTGGTGGTGCACCATCGGAGTCGTGGAATAAGGCGGGTGAGCATAAGTATTATGCAAACTCGAATCTTGAACTTCAGGAGGTTATCGACCGCCATGTCTTCCCAGGTGAGATGGACGCACTTAACGTTGGTAGCTATGTTGATTGGAAGGCTAACCCTGCATCGGTGGATATCATCACCGTAACGCCTGAAAATTATGTAGAGGTATTCAACCCTACGAAGATTTCACTTGAGAATATCGATGGCGAAACATTCCAGATGTCGCAGCGTGAGATGATGTTCGGTCGCTTGATGCGCTTCGAGGGCTTGGAGTGTCACTATGCAGGTGTTGCAAATCAGGATGGTGTTACGAACCCCGCACTCAAGAGCGGTTCGTTTGATAACATCTACCCAAGCTGGTTGTATACTGATCCACGACCTACAGTATCAAAGGCTTGGTATCACTGGGCATTTAAGGAGGAGATCACAGGTCGTAGCCTCTATGGTTCGGTGCTATTTACCTACAATCCATCGGCTACTGTTTGTTCTGAGAATGGTGTTTATGCTTTGCGCTCAAGTGGCTATTCACGTTTCGCACGTCAGAACGTATGTAAGGATGGTGAGAAGGCAACCATCACGGCTATCTATGGTATCTATGCTCAGAAGTCGGACTATGCAGGTAATGCAAACGACTATGCTACATATCAGCTTACTATTAGCAACTTCTATGACATTGAGTTTGAGAATGGTGAGGCTGCGCTACTTACCGACGAGCAGGTAGCGGCTATGACTACTGAGGATATGAAAACTGTGCCTTGGATTGATGAAGAGGGAGAGTCGGAGTATTTCTAATGGTTGCGCCGATAAATAAAGAAAATCCGTTGCAGAGCATGCTGCAACGGATTTTTATTTACTCGTTCAATTCAAGCCATCGCATCTCCTTCTCGTCGATAATGGCAATAATCTCCTCGATACGTTTCGATACCTCGGCAAGACGGTCGTAGGGGAGTGTGCCTGATGAAATCTCTGTTTCGAGCTGTGAGCGTTCCTCACCAAGACTCTGCAACTCTTGCTCTATCTGCTCTAACTCGCGCTGCTCTTTGTACGAAAGCTTACGCTTCGAGGTGTCGTGGCTACGTTGCTGCTGAGGCTTGGATGTTGTGGTGGCGTTACGCTCTGCACTACGCTCCATTGCCTCCTTCTCCTTTATATATTCGCGATACTCACTATACTGACCCACGAAATCCTTTATGCGTCCATTACCCTCGAAGAGAAAGAGGTGGTCGACACATTTGTCAAGGAAGTAACGGTCGTGGGAAACTATGATGAGCGAGCCCTTAAACTCCTGAAGATACTCCTCCAAGACATTCAGAGTCATAATATCGAGGTCGTTGGTCGGCTCATCAAGGATAAGCATATTTGGATTCTGCATGAGCACCATGAGGAGGTACAATCTGCGCTTCTCGCCACCACTTAGTATATCCACACGTTTAGTAAAGGTGTCGTGAGGGAACAGAAAACGATTGAGATATGTGGTAGCCGATACAGCATGACCATCCGATGCCTTTACAACGTCGGCAATTTCCTGTACGCACTCCAATACGGTTTGTCCTGGCTTGAAGTTAATGCCTCGCTGAGAGTAGTAGCCGATGCGTAGAGTCTCGCCCTGCTCGATGATGCCTGAGTCTGGCGATATCTTGCCAGAAATAAGATTGAGGAATGTCGTCTTACCCACACCATTGCGTCCTACAATACCTACGCGCTCACCGCGTGTAAACTTATATGAGAAGTTGTCGAGCATCTTTCTTCCCTCGAACGAAAGATTTACATCCATACAGTCGATAATCTTCCTGCCGAGGCGCGATGTGGCAACATCAATCTCTATGGTGCCTGTCTGTAGACTAACTGAAGCACGGTCCTTAAGATCGTAGAAGGCATTGATACGATAACGTGCTTTGCCTGTTCGTGCCTGTGGCGTGCTACGTATCCATTCAAGTTCGCGACGTAGCAGGTTGCGCGACTTGTCGATATCTGCCTGCATATTGGCATAACGCTCCTCGCGTTTCTCAAGATACTGGGTGTAGTTGCCACGGTAGGTGTACAAATTTCCGCGGTCTATCTCCATAATCGTATTACATACGCGGTCAAGGAAGTAGCGGTCGTGAGTAACCATCAGTAGTGTACAACGTGAGCGTTGCAAATAATTTTCCAAGTACTCGATGATGTCAATGTCGAGGTGGTTGGTCGGCTCGTCCATTACTATAAACTCTGCCTCTTGAAGCATCATGCAGGCAATTGCCACACGCTTAGCCTCACCTCCTGATAACTCACCCATAGGTTGGTCTAAACGTTCCAACTTCAACGAAGTCAATACTTGGCGAATGTTTTGCTCTATGCTCCAGCCCCCTGAAACATCCATGGCGGCTATGGCACGCTCCAAACGCTTGCTATCGCCACTGTTTATAGCATCTTCATATTCTCGAAGTTCTGGAGATATGTTGCCCATACGAGAGTATACCTCGTCGAATATAGTGTGCTTAGGGTCGAAGGTCATATCCTGGTCGAGGAAGGCAACGCGAATATCCTTCATAAACTTCACTTCGCCACCTCTGTCGGAGTGCTCCACGCCAGCCAAAATCTTCAATAGGGATGATTTGCCTGTGCCGTTAGGTGCTACAAGTGCAATCTTGTCTCCCTCGTTGATGTTGAAACTAATATTCTCGAAAAGAGTTCTATCTCCGTATGATTTAGATATGTTTTCTACCTGTAGGTAACTTGCCATATATTTCTGTTTTATAGTATTTTACTGCTGTGAAGGTCGAGGTCGTATGCAAGACGTTCGCCACTGGTGTAGTATATTATACCGCAGTATGAAAAATCAAACTTTGAGAGCATCGATAACATTCGGATATTGCCACGATGTGTGTCAATTCTAAAGCTATAGATGCCATTGTCGCGAGCTACATCTGCCGCATATCTCATTAGTCGTGTTGCAGCACCACAGCGACACTTAGAGGTTGACACACATAGACGATGTACTACAACATACTCCTCTGGAGTGTGCCATGCGCTGGGGGCAAGTTGTGAGTAGGTCTCCTCGCCACTTAGTACAATTGCTGCATAACCAACTATATTATTGTTGTCGTTGATAAGTAGGTATCCTACACCATTGTCGATATCTTCAGATATAATATAGTCGGAGGGGTAGCCATCTTGCCACTGGTCGATGCCTAACTCTCTTAGCGATAGTTGTGCCTCGTGGACAATCTCCATTATTGCTTCGATATCCTTATGTTCTGCCTTGCGTATCATCGTTTGCGTGATATTTCTCTTATTTTGCGGTTGATAATAAAGAAGTTGAATGCAATAATAATGGTTGTAAATATTATGCCTGTCAAGATTGCAGTAGTAGGGGATGATGTAAGTGTGCGACCTGCTATCTCCGAAAGATAGGTCATATAATGCTCCTTGGCAATGTATATCAATACAAGGCTAATAGCGAGGATTGATAGATTGAGCACAAGGGTCATCACTTTGTATGGTGTAGCTACTCTGCGAGGGGTGTAGCCAATAAGCACCAAGTTTTCTAGCTTATTAACGTTCTTCTGCAAAAGAAGATAGATGCTTAGTGTGAGAATTATGATAGATAATATGCAGAATATTACGCCAATAGCTATGATTATAGCAACGCATACTTTAAGTATAAAGAGTGCCTTGCTACTCTCGGAAGGCTTATTTTCTATTTCGTAGTTATTCTCCTCGAAGAATGTGATTAACTCAGGCTCGCTTGGGTTGCTAACCTCAAGGATAAGACGAGTGGGATCTTGGTCGTTGATGTCTGCATAACGTTTGTTCGCCCACGATAGGAAATCGTTAGGCACAAGAATAGTATTTATTCTATCCGAAAAACCAACAATTCGACCTGTGTAGTCATCCGTAATTCCATTGCCCGAAAGACGTAAGCCGAGCGATACGCTCTTAATGATATCTTCGGTAATCTGTGGTAGATTTTGTGTGCTGCTAAAGCCAAAATTATAGAGATTGAGGTAGTTGCGAGGTAGAATTATAGGGATGGTTGTATCTCCACTATTATAGCCCCAACTCCTTGTCTCCACGTCAATAAACTCATCTGGAACACTCTCGAAGAAGAGCATTGTAGATAGTCGGCGACCATTGAACATGATGCTACCGTCAACCTCAAACTTAGAAGCCGAGAAGCTACCAACGTTATTGACTGGCTCCAGCTGACGTAGAGCTTCGATATCCTCCTTGCTAAAGACTTCGGTGTTAATACCTACGCGCTCAACAGCGTGGGTGATAACTATGTAGTCGTTACCTATAAGCGAGTTCTCGCCCGTAAGAATTGGTTTAAGGTCGCTATATATCTGTACTCCAGAGAGTATTACGGTCATACCTATAAGATTGGCGATGAAGAATATCGCCAACTCAAATATGCTGATATGCTTCCTTAGAAGCTGCCAGATAAGGGTTAAAGATTTAGGCATACGTCGTAGTCTATGTTCATGTGTTTACCAATAGAGGTGGCAATGATTGATGCTCCGCTACTGCGAACTTCACGAAGTAGTATATCGCGCATAACGTCGCTATTGTGGTCATCAAGGTGCGATATTGGCTCGTCGAGGAGGATGAAATCGTGAGGTTGACATAGAGAGCGAATGAATGCCACGCGCTGTTGCTGACCAAATGACATACGGTCGATGCGCGAGTGAATCTTGTCGCTTATGCCTAACTCTTCGAAGAGTAATTCGATATCCTTTAATGACTTATGGTGTGTTATATTATTCTTAATCTCAATATTCTCCAGTGCGGTTAGCTCGCCAAAAAGTTTGAGGTCTTGGAATAAAACACTAATATGCTTTTGGCGAATCTCGCACCAGCGGTTAGTGTTGTATGTAGCGATATCTTCGCCATCAAAACTAATCACACCACGGTAGTCGCCACGCTGACCATAGAGGTAGCTACAAAGAGATGATTTTCCTGTACCTGAGGCTGCCTTTATCAGGTAGCTTTTGCCCTGCTCGAAGCAGAAGTCGTTGTGCCATACGTCAGAGCGGATATCCTCGCGCTGGGCGAAAATCTCCGGTACGACATTATGTAGTTGAATCTTATTCACACTTAAATATTCTTAGAAGATATCCTTGTTTATCTCGCTAATAACCACAGGCATAATAATGTCGGTGATTTGTTGCAATGAGTTGGTTGTGTTGTCGTCGAATACCAAGACTGTTTCGTTGTGCATAGGCTCATGGCTAACATAGTATATGTAGCTCAGAGACTGGGTAAGGCGGTTATACATTTCTCGGTACTCGTAGTCTAACTCTTCGATAATGATATTATTGCATGAGTTGATGAATTTATTAGCCAGCATATTATCCACGTCAACAACCCAGTATAAATATGAATCTGCTACATCCTTTGCCCACTTTGCCTCTGTCGCAGGAGTTGTAGA
>JAGBUS010000022.1 GCA_017630735.1 Alistipes sp. | reverse complement strand
TATCAAGGCATTCCAGGATGCAGGTATTCTCTTCGCTCCAGGTAAGGCAGTTAACGCAGGTGGTGTAGCAACTTCAGGTCTTGAGATGACTCAGAACTGTATGCACATCTCTTGGGCAGGTGAGGAGGTTGACGAGAAGCTTCACTTCATTATGAAGTCTATCCACGAGGCTTGCGTTAAGTTCGGTACACAGGCTGACGGTACTGTAAACTACGTGAAGGGTGCTAACATCGCCGGCTTCATGAAGGTTGCACAGGCTATGCTTGAGCAGGGTATCATCTAATACCTTTGTTGTGAAAAACCGCAATCTGCGGCATATCACAAAAAATCTATCCCACTTGGGCTGTACGTTTTGTACTATCCCAAGTGGGATATTTTTGTGATATACCACATCTCACGATTTTTGACAACAAATCTCTTCTTCTCTCATCAACACTACTGTACTACTCTAACGAGAAAGTTTACTATTACTCCCTATATTTCCCTATAACTACCCATAACTCCCTACATAACACCGCAAAAAAAAAGAGACCCGCAGGTCTCCACTCGATGTTATCCTCGGCGTCGGAATTCCGAGAGGATAATGCCCGTTGCCATTGCAACATTCAGCGACTCCGATGTAGGGCAGTCTGCTGGGTAGGGTGGTATAAGCAGCTTATGTGTCAACGTATTGCGGCACTCTTCGCTAATACCACGTCCCTCGTTGCCCATAACGATAATGCCACTCTGCGAGAGGCTATCATCATTGTAGATATTCTTGCCATCGAGCAAAGTGCCGTAGATATTCATGTCCATCGTCTTAGCCTCTTCAAGCACCTTTACCAAGTCATCAACATAGTGTATACGCACACGGAGTATAGCACCCATCGTCGCCTGCACAACCTTTGGATTATAGCAGTCGGCGCACTCCTTCGAACAGATGATATCCTCCACGCCAAACCAATCGGCAAGACGAACGATTGTGCCTAAATTCCCTGGATTTTGTACTCCGTCGAGAGCCAAGCTAAGCTTGCCTTTGAGCTTTGATGTAGAGAGTGTGTTGCGTGGTTGTTCAACAACGGCGAGTGTAGAGGTGGGGGTTGTGAGCTGCGAGATGCGCTCCATCTCCTGCTTTGTGACATGTTCGATGTTTGCACCGCGAAGCTTCTCATCGGTGCTATATACCTTACGTACCACAAAGTGTGAGTTGAGAATCTCGCCAACAATTTTCTCTCCCTCGGCAATAAATACTCTCTCCTCGTCGCGTGCGCGCTTATCTTTTAGCGCACGAAGTTGTTGAATCTCAGCCTTTATCATCGTTGCTCCTCAATATAAAATATCTCGCCTTCGATGGCGATATCCGTATTTGGGAATATTGTGCGACACTCCTCTGCAAGGGCGTTATGATCCTTATATCGTGATGAGAAGTGTCCTATTATTAGGCGTTTAGCCTCTGCAAGTTGTGCAACACGCGCTGCTTGCAATGTCGTGGAGTGACCTCTGCCCTTTGCCCACTGTGCCTCCTTGTCGGAGTATGTAGTCTCGTGGTAGAGAAGGTCTACGCCATGCACCCTCTCCGCAGCCTTTGCCGAATAGTTTGTGTCCGACAGGTAGGCGTAGGAACGAGCGTTATATGGCTTATACGTCAGCATGCTATTGGGGATAACCTCTCCGTTATCGAGAGTGATATCCTCACCGCGCTTTGCTGCAACGATCTGTGCAATAGATAGTCCATATCGCTCAATCTTAAATTTGTCGACATTAAGCCCTGGCTCCTTTTCCTTGAAGAGGTAGCCTGCCGTAGGCACTCTATGTCTGAGTGGCACTGCCCACACTTCAAGAGTGTTATTCTCCATTACGATATAGTGCTCCGTAGTGCGCACCTCGTGCCACTTAACCTCGTATGGTAGGTCATCCCAAAAGTATTTGCGATGATAATCAAGGATTTCGCCCATAGGGGCAGGAGCATATATATCTAATGGCGTGCGTTTTCCCTCAAGACCGAGTGTGGCGATAAGGGGAAACAGACCGAAGCAGTGGTCGCCATGAAGATGCGAAATAAAAACAGCTCTAAGGCGTAGCGGATTTATGCCACGCCTTATGAGCTGTTGTTGGACTCCCTCACCAGCATCCACAAGGTAGTACTGTTCGTTGAGATTTACTACCTGTGCCGAGGGGTGTGCCTTCGGTGTAGGCTTTGCCGATGAGTTGCCAAGTATCGTTACGCTGAACGACATCTACACGGGTTGGATTACTGAGCAAGCAACCAACGCTCGCAGTCGAGGGCTGCGATACAGCCTGAACCTGCAGC
Source organism: Alistipes sp. (assembly GCA_017630735.1). Lineage (GTDB taxonomy): Bacteria > Bacteroidota > Bacteroidia > Bacteroidales > Rikenellaceae > Alistipes. The sequence continues at coordinate 13,621 of JAGBUS010000022.1, read as the reverse complement.
AGTGATAGCCTGACGGTAGTGTGGATCCTTAACGTCACCAGCAGCAAATACACCCTCTACAGATGTCTTTGATGTACCTGGAACAACCTTGATGTAGCCCTGCTCGTCAAGCTCCAACTGACCCTTCAATACCTCTACATTTGGGTGGTGACCAATAGCGAGGAAGAAGCCCATGATATCGAGTACGCGCTCCTCACCAGAAGTGCTTACTACGCGAACACCTGTTACGCCATCCTCGTCGCCGAGAACCTCAGCTGTGTTGTGCTCGAAGAGAACCTCGATGTTTGGAGTGTTGAACACACGCTCCTGCATAGCCTTAGATGCGCGGAGGTAGTTCTTACGTACGATAAGGTAAACCTTCTTGCAGATTGATGCAAGGTATGTAGCCTCCTCACATGCTGTATCACCGCCACCAACAACGGCAACATCCTGCTTACGGTAGAAGAAACCGTCGCAAGTAGCACATGCGCTAACACCCATACCACGATACTTAGCCTCAGACTCCAAGCCGAGGTACTTAGCTGATGCACCTGTACATACGATAACTGCGTCAGCCTCAATCTGATGCTCGTGATCTACAGTAGCCTTGAATGGACGCTGTGAAAGGTCGATGTCGGTGATGATACCACGACGTACGTCTGCACCAAAGCGCAATGCCTGCTTACGCAAGTCCTCCATCATGAGAGTACCTGTGATACCCTCTGGGTAACCTGGGAAATTCTCAATCTCGGTAGTTGTTGTAAGCTGACCACCTGGCTCGATACCCTCATACAATACTGGTGAGAGGTTAGCACGTGAAGTGTAGATAGCAGCAGTGAAACCTGCAGGACCGCTACCAATAATAAGAACTCTTACTTTCTCCATAATTTTTTAGTTTTAGTTAAGTTGTATATGTTGTCTATCTTTGTTTTATCGTGTGTTTCTGAAGTCTGCCGTCTGTTCCTCCTCATCGCGATAGTCGTAGCCGTAGCCTACCATCATATCGAGACCTGTATCTCGTTGGCGGTCAGCCTCAGTCACCATGCGCATATTATTTAGAATATTGCGCGATGAGGCTATGATTGCCTCTACCTCAGCATCATCGGGTTGGTTGCCAGTGAGTTGCGTTAGTAGGGTGTAGGCGTATGCCGCAGCCATGTCGCTATATTTGCTCATTAATCTGTCGAGCTCCACCTTTATCTCCTCAAGAGACATATTGCCCAAAGTAATATCACTTATTATGCGTTCAACCTCGCCAAGTGTGATGTATTGACCTGCGAGATCTATCCACTCCGTGCCATCGTAGCTGTTACTCTTGTAGTTGCCACCTTCGAGAAGTGCTCCTAACGATGCGGCAATAGCACTGTTGTATAGCTTTATGCCACGTGCAAGCATCGACGCACGTATCGTGGTACGGTTGTAGTTATAGCTCTTAGCCTCAGGATCATCCTCGCGGAGACGTGTGAGGATGTCTACACCGCGAAGCATCTTGCTTAAAATAAACGGATTAAACTCCTCAAAACATATATTGTCACGCTTTAGTGTGCGCTTATCTCTGCTCTTCCACTTCTCGATATCGCGTATCGTACCATAGCTCTTTAGCGATAGTGCTGGCATAAGCATCGACTTGCCATCCTCCTCAATAAGGTAGGAGTAGGGCATATCCTGAGTGTCGTGATGGCGTGTGTGACGACCAAGCACAACGGTATATGGTCCCTCGATAGCTGGAGACATCACGTAGGCACTACTTCCAAACTTAGTACCTCGCTGATGCACAGACTGATGCACCGCACCACTCTTAAAGAGGTGGTTTGACTGGTTGGTGCCACTACCTGCATTAAAGAACGAGAAGATACCCGCAATAAGCAACGATGACTTATGGTGAGATACTGTAAATGGACCCGCAAATACCGATGCTGCCTCGCCATTCTCGAAGTGGCAGTTGGCAAACATCAATGTATCTATAGCGGTAAAACCATTACTCACCACACTATTTTCTCCAACAAAGCAACGCTCGATACTCGAAGCACCATCTACACGTGCATTATTATTTATGATAAAGTCGCGTGCGCGAACATCTATGCCTATATATGCGCCTTTGCCTACTGTGCCATTCTCAAGATGCGACGTACCCTCAATCGTGCAGCCATCCTCGATAGCCACTTCGCGGATAAATCGCGCACCTACGATGCTACTGCCATCTCCCACACGACCTATCGTTGAACGGTTACGCTCGGTATGTTCTGCGATGAGCCTCTCTAAGCTCTGTACCATTGCGGGACGGTTGCGCATCATGGTCATTAGGTAGGCTAACTGCGCTGTCAGCTCTCGAAAGATGATAGCACTACGTCCCCCGTTTTCATTCACCGCAGCAACCTTGACGCCCTCGCCGAAGGTCGTAGATTGACGACACTCCATACGTAGCACATCGTCAATAAGGCAGCTGTCGCCTATGGCGTAGTTCGATATTGTAGAGTCGTAAATACGGCTCTTCGAACCGATGGTTATATTGCCCTCGAAGCGCACGTTACGTAGTTGTGTCACCTCGAAGTCGGTGCTTACCAACACACTGTCCCACTCCTCGGCATAGCAGCCTCGAAGTGCGAGAGCTTCGCGCTCGGTATGTGTTGTAGCTCTATATTGCATAACTATTTATATGGCGTGTATACCACCTTCTTAGTCTCAAAAAATTCATCATCAAACATCGTGCGTATGTCATATATATCCCATACGCGACGTGTTGCAGCAAGCTCCTCGGCTAAATCACCACCCTTAAGGTAGAGAATACCATTGGCAAGTGAGCCTCGCTCGCCTTTACGTAGCAACGGCCATGCCCAAGGCATAAATCGTGCCATTTCGGTAACGGCACGCGATACTACATAGTCGAATTTTTCGCCTACACTCTCTGCGCGACAGTTCATTGCGCGGAGATTGCTGATGTTTGCACCCTCTTTAACACCCTCGACAACACGTATCTTCTTGCCGATAGAGTCGACACCTACGAACTCAACCTCTGGGAAAAGAATAGCCAAAGGTACAGAGGGAAAACCACCTCCACAACCAATATCAATGACCTTAGCTCCTGCCTCGAACTGACACACCTTAGCAATAGCCAGGGAGTGTAGTATGTGACGAGTATAGAGATGCTCCATGTCTTTGCGTGAAACAACATTAATGCGAGTATTCCACTCCTCATACAACGCACCAAGAGCCTTAAACTGCTCCTCCTGATGCTCTGTAATTTCAGGAAAGTATCTCTTTATAAGTTCGTGATTCATCATATTATAGTTACTCTTTTTCAAGAATTATCTTACATATTGCGGCGCGTGCTCTACGTATCTGGGTCTTTATCGTATTGAGGGGCTTACCCAATCTCTCGGCAATCTCCTCGTAGGAATACTCCTCTAAAAAACGCATCTCGATAACTTGTCGATACTCCTCGGACAACTCATCCAGCGCAGCATAAAAGTGTGTGCGGCTCTGGTTTATAATCACCGACTCCTCAGGAGTTGGTGTTGTTGCCTGGGGTGAGCGAAAACGCTCGTCGATGGATATATCGTCCATCCTTCGGCGTAGATGGTCGACAAGTGTGTTACGCGCTATCGCATATATCCACTGTCCAAAGGTGTAACCTTTTGAGTATTTATCAAGGTGTATATAAACCTTGATGAAGGTCTCTTGTAGCAGGTCGCTTGCGATGTCTCTATCTCCTAAGCGTTGCTCGAAGAGGCGTGTTAGGGCATCGCGGTAGCGAGTGAAGAGATACTCAAAGGCTTGCTGGTCGCCCGCTGAGGCGAGCTCTACAAGTTGGGCATCCGAAGCTACGATATAGTCATCTATCTCCATAGCTTAGGTGTGTTGTGGCTCTCGTTTGAGCTTATTATCCACTCAATAATCGGACCCGAGAGGTCGTATATCCAATATTTCAAGGCGATATTACGCTCTCCCAACTTGCGTGCAACACGCTGCGATGACCATACAACCACGGCATAGCGTAGTAGCGCAAATATGATTGCAGCGAGCTTCAACTCCAGTGGTAATACTACAATAGCAACAATCGTTGCGAGGAAGAATAGCATACGGCTACCGCGCTCGCGACTGATGAAGGTGCGTACATTAAGTGGATAGTCCTTGCGTGTTGAGTCATAATAGCGTATATGCTCCAACCATTCGCTCCAACCCTCAGGACGATCCTCCTCGACGATAGAGTGAGGCGATAGTACAACTGCTGTTGCTTGAGGTGTTACGATATCCTGTATGTAGAGATCGTTGTCGCCAATGTCTATTCCAAGGTGGTTATAACCACGTGTAGAGTTGTAGAGTCGACGTGAGAAACCATAGTTGCTACGTGGCGCGTAGTATAGCTTGTCTATGACACCGCGTGATATGGCATTACGTAGGCGGTGAAGCTCAACCATACGCATAATGTATGTCTTGATGCTATTGCCCTGGAAGTGAGGCACTGCAGAGCCAACGATAACCTCTCCGCGCTCAAAGCCCTTAGCCATAAAGTCGAGCCACTCATCAGAACGTGGCATAGCTCCAGTTGTGGTGAATAGTAGGGAGTCGTACTGAGCCGACTTGATACCTACGTTGAGTGCCTGCTTTGTCGAGATATAGATGCGACCGCTACCGCTCATCTTTGTAAGGCGCATGTATGAGTAGTTGTTGCGGATGTTCTGCAACTCCTCATAATACTCCACGTCGTTGCCTATATAGACAACAACAACCTCAAAGTGTCCATATTTTTGGTGCAATAGTGCAGGAAGTTCCTCGGTGAGGAATTTCTCATCCTCGCCACGTACTGCAACGATAACAGATATCGGAGGGGTCTCTAAAACCTTCCTCCTGCGACGCATAAGACGGAAACGATATATGCGGTAATATGCTATGCCATAGTAATATAGCTGCACAAAAAAGAGTAGCAAAACGACTGCAAGTAATGCAAGCCCTTGCCATGTGTAAGAGTCGAGTATATTATTCAAAAAGTGTATCACGTTTTATATAAGTCTATAATCGCACAAAGATACTAAAAAAAGTGGAATAAACATAGTAGTCATAACTTTTATTATATATAACATTTATGAACTTTAATAAAGCGATAATATTTCAATTATTTTTCCTATCTTTGTACGTTATATATATGTTTATGAAGTTTACATTGCAACATACTGCGCCACAAACGAAGGCGCGCGCAGGAGCTATCGAGACCGATCACGGTACGATCGAGACTCCAATATTTATGCCCGTAGGTACTGCGGCAGCTATGAAGGGTATATTCCATCGTGATGTGGAGCAGGAGGCTAAGGCACAGATTATCCTTGCCAATACCTATCACCTCTATCTGCGTCCTGGTATGGATATTATTGAGCAGGCAGGTGGTGTTCACCGTTTCTCATCGTGGAATAAGCCTATGTTGACCGATAGTGGTGGTTTTCAGGTCTTTTCGTTGGCTGCATGTCGAAAGATTAAGGAGGATGGATGTCATTTCCAGTCGCATATCGATGGCTCACGCCATATCTTTACGCCTGAGAGTGTTATAGATACGGAGCGTACCATTGGTGCAGATATTATGATGGCATTCGATGAGTGTCCTCCAGGAGATGCTCCATACGATTATGCTAAAAAGTCGTTGGCACTTACCGAGCGTTGGCTTGACCGTTGCTTTAACCGCTACCATCAGACTCAGCCAAAGTGGGGACATTATCAAGCTCTATTCCCAATTGTGCAGGGTGCAGGATATCCCGATTTGCGCGAGAAGGCAGCACGTAATGTATTGCAGTACAATGCTGATGGTTATGCTATTGGCGGCTTGGCTGTTGGTGAGCCTACGGATGTCATGTACTCTATGATTGAGGTATGTAATACGGTGCTTCCAGAGGATAAGCCACGCTATTTGATGGGTGTAGGAACGCCTGTAAATATTCTTGAGGCTATAGATCGAGGTGTTGATATGTTCGACTGTGTGATGCCTACGCGAAATGGTCGTAATGGTCAGCTGTTTACTTCGGAGGGTGTGATAAACATTCGTAATAAGAAGTGGGAGAACGACTTTACGCCGATAGATCCAAATGGTGTTACGTTTGTAGATCATCAGTATACCAAGGCTTATCTTCACCATCTTGTAGTGTGCAAGGAGATGTTGGCGGCGCAGATTGCATCGTTGCATAATACGGCATTCTACTTATGGCTTGTTGGCGAGGCACGCAAGCATATCATTGCTGGTGACTTTAAGCTATGGAAGGAGGAGATGGTCGTAAAGCTATCTCGTAGATTATAAGGATATTAAAAGAGTAAAAAACGTGAGGTTAATACCGTCAATTCCTGGATATCGAACGCTTGATCGCTATATAATCAAGAAGTTCTTGATGACATATATCTTTGGTCTGATGATGATGACCATTATTCTTGTCGTATTCGACTATGTAGAGCGTGTGGATGACTTTACAGAGTTGCATGCGCCATGGCGTGCCATCATCTTCGACTATTATCTTAACTTTATCCCTCACTTCATCAACCAGTTTAGTGCGTTGTTTACCTTTATCTCGGTAATCTTCTTCACCTCGAAGATGGCTATGCAGACCGAGATTGTGGCGATACTATCGGGCGGTGTGAGCTTCCGTCGTCTCATGTGGCCATATATGTTGGGTGCTGGCTTTATTGCAACGCTTAGCTTGTCGCTTAGCCTTTGGATAATCCCTGAGGGTCAGAAGGATAGTGTGGCATTTCAGTCTCAATACTTCAAGGGTAATCAGCTCATTGATTATGACCAGCATGTCTACCGACAGCTTGAACCGGGTACGTTTGCGTATGTGCGTGGCTATTCGCCGAATATGGAGCGTGTGCCATTCTTCGCTATTGAGCGTTATGAGGGTTCCAATATGGTTGAGGTGTTGAATGCTGCAAGTGCATCGTTTGACGAGGAGTCGGGACGATGGACGGCACCTCGATATGTGATTTATACACGTACGGAGGATGGTTCGCTCGGTTATGAGCAGTTTAGAAACCTCGATACTCTTATCAACCTCGATGCTCGTGAGTTGGTTGATACTAAGGGACTTGTGAAGACGCTTACCTTGGAGGAGCTTAACGATTTCTATGCTCAGCAGCGCGAGAAAGGCTCGGATGATCTATTCCTTATCGAGGTGGAGCGTCATACACGCTTTTCATATCCTTTTTCAACATTTATCCTGACCCTTATCGGTGTGTCGATAGCATCGCGTAAGGTGCGTGGAGGTATGGGTATGCACATTGGCTTGGGTATCACGCTATGTTTCGGATATATTATGCTTGGCCGTGTGTTCGAGCAGGTGGCACTCGGCGGTAGCATGCCACCATGGTTGGGTGTGTGGCTTCCAAATATAATATTTGCGGTTATTGCACTCTTTGTTTATATTAAAGCACCAAAATAGAAATGCTTACGATAAATGAAATTTCGGATGCCGTTCGTCGTGGTGAACGTATCTCTGCGGAGGCGGCTTTGACATTATGGCGCGAGGCTCCATTGTGGCTACTTGGCGAGCTTGCTACAGCACGTAAGCGCAAGGCAAGTGGAGATACTGTGTACTATAACCGCAATGTCCATCTTGAGCCTACAAATATATGTCTCTTCAATTGCGAGTTCTGCTCGTTCCGTCGTCGTGAGAATGATCCCGATGCGTGGTATATGACGCTCGATGAGATTGAGGCACGCGCTAAGGAGTTGGTAGATACCGATATCACGGAGGTACATATCGTAGGAGGTGTGCATCCAAAGCACGACTTAGATATGTATTGTGCCATGATACGTCGCGTTAAGGGTGTACTCCCTCATGTCACTGTCAAGGCATACACCGCGGTGGAGATATTCTATATGATACGTCACGAGGGTGTGTCGATTGTTGAGGGCTTGCGTCGCCTGAAGGAGGCTGGCATGGAGTGTATTCCTGGTGGTGGAGCAGAGATTTTCGATGCCGAGTTGCGAAAGAAGATATGTCCTGAGAAGTGTAGTGCCGAGGAGTGGTTGGCAGTACATCGTGCAGCGCATAATATGGGTCTTGCAACCAACTGTACGATGCTATATGGTCATATTGAGAGCCTTGAGCAGCGTGTGGACCACCTCAATAGACTACGTGAATTGCAGGATGAAGCCCCTGGCTTCGATGCCTTTATACCGTTGAAGTACCATAGTCGTGGCAACCGCATGTCGGAGGCTGGCGAGTGCTCGGTTGAGGATGATCTTAGAACAATAGCCATAAGCCGTATCTTCCTTGATAACATTCCGCATATTAAGGCTTATTGGGTATCTTATGGACGTGCTATTACGGAGATGGCTCTCATGTTTGGTGCTGATGATATTGATGGTACAATCGGCGATACCACAAAGATATACTCTATGGCTGGTGGCGTTGCTCGTCCTACGATGAGCGTCGAGGAGCTGGAGTCTATGGTAGTCTCTGCGGGCTTTGTACCTGTGGAGCGCGACTCGCACTATAATTCCGTTAGTAGAGATAATCGAGGTGAGCAGTTGCGACATAGCAAAATTGTTAAGCAGGAGGTGAAGGTGGAGACGCCAAAGCCTGTTGCAAAAATTGAGAAAGTTGAGAATAAAGAGATAGATATGCAAAATAAGAAAACTGCCGAGTTGCCAAAGAGGAGTAGCTCTGTGCCGCGAAAGTCATCTAAGGCGGGCGATGCTGGTTATATTGAGAGAGCGAAGATGTTTTATCGTCGCAAGCCGATAATTTCGCATATTATACTTATCGGTATTTTCTGCCTATTGTTGCTTATGGGACTGTATGTAGGACTTAAGCGTGGTACGCGCTTGGGCTCTACTATTGCGGTGCCTAACTTCTTGGGTATGAATATCGAGGAGGCTTATGCTCTTGCCGATGAGAATGACCTAAATATTGTTGTTCGCGACTCGATATTCGATGTCGATTTGCCAGGAGGTACTATTGTTGATCAGTTGCCACGTCTCTCTACGGTGCGCGATGTAACAGTCAAGCCAGGTCGAAAGATTTATGTTACGACAAATGCCTATAATCGTCGTATGGTAGATATTCCATACGTCGCAAAGCAGACTTTGCGTCAGGCTCTTAACCAGATTGAGCGATCAGGACTTACCATATCAAAGCTGTCATACGAGCCAGATATGACATCTACGGATTATGTGCTTGCTCAGTATGTTGGTCGTAAGGAGATATTGCCAACAACAAACGGCAAATATCCTGTTGGTACGGGCGTTACGCTTAAGGTAAGTTACCGCCGTGATGAGTCAAGCGTATATGTCCCTCGTATGGTGGGTCTATCGTTGCAGCAGGCGAAGCATGTGCTATGGGATAGTGGTCTTAATGTTGGTAAGATTGTCTACGATGAGAGTGTTGGCGATATTATCTCGCAGCGCAAGGCAAGGGTATATCGTCAGTCGAAGGGCTTGGGTACAACGCTAAATCGTGGATCTGAGGTGACGTTGTATCTCAGCTGTGATGAGGCTCTTGTTGATTCGATGAATGTTATCGCATCTAAGGAGTTGAAAAATGTAGAGGCGCAGCGTCGTAGGGCTATTGAGGCGCAGAAAAACAGTGATTCAAAGTAATAGAATGGAGAGAGAAAAGTATATAGAGGATGAGGATATCATGGTCGATGTAGATATCGATGGTGGTGAGGGTGATGGCGAAGGTGACGAGATGTATGAACACTTTGCCGTTACGGTAGATAAGGGACAGTCGCAGATGCGTCTCGATAAGTATCTTACCATACGCCTGGAGAATACCTCACGTAATCGCATACAGACGGCTGCCGATGGCGGTAATATCCTTGTCAATGGCAAGCCACAGAAGTCGAGCTATAAGATTAAGCCGCTCGATCAGATATCTATCGTTATGCCATATCCTCGTCGTAAGGATGAGATTGTGCCTGAGAATATTCCGCTCGAAATTGTATACGAGGACGATGATATTATTGTGGTGAATAAGGAGGCGGGTATGGTTGTGCATCCAGGTGTGGGTAACCATAGCGGTACGTTGGTGCATGCTTTGTCATACCACCTCAAGCACCTTGAGATGTTTAGCGAGGGTAATGCACGTGCAGGACTTGTGCATCGTATCGACAAGGATACTTCGGGACTTTTGGTTGTTGCGAAGAACGAGAAGGCTCATGCACACCTTGCAAAGCAGTTCTTCGACCATACGATCTATCGTCGTTATGTGGCTCTCGTTTGGGGAAATCTTGCAGAGGATGAGGGTACTATCATTGGTCATATTGGTCGTAACCCTAAGGATAGAATGCAGATGTACGTATTCCCTGACGGCGAGGAGGGTAAGCATGCAGTGACACACTTCAAGGTGTTGCGTCGCTATAGCTATGTGTCGCTTGTGGAGTGTCGCTTGGAGACTGGTCGTACACACCAGATTCGTGTTCACATGTCATGGCAGGGACATCCGCTCTTTAATGATGAGCGTTATGGTGGTGACCGCATCCTTAAGGGTACGACATTCCAGAAGTATAAGCAGTTTATCGAGAATTGCTTTAAGTTGATACCTCGACAGGCTTTGCATGCTCGTGCATTGGGCTTTATACACCCTACGACGGGCGAGTATGTGCAATTTGAGTCGGAGTTGCCTGAGGATTTGAAGGCGGTGCTTCAGAAGTGGGAGGGTTATACCGCATCCACAGGTCTTGACTTGGACGAGATTTAATTAGGAGTGAGTAATTAGTAATGGTGTCGTCTCTGCGAGACGATGTTAAAATGAAAAGAGAAAAGGGAAAGGTGAAAAGTTAGGAATTATATTTATATGTCATTCCGAGCCTGTCGAGGAATCTCCTCGCTGACTACTCGTTGTCTGTGGGTCGTATATTAGGAGATCCGTCGACTTCGCTACGCTTCGGTCAGGATGACATTTACATCTAATAAACAAGCGTCGTAGACGTCACACTTTTCACTTTTCACTTTTCAGTTTTCACCTTTCAGTTTGACGCGTTATGTTTCTACCTACAACAATAAAAGAGGTTGAGGCTCGAGGATGGGACGAGTTGGATGTCATCATCTTTTCGGGCGATGCTTATATTGATCACCCAGCCTTTGGTCCTGCGGTCATAGGTCGTATCCTTGAGGCGGAGGGCTATCGTGTGGCTATCGTGCCACAGCCTAACTGGCGTGATGACTTGCGCGACTTTAAGAAGTTGGGCAAGCCACGTCTCTTCTTCGCTGTGTCGGCAGGTGCTATGGATTCGATGGTGAATCACTATACAGCAAATCTGCGATTGCGTTCTAACGATGCCTATACGCCAGGTGGCAAGGCGGGATTTCGCCCTGACCGTACGGTAGATACATATACGCAGATACTCAAGAAGTTGTACCCACATACGCCAGTAGTCGTGGGAGGTATCGAGGCTTCGCTACGCCGTTTGACGCACTACGACTATTGGAGTAATAGCCTTCAGCGTTCTATCCTTGCTACGTCGGGTGCCGACTTGCTAATTTATGGCATGGGCGATAAGCCTATCCGTGAGGTTGCTAAGGCTATGCGTAATGGCTTTAACATGAAGTTGCTCAGGGGATTGCGTCAGGTGGGATTCTTGGCTGATAAGGAGTACGTTGAGCGACTATATAACCAGAGTAGTAAGGTACTAAGCTCCTATGAGGAGTGTGTTGATGATAAGGTGAAGTTTGGCGAGAACTTTACTGTTGTCGAGACCCTCAGCAATATGATGGAGTGTAACACCACGCTTATCGAGGGTGTGGGCGACAAGTATGTTGTCATTACTCCGCCACATGAAACCCTTACAACGGAGGAGCTCGACCACTCGTTTGATTTGCCTTACGAACGCGCTCCCCATCCACGATATAAGGGCAAGGGAGATATTCCTGCGTGGGAGATGATTAAGCACTCTATAAATATCCATCGTGGATGTTTTGGTGGTTGCTCATTCTGCACTATCTCAGCACACCAGGGTAAGTTTATCAATTCACGCTCGGAACGCTCTATCTTGGAGGAGGTTAAGAAGGTTATTGCTATGCCTGATTTCAAGGGTTATCTCTCCGATATCGGTGCTCCTTCTGCAAATATGTATGGCATGCGTGGTAAGGATGAGTCACTGTGTAAACGCTGTAAGCGACCATCATGTCTGCATCCTAAGCTCTGCCCTAATATGAATAACGACCATTCGCGCCTTATCGAACTTTATCGTAAGGTGCGCGAGGTTAAGGGCATTAAGAAAGCGTTTATTGGTAGTGGCATCCGTTACGATTTGTTTGATGATTCAAACTATTTCGATATCGTTGTTAAGTATCACACCTCTGGTCGTTTGAAGGTTGCTCCTGAGCATACCGAGGATGGCGTATTGAAGCTCATGCGCAAGCCATCATTTTCGATGTTCGAGGATATGCACCGTAGGTTTAAGCAGATATGCCGCCGCGAGGAGCTAAACTACCAGCTCATTCCATACTTCATTTCGTCGCACCCAGGATGTACTGAGCGCGATATGCAGTGCTTGGTAGATAAGGTGCTTGGTAAGTTGAACTTCACGTTGGAGCAGGTTCAGGACCTCACGCCAACGCCTATGACCCTCTCGTCGGTTATGTTCTATATGGGTGAGAATCCGTATGACCATTCTCCTCTCTATGTCGCACGTTCACAGGATGATAAGCGTCGTCAGAAGAGCTATTTCTTTGGTGGTGAGCTGCCTACGGATGTCCAGCATAGAAAGACGCAACATGGAGGTCGCCCTACTCGACCTGCGCAAAACGGAGATAAGCGAGGTGGAGTGCCTCACCATAGACCACGACGCAAATAATCGCTAAAATTAGCGTAGCTATGTTGTAGCGATATAAAATTATTTGTATATTTGTGTCACTAAGTAGATTTACAATTAACTAAAATAAACATTTATCAATTATGAAGAAGGTACTATTTTTTGCAGCTATGCTCTCTTTTGCAGTAGCTTGCGGTGGTGAGAACAAGAACGATAACAATGCTGAGGAGACAGTTGTTGAGACTGTAGAGGCAGTTGAGGAGCAGGCAGCACCAGAGGTTAAGGCTGAGGCAGAGCAGACAGTTGAAGCTCCAGAGGAGACAAAGCTGGTTGTCAATAAGGTTATCGAGAACGCCAACTGTGCAGAGGTAAAGACTGAGGAGAAGACACTTAAGGCTGTAGACGCTACTATTAAGAAGGAGGTAAAGGCTGAGGAGAAGACTCTTAAGGCTGTTGACGCTACCCTTGATAAGGATGCTAAGAAGTCAATCAAGAAGGAGAATAAGAAGAACCTTAAGGTTACTGAGACTACCTTGAATGCTAATGTAGCAACAGCTAAGGAGTAAATCATTACAGCTGACGATAAAATGCTGAGATCCTTATTAAGGATCTCAGCATTTTTTATAAAAGATCTTACACGCGCGTATATATAAATATAGGTATCGGTTTAGATATTAAGAAAATATAAGAAATAACATAAAAACTTAAAAAAATAGTTTGTAAAATATGAAAAAAGGTTTACCTTTGCAGCCGCAAACATGAGGGATATGATACCAAATGCTTGCAAAAAGTGGTTCTTTAGATTTTTTCGAAAAAAGTTCGCCAAATATTTGGTAGTTTAAAAATTTTGTCATATTTTTGCACCGCTTTTCCGCTTAAAAGTAGGGGATAAGCACAAAGGTACTCT
>JAGBUS010000021.1 GCA_017630735.1 Alistipes sp. | reverse complement strand
TGTTGTCAAGGAGATACTCATCAAGTATAACTACCATCTACCGACATTAACCAATCAGAAATACAACTCATACTTGAAAGAGATACAGGACATATGTGGTATCAAGAAAACACTACACTCTCATCTTGCACGCCATACCTGCGGAACACTCCTCCTTAATGCAGGCGTGGATATGCTTACGGTATCAAAGGTTCTTGGACATAGTTCAACAAAGACTACCGAGGCGGTGTATGCAAAACTACTCCCCGAAACGATAATGAGGCGTGTAGAAGAGGTGTCTGACAAATTGATATGAGAAGACAAATCATATCCCCATCCACTACACGCACCTATACTTTCCAGAATAGTGTGTGCAATGGATGGGGATGAATGATTATCTGACACCAATTTTATGCAAACTCTATTACATATCATCCAAAGTTAAGCATTGTTGCTCAATATCATACTTTGGCAATAGTTTATCCTTAAGGTGTTGTACCTTCTCTGCAAAAGCCTCTGGCTTAAACTCCTTTCGCTGTCGTTTAACCTCGACTACTACCGCCTTATTCTTTTCCAAGCGTAAGGCGACAATATCTATCTCGCACTGCTCCTTACCCTTCTTTGCCTCCCAATATGAACCCATATCACGATACTCGTGACTCTCGACAAACTTCTGCTTGAAGTATTCTTCGAGTGTCTTACCCGAATATGTTGTATAGTCCTCATTGATTATGTGGTCAAGCACCTCAAATTGATTCATCTCTACAAGAGTGCGATTACCCTCAAAGTAGCGGAACCAGAAGCGGAGAAACATATCTGTTATCTCATATCTTACGGTCTGCGTTCCTCGTTTTGCAAGTATTGGTCGCATCTTCTTAATGATTTCGTATGTCTCCTCCAACTTTTTGAGTTGTCCGCCAATACTCTTCTCGCCAAGTGCAGCAGCAATCTCTGCTTGTGTATTGAGACCATTTGATATAGCATCCAGAATAGAGAAGTATGTGCCATACTGCTTTCCGAACTCATCTACAAGCAGATGCTTACCCTCATCCTTAAACGGTGAATCAGGGTCACACACTGCACGAATAATCTTCTTTACTGACAACGCTTTGCTATCTACAAGCAACTCAACATACTTGGGAATACCACCCGTTACGGTGTATAGAGCCAATAAATCGTCATTGGTATATGTAGGTGCGTAGTCTGCCATTATCTGCTTTAACACAGACAACGAGAATGGATTGAGTTTCAGCATAACATCGGCACGACCAAACAGTGGCTCGTGATAGTGCTGAAATATCTTTGTCATCAACGAGTAGATAGAACCACTAACTATGAAGTTGATATGTGTCTTTAAGCGATACTGGTCCCAATAGTTTTGTATATCGCTATAGACACTTGGATTGATATTGAAGAACTCCTGAAACTCATCAATAACAAGTGTAAAATGTCTTGTCTCACCCTGCTGCATTAGGAAGAGAAACACTTCCTGGAATGAGTTCATAACAGGGACAAACACACCCAACTTTGAGGCAATCTCCTTACAGTAGCCAGCACATAGTGACGACTCGTTCTTGCGACCAACGAATAGATATATAAACTGCTCATCACCCATTGCTTTACCTATGAGTGATGTCTTACCAATACGACGACGACCTGTTACCACAGTTAGTCGTGAGTGGTCATTGTATGATAACTCTCGAACCTCTCGGAGTTTTGCAATTTCGTGTTCTCTGTTGTAGAATTTCATATCGCCTTGTTTAATTATTACCGCCGTAAATTTTACCGCCGTAACAAAAGTAGTAATAATCTATCGAATATGCAAATAATCGACCACTAAAATCTAATCCCCATACCTTTCAGACACTATTCAGGGGGAGTATGTTTGTGGATATTTGTCAGAATATCAACAACTTTCTGCACCAAATTGCTATCAGAAGTATAGTATAGCGATTGCTATCAGGATAATTTGTGCAGAAATAAAAAAAAGACATCAATAATCTATCAGATTATCAATGTCTTTTTTTTATTTGCGAATAGCAATGACCGCCTTGCGAGCGGTCATTACATGTATAACAATAGGTGAGATTGACTAATTGCGGTTGATAGCGTCGTAGGCTACAAAGTCCTCAAAATTGTAGACCCACGAGTCACCATAAGCGAGTTTGTGAATACGGTAGTATATCGCCTCGCGCGACGGAGCATTGAACTCGCCATCACTACCTCTGACATGTCGCATAATACTATCTTCCGATGGACGGTAGGCATTCTTCGCAAAGGTGTATGCACCCTCATATATACCCACAAGATCAGCATAACGATAATCAGTTAGGAAGTGTCGCCACTTGATTGTCTGAGTTGTAAGAGGTTCCCCTATCGTTGAATCGACATTCTTATACCAGCCCCACTGCTCAAAGTCTTTCATCTCGTAATAGCCACGATTGTTGATAGCACCATTACCCGATGAGAAATACTCGTCACCAAGTTTTGCAAAACCATGACCACACGCCTCGTGTATAAGCAAATTAGAAAAAAGAGAGTCATCACCACATAACGAGAAGAACGACAGCGACGAACCATTGCCATAGCTCTTAGTAGTGTTATATTTAGGCTGCGCCATATAGCAAACACCAGCATAAGTATTACTATTCATTATAACGATAAGCGTTGACTCATCGATGCGTGGACCATCGTTATACTCATACTTTTGCTCGCCAAACACCTCTTTTGCATGGCTATATACATCTCCCGTATCAGCACTCACAGATACACCGTCCGACTTAATCTTACAATTTAGAGCGGTCTCTCCATACGCATAATCATTACTACATCCCTCACGCTTAGAGACACACATCACCATATATACATTAAATAGGTAGCGGAACGAGGTGAATGGCTCCTTGCTAAAGAACACCTCCATAGCCTTACGCATATCTGCCTCATAGCGACCAGAAGCTACCTGACGATCAGAGTAACCATCACCCATAAGAACGACATCAATGCCATTACCCTCGGTTGCACTCTGCAATGTCACATACTGACCATTAGCAGAGTAATCCGTAGAGTGATAATTTGGGTCATTGGGTGCATACATTTCCGCATCATCTGTACCCTCACCCGAAAGAGTAGCAATATTATATTTACTCCATGATTTATTCTGAATATAAGCGCCAATAGCACTCTCTGGAACGTAAATAGTTACATCCGAAGTAAATACATCATCTCCAAGTGCAGGTGGTGTCGTTGCCAAAGAGTTTACCCTTGTTAGATTACGACAATCATAAAACGCGGCAACATCGATATTGGTCACACTCGCCGGGAGTGTTATTTCAGTGAGTGATGTACAATTATAGAACGCCATATATCCAATTAATTGGATATTATTTGACAACTCCACACTCTGAAGATTGCGACACTCATAGAAGGTGTAATCATAGACCTTTGTGACACTATCGGGTAGGGCTATACTTACAAGATTACTACTATTTTCGAATGCACCCGTTGAGCTATACTCCATGCCTATTGTTGTTAGTGCGCCACTGAATGTTACAACCCACTTATCATCACGCCTCTCGTGCGATGTGACTGACACATTAAAAGATTGTGTTTTCAGCCCTGCTTGATTTCCATCGGTTGTTGTGTACCATATCTCATTGTTCGCGGGCTTTGCGGGAGTAGCAACAACCTCAAATGCCGCCATGGGCTGAATAGTGTTGCGTTCAATAACCACACGCTTGCTTGTACTCTTTGTAAACAGACTACCATCGGCACACTCTACCTCCACGGTAAAGCCCTTGTCAAAGGTAACTGGCGGTAACGCAACCCAAAACTCTGTGGGTGTAGATATTGAAGAGCTCAACGCAACACCATTGCCACAATCGAGCTCCACGTTCTTAACTCCACCGTTGTAAACTTCAAGTGCGGGCGTAGCACCATAGGATGCCATTACCGACGCACTACCCGCAAGGGTCTCATTGTTGTTACCCTTGACACGAATACGCTTTACAGTAGCATCGCCCCACAACTGAAGTTTGAGGCTGCCGCCAATATTTCTAAAGAGCATCGAATGATCCTCGCGCGAACGGCTGGCTGCTACCATTGCATTTGCACCACGACCAAACGAGCCCTCTGTATACGTCTGTACTGCTGGCAGTGTAAACGTGATACCGCTATCACTTAATTCGGCATCCTTATCGTAAGGATAGAGTGCGTATATTGCATCAAAGAGAGTAGTGCTACCATCTAACGCAGCCACAGGGACAATATCGCCACTTTTATCTCCCGTAGCACCCGTAAAACGGCACTCCACATTATTATAGTCGCCATAGAAGACTGACAAACGGTCATCATTATGCCAATATATTTTACAATCCTCATCTATGTAAGTTCGCGTATCATCCTCCTCGAATGATGCCGACAGCCTCCACTTATCCAAAACACCATCATCAATAATATTTGACTCATCTGAGATATTTCCGCATGCCGCAAAGACAAGGG
>JAGBUS010000020.1 GCA_017630735.1 Alistipes sp. | reverse complement strand
CGTCCCAAAATCTCGTTCGTAGCGTCAATCACGAACCACTCCTTCTGAGCGTCCTCTGCCTTGACCGAGATAGTCTTGTAACTCTTTGAATCCACTTTGTTAAAAGTTTAGTTAATACTTAATTTATTGTAATCCAATACTCGAAAAACAAATTCGAGCGTGCAAAGATACTAATTTTTGATAACAAACAAATCTATGCCGATTCTTTTTTTTTAGAGAAATCGTTAACACTATCGTTTTCAACATGTTAACATATTTTACAGCCGTGAAGTTTTTGGATTTAGCTGGGTAAGATGGGGATTAATAGAGAGATTAGGGAATTTAGTGAAGTTAAGGATTAATCGCTAAACTTACTAAACTCACTAAATTCCTTAAACTCCTTAAAACACCACCTCCCTCAGCGACCAATTTCTTGTCAGAAGGCGTGAGATGTGTTACCTCACAAAAGTATCCCACCTGGGATAGTACAAATAGTACAGACCAGGTGGGATATCTTTTTGGGAAGTGACGCAGATTGCGCCTTATCACAAGAAATTACTTCTCGAGGGCTTGGGAGATATTGATAATAAAATCACCCATACGCTCCACCTCAGATACTGTATCAAGATAGTATACACTTGAGTGGTAGTTTGCACCGTCGCTCTCAAGCTGGTGTACCTCCTCCTCACGGATAGCATTGCGGATGTCGTTAATCTCGATCTCGCAATCGGTAGCCAAACGGAGACCGATAGGCTCAAGCTTCTCTGCCTTGAGGTTGTCGATCATTACGCCATACGCCTTATCTACAGCAACGAGCATAGTCTCAAGCTTAGCCTTCTGTGTATCAGTAAATGTCTTCTCATGGCTATTGCGACGCATAAGGATGCGACCGATAGACTCACCAGAGTCACCAAGACTCTCAAGCTCGCCGATAATCTTATACATACGCTTTGCCTCGATACGTGTCTCATCAGAGATACTATCCTCTGGAAGAGCATTTAGGAACTGTGCAATCTCATACTCTATACGGTCAGATATCTCCTCATACTTAACAAGACGCTGGCGGTTATCCTCAAACTCCTTCTCGGTTTTTGCATTTACTGCACGACGGATGAAATCTACGATGCGGCGAGATATCTCTGCAAAGTGAATTACCTCATTACGTGCCTGACCAATTGCCAACTCTGCAGTTGAGAGCGGACCGGCGTCGATAAACTTCAACTTCACAACATCCTCCTCAGGAGTCTTCTTATCCTTGATTACAGTAGTAACAATCTTCACGATAACGTTCACAAACCAGATAAGGATAAGGGTATTGAAGAGGTTAAAGAGAGAGTGAAGCATAGAGATGCCATAGAGAGTTGCCATACCCTGATCCTCAGTCATAGCCATAGTATGGTCGATATCGAGTGGGTTTGGAAGACCCAACCATGTGATGGTAGTACCCACAAGTGCGAGGAATGGACGGAAGAGAATCAATGCCCAGCACACGCCGAATACGTTAAAGAGTGTATGTGCAAGAGCTGCACGACGTGCATTTGCATTACCTACCGCAGCAGCGATATTTGCAGTGATAGTAGTACCGATATTCTCACCCAACACCATCGCAGCACCCATCTCAAATGGAATCCAACCCATATTCACCATGATAAGTGTAAGAGCCATAGTTGCTGATGATGACTGAAGCACAAGGGTCAAAACAGTACCGAAGAGCAAGAAGATGAGCACCGAGCCGAAGCCGTAGCTTGTCCAGTTCTGGATGAACGCCAATACCTCTGGTGTCTCGCGCAAATCGGGCACCGACTCCTTCATAAGCGAAAGACCGAGGAAGAGAAGTGAGAAACCAACGATAAGCTCACTGATGTGACGACGCTTATCGCTCTTGGCGAGGCTAAGAATGAAGCCCACAGCCATAAGAGGCACTGCGAAGAGTGAGATATCTGCCTTGAAGCCCAACAACGATACCATCCATGCTGTAACGGTAGTACCGATGTTAGCACCCATAATCACACCTACAGACTGCGACAATGTGAGCAGACCTGCGTTTACAAAACCTACAGTCATAACCGTAGTAGCCGAAGAAGACTGAATAACAGACGTGATACCCAAACCTGACAACACGCCCTTGAATGGGTTCGACGTCATTGCTGTAAGGAAGCTTCGCATCTTGCTACCTGCTGCCTTCTGCAATCCCGCGCTCATAAGGTTCATTCCGTAGAGGAACATACCGAGCGCACCTAAAAGTGTTAATGCTTGAATCATATTTATTATAATTAATATATTTAGTTCAACTTTTTCGAAGGCAAAGATATTTGAGTTGCGACAACTTTGCAAGAGGTGAAATCAATTGTAACAAAAATTTAATACGTATGAAAAAGTATTGTTACTAAAAACAAGAAGAGCATTCGCCACGTGACAAATGCTCAAACTTATAGATGTTACTACCCTACTTTCTATCTCCAAAGATACGAAGTAGATATAGGAATAGGTTGATGAAGTCGAGGTAGAGGGTCAATGCACCATAGAGAGCCAACTTATGTCCCATCTCATCCGCCTGACCGTACTCAGCAAGCATCTCCTTAATTTTTTGTGTATCGTATGCTGTGAGACCCACAAACACAACTACTGCAACATAGCTAATTATCCAGTATAGTGTTTCAGAGCCCAAGAAGATATTAACAACCGAAGCGATAACCACACCAATCAATGCCATGAATAGTAGACTACCAAGGCGTGTAAGGTCGAGACGTGTGAAGTAACCTATAAGGCTCATCGCAAGGAACATTCCCGCAGTAATAAAGAATACCGAAGCTATAGAGCCCATAGTATAGACCATAAATATGGTCGACATGGTAACACCCATCAATACCGAATAGAGGATGAATAGCAGTGTTGCCGACGTCATAGACATCTTAGTAATACGAGCTGAGAGCCATATTACCAAGCCTATCTGAGCAATAAATATCACCCATATTAAAGACATGTTTTCAGCCAGAATCTGCCAAAAAGCAACTGACTGAGAGAGGAAATATGCCACAAGACCTGTGATTGATAGTGCTGCAGCCATTTGCATATATACACTCTTAATGAGCGATGATACTGTAGCACCTGCTACAGTCTGCTGAGAAACATAATTTGCCATAATCTATCTTTACTAATTTAATTTATCGTTATTGCTACTCTTATAACGCCATACAAATTATTATTATTATAATGTATAGGATTATGAATACAAAGATAGAACTTTTTTAACAAATATATCACCTGACATAACAAAATACTTAATATTATTGTGTGTTTGCGCGCCTCTTGTATGACTGCACAACCATGCCCACGCCAATAAATACTATTAAAGCAAAGAGTATAGTATCGGTATGCAGAGGCTCTAGCCCCATGGCGATGGTAATAGCTATCGCCACGACAGGCTGAATGTAGGAATATACACTCGACACCGTTGGAGCAACAACTCGTAACGAATAATTCAATAATAGATTAGGTAGATATGTCGGAACAATAAGGACAAAGAGTGTAGCCAATAGTATCGTTGTACTCATTTCTGAAACATCTATCGTCAACACGCTATCTATACCAAACGGCAACATCACTATTGCCGAGGAACAATATATCCACCTGAGTACCGTCGTAACGCGATACTTACTCACAAGCCTTCGTAACCACACCATGTATGCTGCCGAGACACATGCTGAGACTATTATAAGCATATTTCCAAAGAGACTTGATGTCTCGTGATGATCGCTATTACTCGTAATAATAATCGCCATGGTACCTGCCATGCCAAGCAACAGTCCCACAACTTGCCCTTTCGTTATCCGTTCAATACCTGCCGACACAGACAATATCAATACTAATAAAGGTGTCGTTGTGCTTATTATAGAGCCATCAATAGGTGATGTATGCGCCAGTCCGAACATCATACAAAGCTTTCGTACCAAACCCATAAGTATCGCAGCACCCAGAATCTTCGCTCTATCATATGGCTCTACCCGCTCCGCCCTCTCCCATAATAGTGGCACGAGCGAAAATATCGCAGCAATAATCAATGATGCCGTGACCATAGCTGTAGGAGAGACATACTTTCCCAAGACAAGATTGTAAAAAGGATAATCACATGCCCATATAATATTGCAGCATATAAGTGCAACATTAGCATATATACTCTTTGAAGTAGCCATCGTATGATATATTTGTTTACCATACGAAGCAAAAGGCATACCAATATATATCCCAAAAAATTATCCTCGGCATAATACGATGTACTATCCGAGGATGATTACTTAAATATATATATCGCGAGTTGCGACTTATATAGGCTAAATTAGAATATAGACTTGCGGATGATGGTCTGCTCGCGGTCTGGACCTACTGAAACAACGGCTACCTCTGTGCGGGTCAACTCCTCAACCTTAGCAATGTATGCCTTAGCATTTGCAGGAAGCTCATCGTAGTTCTTAATACCTGTGATATCCTCACTCCAGCCATCAAGCTCAATATACTCAGCCTCTACACGCTCAAGCTGTGCAATAGTAGATGGCACATAATCGATAGACTTACCATCAAGTTTATAGCCTGTGCAGATACGAATCTTCTCAAGACCTGAAAGCACATCGAAGAGCATAAGTGAGAGGTAGTTTACACCGCTGATGCGACGTACGTGGTTCAACACCACAGCATCCAACCAACCCACACGACGTGGACGACCTGTTACTGTACCATACTCATGACCACGCTCGCGAATATACTCAGCACGCTCATCGAACAACTCAGTAGGGAATGGACCCTCACCGACACGTGTTGTATATGCCTTAGCCACACCCATAACATTGTTTACATAGCGTGGTGCAAGACCTGTGTTAACAGGCACGCTCGCAGCTGTAGGACTTGAAGATGTTACGAATGGATATGTACCATGGTCGATACAGAGCATAACACCCTGAGCACCCTCAAACAACACCTTCTTACCCTCCTCAACAAGCTTATTGAGAAGCACCGATGTATCACAAATCATAGGGCGCAACTGCTCGCCGAGAGCAAGGTACTGCTCATAAATCTCCTCGAAGTTGCAAGGCTCCATACCGAGCGCAGTCAACTCTATATTTTTCTGAGCAAGAGCATCCTTAAGTCGCTCTGCGAAATACTCCTTATCCAAAAGGTCTCCCATACGGATACCAACACGGCTATACTTATCGGTATAAGCTGGACCGATACCCTTCTTTGTTGTACCAATCTGACGACCACCCTTAAGAGCCTCATAAGCACCATCGAGCATCGAGTGGTAAGGCATTACACATGCAGCGCGGTCTGAAATAAATAGTTTGTAGTCGGTGATACCTGCCTTATGAAGGCGATCCAACTCCTCAAGCAACGATACAGGATTAATAACCATACCGTTTGCCATAACGTTGATGATATGTGGATTAAAGACGCCAGAAGGTATTGACTGCAAAGCAAACTTCTTACCATCGAAAACAATGGTATGACCTGCATTATTACCACCCTGATGACGCACTACTACATCTGCATTACCAGCATAGAAATCGGTAATCTTACCCTTACCTTCATCACCCCACTGGGCACATACAACAACCAATGTGTTACTCATAGTTTCTATATTTAGAGCCACCGTTAAAGCTTTCTTCGCATCGTGGCATAATTTTACACCTACAAAAGTAATTAATTTTATGTGATAAGCCTAAAATTTATCCAATAAAGTTATTAACAGGTTGTGAAAATTTTACTTCTTAGCCTCTTTTGGGGCATTTCTATTAACAATATGCTCCATAATTATGACCATAACCACACCCATTGCGAAGCCATTGCCCACCAAAGGCTCTATAACCGAAGGAAGAATTCCGCGTGGCATGAGCTGGAACAACATAGCCATCATAAGTGGTAAACCGATGGTGAGACCCTCAGAGAATGTATGTACCGAACGTGTGGAATGTATCATTTCGAGACCTGCAGCCAACTGTGTACCCATAAGGAATAGAAGGATTACTCCAATAACAGGATTAGGAATATTGGTTAACAAAAGAACAACATCAGGAAATAGCGCGAAAACAATAAGCAACAACGTTGCAGGCACCAGTGTCCAACGTGAAGCACAGCCTGTAGATGCTACAACACCAGGGCTCATAGAGTAGTTCACAGGACCAAGGACACCCAGAGATCCAGCAACGATATTCATTGCGCCCGTGATACAGATACCTCGCTTTAGGCGTTTATCCATATCCTTAACCCCAAGCATTGCTCCCAAAGACTCGATAGAGCCGATATCGTTTATCAGCAGTGCAACATAGCATATCACAAATGCCACTACAAGGCTCCAATCGAACACAAAGCTATCTACAAACATACCCTTAAGTGAAGCAGCGGAATCCGTAGCTGCGGGCATTGGGAAGAGCGAATAATAGATTGCGCTACCTACAACAAGAGCTATAGGTATTACAAGACTTTTCGCAACACCACTTAGCTTGCGATTGAGTATTACCATACACAAGCAACCAAGAATCGTAAATATAAGTCCAAAGAGATGCTCTCCCTCATACGGATTTGCTGAGAATATCAAACCCTTAATAACAGGAGATAGTGTCAAGGCAATAAGCATCAATATCACCACTACAATACGTGGGGTAAATAGTCTTTGAATATGACGCATCATACCGCCAAACGTAAGTAATGTAACGAGCACGCCACCAATAGCAATAGAGGAATAGATAGCATTTGTATCTGCGCCAGCACCCAACGAAGATATTACGCCAACCAATAGTACTGCCGCAGGACCAACAACAATAGGCATGCGATGTCCCCACAAGACCTGCACAAGACCCGTAATACCCATCACCGCAAAAAGTTTCTGGGTATAAAATAGCTTCTCAGCAGCAGAGCCCTGTGCTACGAAGACACTTGTAGATACTACGGCAATAGCCAAAATCAGCCACTGAGCAGCATAGAGCATCAGCTGACCAAAAGGTAATTTATCATCAATATTATACTTTAGCTTCATTTTTTATAGTTTAGGATTTAGTTACTATTAATATTCTACTTTGTCTACAGTATCTTCCCACTTGCGGAACGCTTCGAGAGCCTCCTCTCGCATAAAATGTTCGCAATGGATGGAGCGACGGTCATAATCGAGGCGCAACTGATCATATATAAATGAATCATCAAAGTTTATCGCAGCAGCATCCCTCTTTGTATTAGCATAACATATACGCTCGATACCCGCCCAGTATAATGCACTAAGACACATCGGACATGGCTCGCACGAAGTATATACCGTACATCCCGAAAGGTCGAAGGTATTAAGTTCGCTACAAGCGTTACGTATAGCCATTACCTCAGCATGTGCCGTAGGGTCATTATTAGGAGTTACACGGTTAGCTCCTTTGGCGATGAGCTTGCCATCGCGCACAATAACGGCTCCAAAAGGTCCACCACCGCTGTCAATATTCTCGATAGATATCTCTATCGCCATATTCATAAAAGTCCTATCCTCAAGCGAGATCACGCTCTTTTCTGGAAGTCCATTCTGCTTATCAAATCTAACCTCCTTCATTTCTTCTCCTATTAGTTAAAAATACTCTTCTCCTCATCGTATATATCACTTCGAATGTCGAGGTAATCCATAACACTATGAAAAACATGGTAGTGACCCACCTCCTCTAACTCCTTCACCTCACGATTGTCACCGTTCTGCCATACAATAAATGGAATATCAAGTTGCTCACGAGGTGCCATAGAGGCTGATACCATACCATGCATATAGATATTTCCCTCGCCAAGACTCTCTCCATGATCCGATATATATATCATAGCCGAGTTACGCTCCACACTACCGAGTATTTCAATTATCGAGTGAAGCAAGTAATCGGTATAGAGTATCGTATTGTCGTAGGCATTTATCAACTCCTTATGGTCTGCCTTTGACATCTCTACCGTCGTACACACAGGCACGTACCTCTCAAACGCCTCAGGATACTTTTTATTATATGTAGGTCCATGACTGGTGCTTGTATGTAGCACAACCAACAACTTATCAGCCGTCGCGCTCTCAATCTCCTCCTTCAAACCTTCAAGAAGTATACCATCATAGCGCGCATCAGCATCAGGATAACGCTCACGAAGTGCTGCGAGATTACTTCGATTGGCGACATGCAAAGGAGGCTCACCCCAATTTGTACTACGCCATATAACCTCTACGCCATTACGCTCAAGGTAGTTTGGCAAAATCTCATATAGCTTATTTCCCGTTGGCTTATGGTCGAGGATAGCCTTAACTGCCATCGTTGTTGAGGTTGCAGATGCCACAGCATTATATATCTTGACGCTATCTCCTCGTAAAAGAGGATTGGTATCTCGCTCGTAGCCATAAAGCGAGAAATTTGCACGTCGCGCCGACTCACCAATTACAAGCACACACACCTTTGGCTCCTCATCGATAATCTCAGCATCAGGGAGCGGTATCTCCTCGCGATTTATCATTGCCTGATGATGGAAATGACGCACGGTATTTGCGATATATGACCACGGCATAAACAGACTACCCACACGTGGAGCATTATGATCTATCCATAGGATATTACCCATATTAGCAACACCGATAATGGCTATTGCCACGATAGATACACCAACATTAGCGAATAATCGCTTTAGCGAGCCATACTCCACCTTGCGTTTAAAGAGGTAGATGCAAGGCAGTATACCCAGCAACACAACATATATAATAGGTGTAAACGATAGGAATCCCGAAGCCTCTGAGACATTTGTATTAAAGAGGTTACCCATCATATCTCGCGTCAAAAGTACCTCGTATGTATTAACAAAGTAGAGTGCCGTGGCATTAGCAATAAGTGTCAACGCAATAACAATCTTACCCACCAAGCGACATAGATATAATAGTAGGTAATATACCATAAAGTTAACCACGAGTGTTAACAATGCAATGCTACCCACTATAATCCAGCCATTTAAATCTCTCTCCACACACTCCAACACAAGATCAAGGAGTGGCTTATGAAAGGCTATAAGCGTATATAGGCTTAATATAAAGGCAAACAATGTCAACTTTATCGGTATATTTTTAATCCTCTCCATCACAATAGCTTTAATAGTTTACGATATGCAATTATAACACCCACAACGATAGCAACGATAGCGATATTAAAAAGTATCGTATACATAATATTTATACTATACATTATATCGTTCTTAGGAGCGTCCATAGTAGCTGCATCATAACGTGCAAATGGATTAGTATATATCACCTCTCCCGAAGGGAAGTAAGCTGTTATACGAACGTATGGCTCGTCACAAGGTAGCTTCATGGAGGCACTATCCACCTCTGTTGCGAGATGCAGTATGCGATGTCCTGCTCCTATAAATTTTATGGAGTCTGCACACTCCGATAGCGAAATATAGATATCGGAATTACAAAGACCAATATCTGTAATCCCTGGCACCTTTGCATTGCGCGCCATCTTCACACTCCAGTCACCACAACCATAATCTGGCACTCGCATAGAGTAGAAGCAACCCTCGCGCAAAGCACGATACAACTCATTACGACTCATCTCAGACATAGCAACAAAATTGCAACGTACCGCAATGCGATTAGAGCGGTCAGGATAGTGCATATCGTCATTTGCGGTTCCAAGCACATAGTGTCCTGCCGACAGTGCGATATCCCAATAGTTATTTTCAGTGCTTTTACCACTATCAAGCTCTATAAGGTCGTAACCAGATAGCAACTCAATATGCTTATCAGATGTTGCAATGGTACGCAAAGGATGATTCATCTGCACTATATCTGCATCACGTCCTAATAGATCGAGCATAAACTGTCGCTGCGACACAAAAAGTGGAAGCAGCATATCGTAACGTAACTCCTCCTCGGCACCAAAAATCAGATTATGGTTTTTAAGAATATTATATCCATGCTCGTATGCTCTTACGCCACACTCCTCAATTGCATCAACGGTTGTAATCTCATTATGATTGGAGAAAGTAACGATGTCATAGTCGTACTTCTTAAACTCCTTAATAACCTCTTCTGGCGTGTAGTCACACTCATTGAGTATACCATCTACCTTTGTATGAGTATGGAAATTTGCTCTACGCCACACTTGCGTACTATCGAGGCTATGGTATGGGTTATAGATATCGCCACCTTCGAACGAACGTGGCTCTGCAAAATTATATATAGGACTAAACGATGAGATAAGCACAGCGAGGATAGCCACGACAATAATCGAGGCTACCCCACGCAATGTCCATTTTATTATCTTAGCAATATGTTTCACAATTGCAAAGATATGAAAATAATTAGGATATTTCTATTTCTCGAACTCGAATTTCTCAAACTCTGCATCTGGAGCCTTCCATGATGGCTTACGCAAAGCATATATAATAAATGGTAACACAACAAAGAACAAAGCACCGATAATCAATACCGAGAACCATACGGTAGTGCTTCCCGTAGCAATCTGCGATGGCGGAATAAAGCTGAGCACAAAGGCTAAGAGAGAGCCACAGAAGCCCAAACCACCAAGCACCCACATAACGCCATTACCCTTAGCACCAAGGCGGAATGGACGCTCCATATTCGGAAGCTTATAGCGCAAAGTAATCGCTGCTGAGAACATCAACATATACATTATAAGGTATAGCAACACTGTAAGCTGTGAGAGTATCTGATAGAACGACTGCACGGAAGGCATGACCACAAACAACAAACCAAGAATAGTAACTATAACACCCTGCACAAGGAGGATATTACGTTGAACGCCCTGCTTATTCGTCTTCTGGAAAAATGGTGGTAGATAGCCTGCACGACCTACAGCAAAGATACCCTTCGAAGGACCAGCAACCCATGTAAGTACACCTGCCAACACACCAAAGACAAGAGCAATAGCCACAATTGAGCCCATCCACGACATACGCAGGTAGTGGAAATAGTTATCAAAGCCTATAAGGAGTGTCTGCGTAAGGCTGATTTCCTTTTCAGGAACTATAATACCCAAAGAGAATGTTCCAAGGATGAAGATTAGCACTGTAACAAGCGAGCCAATGATAATAGCGCGCGGATAGTTACGTTTTGGGTTATCAACATCCATAACATGAATACCCATCATCTCCATACCTGCGTAGAATAGGAATATAGAGCTGGCAAGTACCAGATTGTCAAAATTAGTAAGGTCAGGGAAGAAGCTCTCCGACATATTGAGGTTGTTCGTACCTCCAGTTGCGAGGTAGATACCAGCAAGGATGATGAGCAACGCTGCCGGAATAATAGTGCCTATAATACCACCCCATTTACTCACCTTACCTACCCAACCGATACCTCGTAGCGAAATAAATGTTGCTATCCAGTATATTGCCAAGACCACAACAAGTGTAAAGAGTCTATTCGATGCAAGCGTAGCATCCTCGGCTGGATTAAAACCAATAAAGGCGATGCTCACAGCACCAAATGTCAGCACCGTAGGATACCATATTGTTGACTGTATCCACTGCAACCATATCGCCAAGAAGCCAACTCTCGCGCCAAATGCCTCTCCAATCCAACGAAATACACCACCCTGCTTCTGCGAGAACATCGCAGCCAACTCTGCAGCCACCATAGCTGTAGGAACAAGAAAAACTATGGCAGCAAAGAGGTAGTAAAAGGCGGATTGAAGACCATAGATAGCCTCGGTAGCCAAACCTCGAAGGCTCACCACCGCTGTAATGTTCATGATAGCCAGCGTCATAACGCTAAGCTTAAACCCATTAGATCTGTTTTCACTCTGCATAAAGACTATATTTTGAATGTTTAGTCAAAGAGCTATGCAATTATGATGCAAAAGATAGAATATTTTATAATAATAAAACATAATAAATTTTATCACTATAAATAAAACTTATACAACAATAAAATAATACAATCAAAAATCTATTGCAGATAACGAAATAACTATTATCTTTGCAACAGGAAAAGAAAAGATAACCAATAATAAACCTATAAAACTTAAAAGAGTATGAAAGATTTGAAAGGAACTAAGACAGAGAAGAACTTGTGGGAGGCATTTGCTGGTGAGTCACAGGCACGCAACAAGTATACATATTTTGCATCAAAGGCAAAGAAGGATGGCTATGTTCAGATAGCAAAGATTTTTGAGGAGACTGCTGCAAACGAGAAGGAGCACGCTGAGATTTGGTTTAAGCTTTTGCAGGGCATCGGCTCTACAGCCGAAAACCTCAAGGCTGCTGCTGAGGGCGAGAACTACGAGTGGACAGATATGTACGCTCAGATGGCAGTAGAGGCACGAGAGGAGGGTTTCGATCACATCGCATTCCTCTTCGAGGAGGTAGGTAAGATTGAGAAGGAGCACGAGGAGCGTTACCGCAAGTTGTTGGCAAACGTTGAGGGTGGCTTGGTATTCTCACGCGATGGCGATATGATTTGGCAGTGCTCTAACTGTGGTCACATCCACGTAGGTCAGAAGGCTCCAGAGGTATGTCCAGTATGTGTTCACCCACAGGCATACTTCCAGATTAAGGCAGAGAATTATTAGTAGTTTCGGAGAAACTACTAATAATTCTCCTAAACATTAGACTATATTACAAGAAAGGGCTTGCTCAACACCATTGTTGGACAAACCCTTTTTTTGAGGCATTTGTTTTGCTATTATTTTCGTATGAACATCTTATCAATTGTCACAATACCATTTTTGGGAACAGTTATAGGCGCGTCGATGGTGTTGCTTGCGCGCAAGGGTGTGTCGTCGCGCATCCATAATGCTTTATTGGGATTCGCAGCAGGTGTTATGGTTGCAGCTGCAGTGTGGTCGCTGATTATTCCGTCGCTGGAGCTTACAGCCGATATGGGCAAGATGAGTTGGATGCCCGCTGCCGTAGGCATAATACTCGGCATGCTTTTCCTTTTGGCATTGGACAGTCTCGTGCCACACCAACACCCTGGTACGGAAACACGCGAGGGTCTTCGCTCATCGCTTGGCAAGCGACAGATGCTCATGCTTGCTGTGACGCTACACAACATCCCTGAGGGCATGGCTGTAGGTGCTGTGGTGGCTGGTGCTATGATGGGAGATATGGGCATAACACTTGCGGCAGCTACGGCACTTGCGATAGGTATGGCTATACAGAATATCCCCGAAGGAGCGATAATCTCGCTACCGCTCAGAGGGGATGGCATGAGCCGCAGAAAGGCTTTCGGCTGGGGAGCACTATCTGGCATTGTCGAGCCTCTTTCTGCATTGGTTATGATTGCGATGTTTGAGTATATCTCGCCTGTTCTACCCTACCTACTAAGTTTTTCGGCAGGTGCGATGCTCTATGTTGTTGTTGAGGAACTTATCCCAGAGACCCAGCAAGGTAAACATTCGGATATAGGCACGATAGCCTTTGCCGTAGGCTTTGTGATAATGATGACTCTCGACGTGGCATTAGGATAAAAACAAATATCCCAGGGCAAATACATTTCTGTGTTCCCTGGGATATTTATTTTAGTAGTGGTTTTGTCTAACAAGTTATGTTAGTCATCCAGTACCATTTGAAGTTGCATAACAAGAGTTTGTTTTAGGCGCACGCAGTCCGAAATAGCGGAGTTTACCTGGCGTAAATGAGCATATTGAGGACAAGTGCAACACCAAAATAACCTTGTTAGGCAGCTTCGCTGGTTACTCAGCTGGGTTAACCTCAATAAGCTCAACCTTAAACTCCAAAGCCTGGTTAGGACCAATGTCAGCACCTGCACCACGCTCGCCGTAAGCCAACTCAGCAGGAATCCAAAGTGTAATCTGACCACCCTCACCAACGAGCTTCATACCCTCAGTCCAGCCCTTGATAACACGGTTAAGTGGGAATGAGATAGGCTCGCCACGCTCGTAGCTTGAGTCGAATACCTTACCCTCAGATGTCTTACCCTCGTAATTTACAAGTACTACATCTGTATCCTCAGTAGCCATAACCTCGCTACCCTCACGATCAATACGATAGAGGATACCAGACTCTGTCTTCTGTACACCCTCCATCTGCTCTACCTCTGCAAGCCACTTAGCTGAAGCCTCAGTGTTCTCCTTCAACTTGCGCTCGTGCTCCTCAGCAGCCTTCTGCTGTACACGCTGCTGGAGCTGGGTGAAAGCGTTACGCATCTGATCCTGAGTCATAAGAAGAAGTGAATCTGCCTCCTCTGGAGCGTTAAGCTTCTCAACATCATCGATAGCACGAAGGATATCACGCATCTTAAGCTCCTCCTTTACAGACTTAACTGCAGCACCCATGTTCATACCCATCATCTTAGACACATACTCACGTGTGAAGGTCTCATTGAAGATTGCTGGAAGTGCAGGAAGAGTATCAGGGCAATCAGTCTGAACCATATCGTTGATACGCTTAGCATTCATGTAAGGCATAAGAAGTGTGTACTGGTACTCCATCATCTTTGTACGAACCTCCTGAAGCTCCTCACCCTCGATATCACCACTCTTGTAGAATGACTCGATGTTGTCGATGATAATGTTACGATCAAGGTCGAAATCAGCCATGCCGAATGTGATGTTCATACCCAAATCAGCACCGATAGCGTATGACAATGAGTCAATCTCCTTAGAGTTGAGACTGCCACACGAAGTTGCAGAAGTA
The DNA here is from genome assembly GCA_017630735.1 of Alistipes sp. Classification (GTDB taxonomy): domain Bacteria; phylum Bacteroidota; class Bacteroidia; order Bacteroidales; family Rikenellaceae; genus Alistipes. Next base: position 10,252 of record JAGBUS010000020.1, on the reverse strand, counting down.
GCTACTGCTGCAACGGCAAGAAAAGTAAAAATTTTTTTCATTGTTGTTTGTTTATAAATTATTGGTTTAAAATATTATATCCTCTTTAGTTTTCCACACTTGTATCACCATCAAACGATTCGTCGCTTATATTATTGTCTGAGGCTTCATCTTCAGATTTAATTTCAACCTCTTCATCATCGATAATGAGCGTAACAGTATATCTATCCTTACCTTCATACTGCTTCAACTCATCCAAAGTTACCGTTTCTAAGGTAAATCTATCAGCTGGCAAATCCTTATGCTGGAATGAAACATATCGCGATATTATGCCGTTACGCATATTTATCATCATCACAAGCTGCTCATCAACCATATCGCCATAAAGTTTCTGGGCTTTTGCCTGAGTATTCATGTGCGAAGGCTCAATACCACGAACAAGCAACATAGAGTCTGCAAAGTCTCGAATATCGCTACCCGAAAGTTTCATATCGTTGATACGTGCAAAATCCAACAAATCGAGATAACCACTTTCGCGACCCTCCGTAGCATTATAGTAAGCTATCTTCAAGTTTAGCTCCGATAGACGACGCACCGCCTTATTATAGTTAACGCGAGGCTTAAGACGCACAGCAAGCTTGGCATCACCCTTAAGTGTATTGACCATCGTATCGATGCGTGCATAGTGCTCAGAATCAAGACCTGGCGATAGCAAATCAATATCTATATGGCGGAAAGCATCTTGCTTATCACGTGCCATCCACTCGAAAGGAGAGGCTGCAATCTTAAGGAAGACATTTCCAATTGCCTGCCATATAACCTTACGTAGTGAGAACTCAGGCGATGATATATCACCAGATATCGGCAATTCGACATCAATATGTTTTTCACGATCCGTTAGGACATACAAACCGAGCTTTACAGGCATAGCATACTCCGCATCGATACTCTTATCCTTATCGCCCACGTTAAAGTTGTATGTACCAAGCTGGTTCACACCACTAAGTCGTCCATTAGTAACAACATTCTGTGAACGCAAAGTAAGGTTTCCAGATGTTACAGGAAACGCTGTATAATGCTCAACATAGGTTGAAAGAGCCTGCATATCAACATTAGACAGCATTGCAAGGATACTCTGATTATAGAAATCCTCAAGCGAGCCCTCCCACTGTAGCATTGCTGTACCCTGCTTTGGAAGTTGCGCGCGTAGCGTAACCTTATTCTTATTGTCGAGGGTCAGACCCTTAGACTGCACAGAGATATCGCGCAACATATAGTCGAAAGGCTCGTGCATAGTATTGTCGGCATAGCGCACACTACCTCTTCTCAGATCCAACGTGCCAATCCACAAATCTACACCCTTGAGTGGTGCCTCAGTCTCAGCAGTTGTGAGGGTCACACGCTCCTTGACATCGTACATATCATCACCCAAGTCCTCTGCCGACGACTCTATAGAAAGCTCCGTAGTGTCGTAGAAGAGGTGGTCGAAATTCGTAGAGCCGTCCTTCTCAAAGCACAACTGCGTAGAGTAACCCTCTGCAGTGATAGAGCCAAAGTGATACTTACACTCAGCAATATTAAGATAATCTATCAATATATTGAAGTTATCGGTGCTGAATATATTCTCACCATCAGGACCCAATAACACAAAATCGGTTACTCCAATACGACCATCAATCCCCATAGCAAGAATATCGTTGATATTACCCTCTATGTGACAATAATCTGCCGACACAGCACCATCTATACGCTGCACATTCACCACAGGCTTTATGTACTTATAAGTGTCAGCAATATCGAAGTTCTCTAACGCGCCATTAAAAGCAAAGTCGAGAGTAGAGATATTAACTCCGATTAGACCACTTAGCGTACCACAATCATTAATAAGCATAGATGCCTCAATCTCCGTTGTTGCATCATCAAGATAAATGCAAGGTGTCGAAAGTGATAATGCAGACAATTTCCACTCTTGATCCAAAACTACATCGCGATAGAGTACAACGCCATCTGCTAAGGCAACATCTTCGATTGTAACTCGCCATAGCTCACCCTCAGAGATCTCATCATCTTCAGTGGCATAATGCTCTAACAGATAGCTTATGAGCGTATCAAAGTTAAAAGCTTCATTCTCCTGCTCGATATTTATATATGGAGCATCCACCGATACTTGTGTGACATAGATATGATGATCCAACAATGCCTTCATGTCAATATCAGCCTCCATAGAGCCTAAACGCACAAACTCTGCGCTATTATCATTCTCATAGAGAACAACATTCTCGGCAGATAGGTACCCCGATAGAAGTTTCACCGATAGATTATCTATGGCAATGTTGCGTCCCACCAATTCGGCATCATGCTTCTCGATATATGCCTCGACGATAGGACCTAACCATACGATTACAGCAGCAATAGCCACAACAACCAATGACAACACAGCACAGAGAGCCATTAGGAGGATTGTTCCAATACTCCAACGTCGCTGTGTGATAGTCTCTTTGGACTTATCGTTATCGGTTGCTATCTGCTTATCACTACGCATATATAATCAAATTTAGCTCTGCCACTTTTTAGTCCACGAGCGCAAAGGACGGATTATAAATCCTGGGAGGTAGCTACATATAGGTATCAAGATACGGAACCACCAATCTGGCACCACCACCTTACGTCCTTTAAACATAGCTCTCAAGCCACGACGCGCACAACTCTTAGGGGTCATCAAACCACCAATCTTTACTCCTAACTCCTGCAAGTTCTTTGGCAAACCATAGAGGTCAGTGGCAATACCTGCTGGGCACATTGCCGTAACCGACACGCCTGTACCTCGAAGCTCCTTAGCAAAAGCCTCAGTGAAGCTCTTAACATAAGCCTTTGATGCACTATAAGATGCAAGACCTGGGAATGGCATCCAAATCGAATATGACGACATATTAAGAAGTCGTCCCTTGCCGCGCTTGAGCATATCCTCACCATACAAGCGACACATCGTTGTAAGGGTCAAATCATGCAACAAGATGATGCGCTCCAAACGCTCGACGGGAGTGTTTAGAATATCGCAAAACGAGAAGATACCTGCATTGTTTATAACTACGTCAAACACATATCCCTCAGCAACAGTCCACTCATGCAACTCCCTTGCAGCTGTTGCTCTTGCGAGATCCATAACCTTAGTATCGCAATGCACCTTATACTGCTCAGATATTATTATCGCCTCGGTTGTTACAGAATCCAGAATATCAACCATAAGGAGATTATAACCGAGCGCAGCCAACTGCTCAGCATACTGACGACCTATGCCCAGCGCAGCACCTGTTACCAATGCCCATGCTTTGCCACGTGGCACCTCACCCAAATTACGGCGACAACACATAGCTTACTTAATCTTGTTTATCTCTTTCCATAAACGCTCAGGGATATGCTCCTTGCAGTTGTGACAACACTGCATATCCACAGAGTACATACGCGCCATACAGTAATCACGATGGTCGCAGCCACTGCGTGTAGCCATATCGCCCTCCTTAAGTTTGTTTACAAAGGCTGGGTCGTTGACCAAGGCACGTGCCATCTGCAATAGCTCGAAGCCCTCATCCAACACCTTCTCGATACCCTCACGTGATACCAAGCCACCAACATATACCAATGGGCCCTTCAATGCAGCACGGAACTTCTTGGCATTCTCCAAGAAGTAACACTCCTCAAAGTCGTACTGCTTGATAAGCCACTGACCAAAGAGCGAAACGACAATCTTCTGCAACCACTCGTTCCAGCCCATATAGTAGCCCATAGTCTTTGTTGGGATGCGACCACGCATAACTGCCATAGGTGCCTTAGAGACAAAACCTGACGAGAGAACGATGCCATCTACGCCAAACGACTCAATCTGCTTAGCAATCTCAATAGACTCTGGCACCTGAATACCACGCTTAAAGCCATCCTCCATGTTATGCTTTACAAGCACACCCATACCTCGCTTACGCGCAGCCTCCATAACCTCCTCCAAGCAGTGGTTCATAAAGCGCATACGATTCTCCAACGAGCCTCCATACTCATCGTGACGATGGTTTGTATATGGTGACAGGAACTGCGAAATAAGATATCCATGACCTGCATGCACCTCCACAGAGTCGAAGCCTGCGTTATATGCGGTCTCCACAGCCGTACCAAAATCCTTAGCAAACTCCACAATCTCCTTCTTCGACATACGTCGGTGGAAGGTTGGAGAGTATAGATTAAAACCATTAGATGCTGAAACTGGGAAGCTACCAGCTGTAGACCAGTGTGTCATATTACCACAATGACCAAGCTGAATACCCACTGCAGCACCCTCCTTATGAACTGCATCGGTAAGATCGCGCAACTGTGGCACAATCTCATCGCGCAACCACAACTGCTTATTAAATGATATACCACTACGGTTGATAGATGCGTATGCTACAGTTGTCATACCCACACCACCACGTGCTACACTCACATGATAATCCTTCAGTGCCTGTGTAGGGGCAAAATCCTTACCCATAGACTCAAAGGCTGCAGAACGTATAATACGGTTCCTTAGCGTTACATTACCAAGCTTATAAGGGGTAAATAGCTTGGATTCCTGAAGTCTCTTCTTTTCGTCCATATCTTTACAAAAGTTTGTGTCTGTTTACTGATTACCAAATAAATGGTATTATTCTCTTGCGGTTAAGTTTGGTAAACTCCTCACCAAACTCACGCTCATAACGCTTATACAACGACGCTGAGCGAGGACCGAGGTTTGCGAATGTCCACAACGCAAACACCACACCTGCCCATGACCATGATGCGATAGCAAAGCCTACCCACTCCATAAACTCGCCAAAGTAGTTTGCCGACGATACAAAACGGAACATACCACCTTTAGGAATATAGTGCTTAGTGTCGCCAGGCTTGCGCAAATGACGAATTACATAGTCGGAGTGGAGATTTGTAATAAAGCCAAAAAGCCATATAGCAGCACCAATATAGATGTATGGCTTTGACATCCAACCATCGTAGTAGCCCATCTCTGGAGCATAGTAGAATATCCAACCACCCTGCATAACAGCGTTCAAGGTGTTGAAGATAGCACCCATAGCTACAATACCTACAGGCATCTTTGAATTACCACGCATAAGCAGCGGGAAGATAAATGAACGCTGGAAATAGTGAAGTTCAAATATCAGGAACAATACCAACGGTGCAACCTCCATACCATAATCGGACATTGCCCATAGTGCTGCCATAGCAAAGAACACTGGGCACTCCATAATCACCCAACCCACCTTATTAGGCACTGGAAATCCGAACTTTGGATTAAAGAGATAGCCATATCCTGCCTCAACAAAAAATAGCGCGATAAAGACAAATAATGCTACAACAGCCATAACTGCTAAGAAGATGTTGTAACACTCCAATGATATAAGCTCTGAAAACATTTATTTAAATTTAGTAATTTGTACAAATATTCTATGCCATTAACTCTTAGTAATGCGCATAATTCGGACAAAGGTACAAAAAATTTGTAAAAAGATAACACATAGAGAACAAATTAATTACAAAGTTATTCAAGTGATATTACTACAACTGCTGTAAAAGTCAACATAACACATAATATAACGGATAGCGTCTGCTTAACAAATTTGCTAAACAGACGCTATCCGTTAATTATATAACAAGTCCTATTTTAGGCGCAGACAATTGAAATTCCAAAGGGATAGTACGCCTAAACGACCTTATTAACTACTCCACGTAGTATGCCTTTGAAGCATCACGCTCTGGTGCTACAGGAATCTCCTGAGCAGGATAACCAAAGGCAATACCTACCAATAGCTTATAACCCTCAGGCAACTGCAGACGCTCCAAGTAAGGTTTAGCCTCCTCCGAAGTCATAACAGGCACCACGCTACCCAAGCAGCATGAGCCGACGCCCATACTCCATGCAGCGAGCATCATATTTTGCGACAACAAGCCACAGTCATACTCACCGCTATAGCTCTCCTCAGGACAAGCAATGAACGCCACGGTAGGAGCATTACGGAAGATGTTACGGAAGCCTGGCTGCTCAGCCATCTCAGGATTCTGAGCAACAGCGATAGCCGTTACGCCATCGATAAACTCTTTGTTATCAACAACACGTACTGCCCATGTCTGCATATTCATTGCACTTGGAGCATAGATACCCGCCTCAAGAATCTTTGCCATCTGCTCACGGCATACAGGCTCTTCCTTATAGTCACGGACAGAACGACGTGTCATAATAACCTCCTTCACAGCCTCCTCCTTTGAGCAAGCCTCGCCACACTGCTTCTCCGAGCAGCAACAGCCAACTGCAGAAATTGCAGTCGCAATAACTAATATAGACTTAAAAAGTTTTTTCATAGTCTTCTAATTATTAAAAGTTTACCTTTTGTCCATTGAGAACAACCTTGCGAATCACAGGGGTCTGGTGTGCGTATGGGAGATATGCCAACGATGGCAATGGCTTGGTGATATAGAAGTTTGCCACCTTGCCACGTGTGATAGAGCCATAGTCCTTACTCTCGCCCATTGCCGCTGCAGAGTTCAACGTTGCAGCGTTGAGTGCCTCGGCAGGCGTCATCTTCATCTTGATAGATGCTAACGACACCACAAAGCGCATATTTCCCGAAGGTGCTGTACCTGGGTTAAAGTCAGAAGCCAACGCCACAGCTAAGCCTGCATCAATCATCTTACGTGCAGGAGGATAGGTTATACCGAGGAAGAAGGCACAGCCAGGAAGCATCGTAGGCATAGTATCAGTACCGCGCAACGCCTCCACCTGCTCGTCACCCATACTCTCAAGGTGATCCACAGACAGAGCCTTATGCTCCACACCTACCTCTACACCACCCGACACAGCGAGCTCATTAGCATGAATCTTGGCGCGCATACCATACTCCGCACCCCTCTTCATAATCTTTGCCGTCTCCTCCACGGTGAAGAAGCCCTTGTCGCAGAATACATCCACAAAGTCCGCCAAGCCCTCCTTAGCCACTGCAGGAATCATATCGTTGCATACATGGTCTACATACTCCGACTGACGACCCTTATAGGCACGACCTACAGCATGAGCACCAAGGAATGTGGCACGCACCGCAATAGGAGCAGTCTCCTTGATGCGACGTATAACGCGCAAAATCTTAAGCTCATCCTCAAGGGTCAGACCATATCCCGACTTTATCTCCACAAGACCCGTACCCATCGCGATAATCTCATTGATACGCTCCATCGCCTGGCGATAAAGTTCATCCTCAGAGGTATCATGCAAGCGGTCTGCAGAGTTGAGAATACCTCCGCCACGCTTGGCAATCTCCTCGTACGAAAGACCATTAATCTTATCGAGGAACTCCTGCTCACGACTGCCAGCATATACTATATGTGTATGTGAGTCGCAGAACGATGGGAACAACCAGCCGCCCTCGGCGTCGAGGATCTCGCAATCCTCAACGCCTGGGAGAGTGTCCATAGTTCCATAATCCTTAATACGCTCGCCATCAGTGAGAAGCCATGCATTTTCGAGGGTAGCAATATCAGCCATAGCCTTACCCTCAACCTTCATTCGACCACTCTCGTCGATGCCTACGAGCGTACCTATATTTTTAACGAGCAAGTTCATAATCGTTAAGGAACTTTACTGATGTTGCAATATGTGGATACATCACAGTGTCGTTGTCTACGAAAGGAACCACCTTGCGGTAAGCCTCGAACATAGCCTCAACGCACTCTGAAGAGCGCAACTCATTGCGGTGACGGAACTCAAGAGCCTGTGCTGAGTTCATAAGCTCAATAGCAAGCACACGCTCGGTATTCTGCACAACCTTCCAGAGCTTGGTGGCAGCGTTAGAGCCCATACTTACATGATCCTCCTGACCCTGTGACGATGGGATAGAGTCGCATGATGCTGGCCAGCACAAGCCCTTAGACTGGCTAACGATAGATGCCGCAGTATACTGTGGAATCATAAAGCCAGAGTTGAGACCTGGGTTAGCAACGAGGAAGTTTGGCAACTCGCGCGCGCCTGAGATAAGCTTATATGTACGACGCTCTGAAATGTTACCGAGCTCAGCAACAGCGATAGCCAAGAAGTCCATAGCAACAGCGATAGGCTGACCGTGGAAGTTACCTGCTGAGATTACCTCGTCAGTATCTGGGAAGATTGTTGGGTTATCGGTAGCTGAGTTAATCTCTGTCTCAAGAACAGATGCTACATAGGCAATAGTATCCTTTGATGCACCATGTACCTGTGGGATACAACGGAACGAGTAAGGATCCTGAACATGCTTCTTAGGACGTGCACCAAGAAGGCTACCTGCCAAAATCTCGCGGAAGTTCTTAGCAGTCTCTATCTGACCATTGTGAGGACGGATGGCGTGTACGTTATGCTCGAATGGCTCCATACGACCGTCGAAAGCATCCAACGACATAGCACCAATATGGTCTGCCCAACGGCTAAGACGCTGCGCGTTGATGAGTGAGTAAACACCGTATGCCGACATAAACTGAGTACCGTTCAACAGCGCAAGACCCTCCTTTGAGCAAAGAGTAATAGGCTCCCAGCCCATCTTCTCCATCATTACGCTACCCTCAACAACCTCGCCGTCAATCTCCACATGACCCAAGCCCAAGAGTGGCAAGCACATGTGAGCCAAAGGTGAGAGGTCACCTGATGCTCCCAACGAGCCCTGCTCATAAACAACAGGGATAATGTTATTGTTGAACATATCGATAAGACGCTCTACGGTAACGAGCTGAACACCTGAATGACCGTATGACAATGACTGCACCTTAAGCAAAATCATAAGACGTGCAATCTCTGAAGGCACACGCTGACCAGTACCACAGGCGTGAGACATCATCAAGTTCTTCTGCAACTGAGAAAGACCCTCCTCCTCAACAGAGATGTTACACAACGAGCCAAAGCCTGTTGTTACGCCATAGATAGGGCGACCTACAGTCTTAGTCTTCTGGTCGAGATACTCGCGGCACTTGTTGATACGAGCCTTAGCGTCATCGCTAAGAGCAAGTTTGTAGTCCTTAGTAAGAATCTCCTCTACACGAGCGATAGTAAGACGCTCTGCACTAATATAATGAATCATAGACGTTTGTTTTCTAAATTATTTATTCTCATTGTATACCTTCTCGATAAGGCTCATATCTGCCAAGTTTGGAAGCGTTACCTTAAGGAGTGGAGTGCGCTCCATCTGTCGCTTGATAGCAAACATAGCACCCTCGTTACGTGCCCAGCTGCGGCGTGCGATACCGTTGTTCACATCCCACAACAACATCTCCTCGATGTGGCGTGCTGAGTCCTCCGAGCCGTCGATAACCATACCGAAGCCACCGTTCATAACCTCACCCCAGCCTACGCCGCCACCATTGTGGATAGATACCCACGTAGCACCGCGGAATGAGTCACCGATAACATTGTGTACAGCCATATCTGCACAGAATGACGAGCCGTCATAGATGTTCGAAGTCTCACGATATGGAGAGTCGGTACCTGATACATCGTGGTGGTCACGACCAAGAACAACAGGAGCAGACAACTCACCGCGCTTAATAGCCTCGTTAAATGCAAGAGCGATGCGTGTACGACCCTCTGAATCAGCATAGAGGATACGAGCCTGAGAGCCCACAACGAGCTTATTCTGCTTAGCCTCACGAATCCAGTGGAGGTTATCCTCCATCTGTCCCTGAATCTCCTTTGGTGACTCCTTAAGCATCTCCTCCAACACCTCTGCTGCAAGGCGGTCGGTAATCTCGAGATCCTCCTCCTTGCCTGAAGTACATACCCAACGGAATGGACCGAAGCCATAATCGAAGAACATAGGACCCATGATATCCTGAACGTATGATGGATATCGGAAGCGACCATTCTCGCCCATAACATCTGCACCCGCACGTGATGCCTCCAACAAGAAGGCGTTACCATAGTCGAAGAAGTACATACCGCGCGCTGCCAACTTATTAACAGCAGCCACATGGCGACGCAACGACTCGCGAACACACTCGTGGAAACGCTCTGGCTCCTCAGCCATCATGCGGTTAGACTCCTCATATGAATAGCCCACAGGGTAGTAACCACCAGCCCAAGGGTTGTGCAAAGATGTCTGATCCGAACCGAGGTCTACGTTGATATCCTCCTCAGCAAGGCTCTCCCAGAGGTCAACAACGTTGCCAACGTATGCGAATGAGATAACCTCCTTGTTCTCCACAGCCTGCTTAACGCGTGGGATTAGCTCGTCGAGCGATGAGT
>JAGBUS010000019.1 GCA_017630735.1 Alistipes sp. | reverse complement strand
GTTCATTACTTCGCTATGCACGATACCTGATGCACTCTATGCAAAAATCAAGAGGAGCAAGATATGTGCTATATGAAAAATGAAAACTAAAGGAGCAAATCTGGCTGCTCCTTAAAGAAGTGGCTATCTAAACTCTTTCCTATATCTGCCGTTTTATCGGAGTTTAGAGAGCTTAACTGCTCTGTGTAACAGAGGAAAATCGTGCAAGTCGAGAGCAGAGGGAACGCGTTCACTATGCCGAGACGCCGCCGATTTAAGCCGAGAATAGATTGCGTAGCAATCCTCGGCAAGTTAAGCTCCATACTGCTAAGATAGCATTGGCGATTATATTTACATACCTATACAATACTATATGTGCGATAGTTCGGATATTAAATATTAAGGGTGGCAGAATATTTTCTGCCACCCTTGTTATTACTTGATAGGAATCTGAATCAGAGATAGCCACTGTTCAGGATTATCCTTGTTCCATGCTCCGTCGATATATGAGGTGCGTACTTGACCTGCAATCTTGTAGCCATGCTCCTCCATGTATGCAAAGGCTTCAATGAACGATTCATAGAAGCGTTCGTATGGACCTATGTGTTTCATGCATAGTGCTTTTGGAACAGCCTCCAATCGCTTAAATTTAATAATCTCGCTTTCAGTTGTCATCTCCTCTACCTGCTCACAGTACTCGATGTCGATATTTGATGCGTCGTACTCCTTGTTATGATCAATTGTAAAGCAATAACCTGGATATGAGCATTTACAGCCCAGGCGTTGCATCTCAGGACCTATTGTTTCAACACATAGAGTTCCGAGTGCAGGATAACCCGAAATAGTTGTTCGATGGCTTGCCACGATAATCTCCGGCAATGATTCAATACTGAATTTTTCCATTGTTTTGATTCTTTTTTGAGTGTTAACCAACTGATGTAGTTGGTTGCGCCGCTCCGTAAGCATCTTTATTTGATGTTCGGTCTCCTCGATTTTCTCTTTGAGTTGTTCGATGCTTGGGGACTGCTCATCCTCTTCGCAAAGCTCCTTGATTTCATCAAGTGTGAAGCCGAGGCGTTGCAGATGGCGTATGGTGTTTAACCGTTGCATCTGCTCAATGCTATAATAGCGGTATCCTGTCCATTTGTCCACTTCCGACGGAAGGAGCAAGCCTTTCTGTTCGTAGTGGCGTAAGGTCTTCACCGTAAGCTGCATCATCCTTGAGAACACTCCGATTTTTAACTTTGTTTTTTCTTTCATCTCGCGAGTTTGTTTTGTCTGATTTCGAAATCTGCAGCAAAGTTAATATATGCCCTTGGGTACGAGTCAAGAAAAATATGAATTATTTTATTGACACAATAAGTCTGAAACTACACTATTAGTGTAGTTTCAGTATTTGTAAAGAATATTTGATGTAAGACGATAGATTACTTATTATCCGCCTCATTATCGATATTCTCTGCACTCTCTGATCTAAGTTGTTTGCTGAGTCGTGCGGGCGATATGCCGTAGCGTTTTCTAAAGCGGTGGATAAAGTGTGAGGTGTTGTTAAACCCGCATAGTTTTGTGAGTTCTGTGATTGGAACTTCGCGCTCCTCGATGATGCGATGTGCAAGCTCCAACTTATACTTTAGCAGCCACTGGTGCGGTGATAAGTTATACAGTGAGCTAAATCTGCGCTTAAATGTAGATACCGATTGATAGCACATCGCAGCAAGCTCCTCTATAGTAGCTGTACTCTTTATACCATACTCCAATGCCTTAGCCAAGCGTTCATTCTCGACTCTTATATACTCATCATCTCCATCGAGTCTCTCTATATTGATGGAAATTGTAACTTTTGTACGATTCATGTTTATTTACCATTTGCAATACAAAGGTATATAAAATATAATAATTATACAATATATATACTATAAAAATGTCATAATGAACGGAATGTTACATTGACGATTAAAAAAATAGAAGCGACTAACATTTATTAGTCGCTTCCAATTACTTCGTATAAGTACTATGTAGGTACTATCTACGAGACTGATACTGCTTGATTACGCCTCGTTTTGAGTCGCGCACGAACTTAATTAGGTAGTCACGCTCTGCGCTCTGAGGAAGCTCTGCCTCAGCCTTATCGCAACCTGTCTGGTAGTTAAGCTCGCTCTGGAACAATATACGGCAAGTGTTGTGGATTGCCTCGATCTGCTCAGCTGTGAAGCCACGACGCGATAGACCCACCTTATTTATACCTGCATATCGAGTCTCGCCATTTGTTGCAACGATATATGGAGGGATGTCCTGAGTTACAAGAGCACCGCCCTGAATCATGGCATGGTCGCCAACATGTATCCACTGGTGGATAGCAGCATGACCACCGATAACTACCCAATCGCCAATCTCAACCTCACCAGCCAAAGATACGCGGTTAGCGATAACGCAGTTGCTACCTACAACATCGTCATGGGCAACATGTACATAGGCCATAAGTAGGTTGTTGTTACCAACGATTGTAGTGCCACGGCTTGCTGTACCTCGTGAGATAGTCACGCACTCGCGGATGTCGTTGTAGTCGCCAATGACCGCAGTTGTCTGCTCACCAACAAACTTCAAGTCCTGAGGCAGGCATGCGATACATGCGCCTGGATGTACCTTATTGCCCTTACCCAAGCGCGCACCATTGTAGATGATAGCGTGTGGACCAATCCAGCAGTCATCGCCAATTACAACATCGCCCTCGATATAGGCGAATGGCTCGATAGTGACATTCTTGCCAATCTTGGCGTCTGGATGAACATAAGCCAAATTACTAATCATAATAAATCTCTATTTTATTTCTTCAGATATTTACCTCGTTTGGGGATTATCTATTTTTGATAATCTGTGCGGTGAGCATAGCCTCGCAAGCTAACTGACCACCAACAAATGCCTTACACATTGCTGTACAGATACCGCGTCTAATCTCTGTGCCGTGACACTCGATTTGTAGTGTGTCGCCAGGTACAACCTTACGCTTCCACTTTACGCCATCAGCCTTAAGGAAGTATGTTGAGTAGCACTCTGGGTCTTCAACCTTGCTAAGAACATGAATACCGCAGCACTGTGCCATCGCCTCGATGATAAGTACACCTGGCATGATTGGCTCCTCAGGGAAGTGACCTACGAAGAAAGGCTCGTTCATAGATACCTGCTTGATACCACAGATGAAGTTATCGTCGATGTGTGCAATGCGATCGATAAGCAAGAATGGAGGACGGTGTGGTAGTAGCGACTTAATCTTGTTGATATCCATTGCTGGCTGATCCTTAGAGCTGTACTTGTGTACAGGCTTCTCACCACTACGACGGATGCTGCGTGAAAGCTCCTTCATGAACTCTGTGTTGGCATAGTGACCTGGACGAGTTGCCCATACGCGACCCTTGATACGCATGCCAAGGAGTGCAAAATCACCAAGAAGATCGAGAAGCTTATGGCGTGCAAGCTCGTTGTTAGCTCTGAGCTGCTGGTTATTTAGGTAGCCACCTGTAATCTCAATATCCTCTTTGCCAAAGATTGTCTTTAGACGCTCAAGCTGTGACTCAGGAACAGGGTTCTCGACAACGACAATAGCGTTATCAAGGTCACCGCCCTTGATAAGGTTAAGGTTGAGAAGTGGCTCCAACTCGTGAAGGAAAACGAAGGTACGACACATAGCAATCTTCTCTGTGTAGTTATCCTCCTTGCTATATACAGCATATTGGTTACCTACAACCTTAGAGTTGTAGTCTACATGTACAGATACTGAGTACTCGTCGTCTGGATAGATAACAATAGCAACACCCTTCTCAGGAAGTGTATATACCTGCTTCTCTGTAACCTCGAAATATTTACGGTCAGCATCCTGCTCAACCAATCCTACCTCCAAGATACGCTCAGCATACTCCTTAGCCGAGCCATCCATAATAGGTGTCTC
>JAGBUS010000018.1 GCA_017630735.1 Alistipes sp. | reverse complement strand
CTCTGCTGGGAGTTGTTCTTCTCTTGCTGTACGCGCTGACCATAGCGAACAAGCGTATCGAGGAACATCGAGCCTGAGGTATCCTCTGCAAAGAAGCGCGAGCGGTTGAAATCTATGAGTGAGTCGAAACCACCAGCATAGGCGATATTCTCGAGACTCTTGCGGTTGACCACGGCAAAGTTAACACGCTCCATAAAATCGTAGATAGATTTGTATGGACCATTCTCCTTACGCTCCTTAACAATAGCCTCCGAAGCTGCGCCACCAACACCCTTGATGGCAGCAAGACCGAAGCGTACATCGCCATTCTTGTTTGTCGAAAACTTAATCATCGACTCGTTGATATCTGGTCCGAGTACCGAGATGCCGATATTTTTGCACTCGTTCATATATGCCGTTACCTCCTTGATGTCACTAAGGTTGCGACTAAGTACGGTTGCCATATACTCGGAAGGGTAGTGCGCCTTAATATATGCGGTCTGGTATGCCACCCACGAGTAACACGTTGCGTGCGACTTGTTGAAGGCATAGGATGCGAACTTTTCCCAATCTGCCCAAATCTTCTCCAAAACCTTCTCGTCGTGACCATTCGACTTACCGCCCTCAATAAATTTAGGCTTCAGCTCGTCCAGCTTCGACTTAATCTTCTTACCCATCGCCTTACGAAGGGTATCCGACTCACCTCGTGTAAAGTTACCCAAAAGTCGCGAGAGCAACATCACCTGCTCCTGATATACCGTAATACCATAAGTGTCCTTAAGGTAACGCTCCATGATAGGTATATCGTATACAATTGGCTTACGTCCGTGCTTACGATCGATAAAGTCTGGGATATAATCCATAGGACCTGGACGATATAGAGCATTCATCGCAATCAGATCCTCGAATGTCGAAGGCTGCAACTCGCGGAGGTATTTCTGCATACCTGGCGACTCGAACTGGAACGTACCGATGGTACCTCCAGCACAATATAGTTCGTAGGTCTTCTTATCGTCGATAGGAATGTTGTCGATATCTATCTCCACGCCGTGCGTGAACTTAACACTCTCGACAGCATCCTTGATAATCGACAAGGTCTTAAGACCAAGGAAATCCATCTTGATAAGTCCTGTATCCTCAATCACAGAGCCCTCATACTGCGTGACGAGCATATTCTCGCCCGTCTCCTTATCCACCGCAGTACTTACAGGCACCCAGTCAGTAATATCATCACGACAGATAATCGTACCACAAGCATGAACACCTGTACCACGCACGTTACCCTCAAGCATCTTTGCATATTTGATAGTGTCGCGCATGATTGGATCGTTCGACTCCTCAGCCTCCTTCAACTCAGGCACAGCCATGATGGCATTACGTAGGTTGATCTTGAGGAGCTTATCATGGTCATTAGGGTCAGGAATACGTTCTGGAATCCACTTGCACAACTGGTTAGCCTGCGCCAAAGGTAGCTTCTGCACACGTGCTACGTCCTTAAGAGCCATCTTTGTAGCCATAGTACCGTAGGTGATGATGTGCGCTACCTTCTCCTTACCATATTTCTGTGTCACCCAATTGAGCACTCTACCGCGACCATCGTCATCAAAGTCGATATCAATATCGGGCAGTGATATACGATCGGGATTCAAGAAACGCTCAAACAGCAAGTCGTACTTAATAGGGTCAATCTGCGTAATACCCAAACAGTAGGCTACAGCAGAACCTGCCGCTGAACCTCGACCAGGACCTACTGATACATCAAGTTCCTCGCGTGCAGCACGTATGAAATCCTGCACGATAAGGAAGTAACCAGGGAAACCCATGGTCTTCATGATATGTAACTCGAACTTAAGGCGTGTTGTTGTTTCCTCGTCTAGCACTTCTCCATATCGCTTATGTGCACCATCCATTGCCAACTTGGCAAGATAGTCCGCCTCAAGTTTTATACGATATAATTTATCGTAACCTCCTAATTTTTCAATCTTTTTCTTAGCATCGGCTTCCGACATCACTACGTTGCCGTTCTCATCACGTGTGAACTCGTCAAAGAGATCCTGCTCCGAATATGTCGCACGATAACCATCCTCCGTACCAAACTCCTCTGGAATGGCAAAGGTAGGCATAATAGGGGCATGGTCGATAGAGTAGCCCTCTACCTTATTGCATATCTCTACGGTGTTGTCCAAAGCTTCTGGGATATAGTCAAAGATGGCGTTCATCTCTGCCGTAGTCTTCATCCACTCCTGCTTGGAATAGAGCATACGCTTAGGATCGTCGAAATCCTTGCTTGTACCAAGACATATCAAGCGGTCATGCGCCTCGGCATGCTCCTCATCTACAAAGTGAACATCATTGGTGCATACCAATTTAACACCCATCTCACGTGAGAAGGCAATAAGCTGCTCGTTGACAGCCTCCTGAATCTCATAAGTCTCATGGTTGGCACGCTCTACGGTAGCCTTATGGAGCTGTAACTCCAAGTAGTAGTCGTCACCAAAGATGCTTTTATGCCACTCTATAGCCTCGCGCGCAGCATCTAAATTGCCCTCGCGTATGCGTCGTGGAATCTCACCACCGATACATGCCGAACAGCAGATAATACCCTCATGATACTTCTCCAACTCCACACGGTCGGTACGTGGACGACCATAGAAACCTTCGGTGTATGCCTTAGAGACAATCTTAATAAGGTTTTTATAGCCCGTCATATTCTTTGCCAAAAGGATAAGGTGGTAACCACTATGATCACCTAACGCCTTCTCGCGATTGTACAATCTGCGACGTGCTACATATACCTCACAGCCGATAATACCCTTAAAATCTGCCTTAGGCAGAGCATCCAACTCGGCACGAGCCTTAGCCAATGATGCCTGTGCATCATCACCCATCTCAGCAGGTGTAGCATTGCCTGTTTCGAGTTTCTCTATGAGCGATTTTAGGGACTTTATTTTATCCTTACGCGCACCATTTTTCTTCTGTATATAATTAAAGAACTCCTTGACACCAAACATATTACCATGATCGGTAAGCGCAATACCTGGCATGCCATCTGCAATGGCCTTATCGACAAGCTTTGAGATACTTGCCTGACCATCGAGTAGCGAGTACTGGCTATGAACATGTAAGTGTACAAATGGGCGCATATAATGTCAAATAATAAACAGCGTACAAATATAGTTATATTTTTTGTAAAATATAAGAGTTTTAGTATTGTAATTGTCAATATATTTACCTACCTTTACAATTGGATAACTCTTAATAGTTTTACGTTATGGATGCAACAACCTCTACACTGGTTGTCATCGAGGTGTATGACAATCCTATGCGTGCAGAAATTGCCAAGTCTATTCTTGAGAGTGCAGGTATTTTTTGTGCGCTAAATGATGAGTATATGTCGACAATATACTCAGCGGGAGCCTTCCCAATGCGGCTTATGGTGCGTAGCGAGGATGTCGAGAACGCGCTACAACTTTTAAGAACAGAAAACTATTAACCCCCACATATAGTTCTGTACAAACATAGGGGCTGTCAGACATTTTGTTCGACAGCCCCTATGTTTTGATATTTTATCTTCGCATTACTCTATGTTAAGTTCGCGTTGCCAAATATGCCACGAGGCAATAGCCTGCGTCTGCAACATCAGGATGCCGTTCATGGTATTTGCACCCTGTGCCTCGCCACGCTTCAAAAACTCAGTGTTTGCAGGATTATATACCAGGTCGAAGAGCTGATGTGACTCTCCAAGTGCCGAGTAATCCAACACAGGGGCATCTTCGATATTAGGCGCAGTGCCAACAGGTGTTGCATTGATGATGAGATGATACTCCTTTATAACATCCGATGTCAGCTCCTCGTATGTCAAATCTCCGCGATTAGCATCACGAGAGACCACCTTATATTCCACCCCCATCTTTTTAAGCACATACTGCACAGCCTTAGATGCACCGCCTGTACCAAGAACCAACGCCTTTGTATCATCGTTAATTGTGAGCCATCCGAGCGATGCCTCAATACCCTTAATATCAGTATTGTGACCAACGGTCTTGCCATCGCGCACTACCACGCAATTAACAGCACCAACAGCCTTTGCTTCTGCAGATAATTCATCGAGGTAGGGTATAATACTCTCCTTATAAGGGATAGTGACATTAAATCCCGAAAATCCATGTTTCGCTACGACGCTATTGATAGTCGAGATGTCCTCAATCTCGATTAGCGAGTAGTCCGCTGCTCGTTGTTCTGCCTGAAATTTAGCAGTAAAAAAGTTGCGCGAGAAGGAGTGCGATAGGCTACGACCTATTAATCCGAAATATAACATAATCTCTTTTTACTTATTTGATTATTACATCTCACCATTGCCAAACAACCATAGAGCGAGGAACGTGCATCCTATGAGCAATATGGTAAATAGCGTTGCCAATAGATTGAAGTACTTATCGATAAAGCTCTTGATAGGTGCTCCAAACTTCCATATTAGCCATGCTATAAGAAAGAAACGCATACCACGCGACACGATTGAGGCGATAATAAACATCACAAAGTTGATGTGGAACATACCGCCCGCAATGGTAAAGAGCTTAAACGGTAGTGGTGTGAAGCCTGCAGTAAATACTATCCAAAAGTTAAATCTATCGTATAGTGAGCCTACATTATTAAAACTCTCCACGCTGAACACATGGTTGTAGAAGAAGTCGGCAACTACCGTAGGATCTCCCGCAGATGTTGTCCATAGATAGTAACCAATGCAGTAACCAAGTGCTGCACCGAGTACCGAGCCTGTAAGACATAACGATGCGAAACGGAATGACTTCTTAGTAGCACCTAAGCAGAGTGCTATAAGCAAGATATC
The DNA here is from genome assembly GCA_017630735.1 of Alistipes sp. Lineage (GTDB taxonomy): Bacteria > Bacteroidota > Bacteroidia > Bacteroidales > Rikenellaceae > Alistipes. Next base: position 17,005 of record JAGBUS010000018.1, on the reverse strand, counting down.
GGGAGGTAGTGGAAACCAGCTTGCCTCAAATAGTGCTATAACGAATAGCGCAAGCCATCCCCAACGACTTTCGCTCCAAGATAATATCCAGTTGTATAAACGTTTAATCATTTGTTGTAAATATTAAATGAGCGACAAATGTACAACAATTACTCGAAACCTACAACAATACCTCCACCAATAACACGATTGTCTCGATAGAAAACCAAAGGTTGACCCTTTGCTGGTGCAAATGCAGGGTCGGGCGTATCAATAACATAGCCATCTTTCCACGATTTTATGGATACTGGATACTTTGGATTTACGCCTATACCACGTATCTTTATAGTGATATCATCTGCTGTTAATAGCTCATTAACATCCACAATATTACTATCGTATATATAAAGTGATTGTTTATATAGAGAACTACTTGTTCCAACGATAATTCTATTCTTTTCTGCGTCTATATCGACCACCCTTAGTCCATCCTTAAGACCCTCACCGCGTTTTTGTCCAATTGTGTAACGAGCAATGCCATTATGATAGCCTTGTAGTGTGCCATGCTCATCAACAATCTCTCCTGCCGCCATTGCAATGCCGTGATTAGCAAGATACTCAGCGTATGGTCTACCCTCCAGGAAGCAGATACCCATGCTTTCGCTCTTGTCTGCGAAATTCTCCTTAACCTCACTCTTTATCATTGCTCCCATAGGCGTTAAGGCGCGCGATAACACTTCTTGTGACAACCCCCAGAGATAGTAACTCTGATCTTTTGCAGGGTCAATACCCTTTACTACGTAGTAGTGATTGTTGTGATTTTCAATTTGAAAGTAATGCCCCGTAGCGATATATTCAACACCAAGGCGATTAGCCTCCTCAAGAAGTATTTGCCACTTAATAAGTGTATTGCAACGTGTGCATGGTGCAGGTGTATGACCTGCTGCGTACTCAGCACAGAAGTAGTCGACTATATCACGTGTAAAACGCTCTCTACCATCATAGAGATACCACTCAACGCCCAGCTCCTCAGCCCTCTGTTTTGCTTTTGCCACAGCCTCGCCACTAAGCATAGTATCAATAGTTAGAGCTACAACCCTATATCCATCGCGCTTTAATCGTTCTACCGCAGTTGTACTATCTATACCACCACTAAAACCCAATAATACACTACTCATATATACTAATATTAGGAGGTCACCAAAAGGCAACCTCCTACATAACGTTTATTTATTCAGTTTATTATAACTTATCGAACTCCTCGTCGATTGATGTCTCAGCCTTTGCTTCGAAATACTCTGGCTTATGCTCCTTAATAAAGTCCATCATCTCGCTTAGACCCTCAGCAAACTTAGCAAAATCCTCCTTATAAAGGTATATCTGGTTACGTGAGAATGTTGCAGAGCCATCGTGATTTATCTTCTTGCGCGACTCAGTGATAGTGATATAGTAATCATCACCACGAGTAGCCTTAACATCAATGAAATAGGTGCGCTTACCTGCGCGTACTGCCTTAGAGCAAATCTGTTCGCCACGATCATCACCGTCATGGCGAGAAAGGAAGTCTGGTGTCATAGTAGTAGTTTTTAACATTTACTATAACGAAGATAAGCCTTTTTTTATAAATCACCAAATTTTACAGTAAAAACTTACTCCTGCTCAGCAATGACTATAGCCTCCTTAAACATATAGTCTAAGCGGGTGCTATATATATAATGTCTGCCATTATATCCATAGAGCAACTCGGCGATATATGCCTTCAATCGGACTTCGATATACTCCCTATCCGTAGGTGTGATATCCTCCTCACCAAATCCTGCACGACGATAGAAAACATCAAGAACAACATCATCTAACGCATACTCCGCATCAAACGCCTCATAAGTAGGGTATTGCTTGCCAAGAGCTTCAATATCCATAATATCCCATAGCTCGATGATGGTATGGTCAAAAATAGCGTCACTAAATGCTTTACGAACAGACTCCGAGATTTGGAACTCTTGCGCTGGGATATAGACATCGGGCGTTATACCTCCGCCACCATATACCTTGCGACCTTTGTTGAGTGTAGTGTATATGGTTCTATCCTTAAAGGAGATAGAGTCGGGGTGGATGTAACGTGTGCTATCTGCCATATACTCACTACCTTTGCCCATCTCGTATGGTCGCTGTATGATACGTCCAGATGGCGTCTTGTAACGAGCTATGGTTATGGAAACACCTGAGCCATCCTGAAGTTTTATCATCCTTTGCACCAAGCCCTTGCCATATGTTGTGCGACCTACGATAATGCCGCGATCGTGATCCTGCATAGCACCTGTAAACAACTCGCTTGCCGAGGCACTATTCTCGTTAACAAGCACAACCAGCGGAAGGTCAAAAGGCTTATCGTCGCGACGTTTGTAGTGTATCACCTTCTTGTTTCGACCCTCTGTCGTAACGATAACATCGCCTTTATTGAGGAATAGCGACGAGAGGTCGATGGCAGAGGTCAGGGCACCGCCACCATTATCACGAAGGTCGATAACGATGCTACGTATATCCCCTAATGAGTTTATAGCTTTATAAAACTCTGCACCAAGGGGTCTTGAGAAGTTGGATATCGCTATATAACCCACATCACCGATGCGATATGCCGCAGTGATGGCACTATTTAGGATATTGTCGCGCTTAAGGGTGAAAAGAATAGGCTCCGCCACGCCACGGCGCACTACCTTTACCATAACCTTACTTCCCACGTCACCATTGAGGTGTGCAGAAATATCGAGCGACGTGTCACCTACGATGCTATGCTCGTCTATTGCCACAATGCGGTCGTTGGTAAGGATGCCCGCCTTCGATGCTGGAGAGTTATCCATGGTCTTACGCACCACAAGAGTGTCGTTATGGAGCATATAGCGGATGCCAATACCTGCGAAGCGTCCCAGGGAGCGGTTACGATACTCCTCCATCTCCTCTTGAGTTATATATCTGGAGTGAGGATCAAGCTCTTTGAGTGTTGCGCGAATAGCCTCTTCAACCAAAGGCTCTATATCAACATTATCGACATAGTTATCGTTTATAAACGAATAGATATTGTTTAGTTTCTTTATCTGTCGTTTTACCGGGTTTTGTGCCGAGACACAAAAGCACATTGCAGCAACCGAGAGGATTAACAGAAGTAGGCGTTTCATATAGTTATAAATTATTGTCTATATTATAAACGAATAGCGGAGCAAAATGTAACATTCTCTCCGCTATTTCATCATATAATATTTTTGTTATAGCGTTGCTATAAGCTCATCGAAGCTAAGCTCCTGCTGCTCTCCGCTCTGCATATTCTTTAGCGTTACCACACCTCGCTCCAACTCGTTTGAGCCGATGATAACAACATAAGGAATACCACGACGATTAGCATACTCCATCTGCTTCTTCATTTTGCCCATATCTGGATATATCTCCGTCGCAACACCCTTATCACGTAGCTTCGACACAAGTGACATAGATGCCGTCTGCTCAGCCTCACCGAGATTAGCGAAAAGCACCTTTGTTGAGCAAGCCAACTCAGCAGGGAAGAGGTTGAGACCAAGCATCACATCATAGATACGATCTGCGCCAAATGAGATACCTACGCCCGACATACCTGGCATGCCGAAGATACCTGTAAGGTCATCATAACGTCCACCACCAGAGATAGAGCCAATCTGATAGTCGTTAGCCTTAACTTCGAAGATTGCACCTGTGTAGTAGTTCAAACCACGGGCAAGAGAGAGGTCCAACTCAGGAGTAAGGTTGATACCCAATTTCTCTACGCCATCAAAGATAGTACGCATCTCCTCAATACCGAGCTTGCCTGTCTCTGAAGCACCAATTACAGACTCCAACTTCTCAAGTTTCTCAGCGTTAGTACCACTAAGCTCAAGTATAGGTTGAAGCTTTGCGATAGCCTCATCATCAATGCCACGCTCGCGCAACTCAGCCTTCACATTATCCAAGCCAATCTTGTCAAGCTTGTCGATAGCAACGGTGATGTCAATCATCTTATCTGCATGACCAATGCTCTCGGCAATGCCAAACAATATTTTGCGATTGTTCATCTTGAGAGTTACCGAGATACCGAGCTTCGAGAATACACGTGCCACGATATCTACCAACTCAACCTCCGACAATAGAGACTTAGAGCCGATAACATCCACGTCGCACTGATAGAACTCGCGATAGCGACCCTTCTGAGGACGATCCGCACGCCATACTGGCTGAATCTGATAACGTTTAAATGGGAAAACTATCTCGTTCTGGTGCTGCACAACGTAGCGCGCAAAAGGCACTGTGAGGTCGTAGCGAAGACCCTTCTCTGAAATCTTAGATGCCTGGCGTAGCTCCTCCTCAGAAAGCTTTGCGCCATAGTCGCCTGAGTTCAGGATCTTAAAGAGGAGCTTATCACCCTCATCGCCATACTTGCCGAGTAGGGTAGAGAGATTCTCCATAGATGGGGTCTCAAGAGGTGCATAGCCAAAGAGGCGGAAGACACTCTTGATAGTATCGAATATATAGGTACGACGCATCATCTCCTCAGGTGAGAAGTCGCGCATGCCCTTAGGAATAGATGGTTTCTGTGCCATATATATGTTGATAAAGTGAAAAGTGAGAAGTGAAAACTGAAAAGTTCGGTGTGCTTCGCACGAGATTAAAATGTGTCACAGACACAATACTTTTCATCTTTCAGTTTTTACCCATCACCTAATTATTACTGTTCTGCCAAAAGTTTCTTATACTTTACGCGCTTAGGGGTAGTGTCCTCACCCTGAGCCTTCTTCCATGCCTCATACTCTGAGTATGTACCCTCGTAGAATACAACCTTTGAGTCGCCCTCGAATGAGAGGATGTGTGTGGCAATACGATCCAAGAACCAACGGTCGTGCGAGATAACTACAGCACAGCCAGCGAAGTTCTCAAGACCCTCCTCCAATGCACGAAGTGTGTTAACGTCGATATCGTTGGTAGGCTCATCGAGAAGCAATACGTTACCCTGCTCCTTAAGCGCAAGAGCGAGGTGCAAGCGGTTACGCTCACCACCCGACAATACACCACACTTCTTCTCCTGGTCTGCGCCATTGAAGTTGAAGCGACCTACGTATGCACGTGCTGGCACCTGACGGTTACCGAGCTGGATAAGGTCAGAGTTCTGAGAGATAACCTCGTAAACGGTCTTCTCTGGGTCGATAGACTTATGCTGCTGGTCTACGTATGCGAGCTTCACTGTAGGACCAACGCGGAAGCTACCAGATGTAGGCTCCTCCAAGCCCATAATCATGCGGAATAGGGTAGTCTTACCTGTACCGTTAGCACCGATAACACCTACGATACCTGCTGGTGGCAACGAGAACTCAAGGTTTTCGTAAAGAACTCTATCGCCAAATGCCTTTGTAACGCCCTGAGCCTCGATAACAAGATCACCCAAACGTGGACCGTTAGGGATGTAGATTTCGAGCTTCTCCTCACGCTCCTTAGTATCGGCATTCATCATCTTATCGTAAGCCGAGAGACGAGCCTTAGACTTGGCATGACGACCCGATGGTGACATACGCACCCACTCCAACTCGCGCTCAAGAGTCTTACGACGCTTGCTCTCCTGCTTCTCCTCCATAGCCATACGCTGAGTCTTCTGCTCCAACCATCCTGAGTAATTGCCCTTCCATGGAATACCCTCACCGCGGTCAAGCTCCAAAATCCAACCTGCTACATTATCGAGGAAGTAACGGTCGTGGGTAACAGCGATAACCGTACCCTTATACTGCTGGAGATGCTGCTCCAACCAGTCGATACTCTCGGCATCGAGGTGGTTGGTAGGCTCATCGAGAAGCAATACATCAGGCTGCTGCAACAACAAGCGACACAACGCTACACGACGACGCTCACCACCCGACAAAACGCTTACATTCTGATCAGGATCTGGGCATCGCAAAGCATCCATAGCACGCTCCAAAACGCTATCAAGCTCCCAGCCGTTTACATGGTCGATCATCTCATATAGTTCACCCTGACGCTCCACAAGACGTGCCATCTCGTCATCGTCCATAGGCTCGCAAAGCTTCATATTGATATCCTCATACTCCTTCAATAGAGCTACTGTAGCTGCTGCGCCCTCCTCTACAATCTCTTTAACGGTCTTTGTAGGATCGAGCTGTGGCTCCTGCTCAAGGTAGCCCACGCTGTAGCCTGGAGAGAACACCACCTCGCCCTGATAGCTCTTGTCGATACCAGCGATGATCTTCATAAGGGTAGACTTACCCGAACCGTTAAGACCAATGATACCAATCTTTGCACCATAGAAGAACGATAGGTAGATGTTGTTCAAAATCTTCTTGTTGTTGTTAAGCACCTTGCTCACACCAACCATCGAAAAAATAATTTTCTCGTCTGCCATATATAGTTAGTTTTTGATTTTTCTCGTGTATCGGACAAAGATAGTAAAATTTATTTTAACTCGCAAATATACTCCGTTTGGCTCTCTATTTGCACTACTCATTGATGAATCTTAAACACTCTGAATTATGAAAAGCACATTAAAAGGTTCTCTTACCGAGGAAAACTTATTAAAAGCCTTTGCCGGCGAGAGTCAGGCGCGTAATCGCTACACATTCTTTGCATCACAAGCTAAAAAGGATGGCTACGAGCAGATAGCTGCAGTATTCCTTACCACTGCCGATCAGGAGATGGAACATGCCAAACGATTCTTTAAATATCTTGAGGGTGGCATGGCAACCATACATAACGCCTCATATCCTGCAGGAGTAATTTCTACAACGGAGAAAAACCTTATTGCAGCAGCTGATGGCGAACATGATGAGTGGGAAAATCTCTATGCTTCGTTTGCCGAGACTGCCCACGCCGAGGGCTTTCAAAAGATAGCACTTACATTTAAACATGTAGCTGAAGTAGAGAAGGAGCACGAGCGACGTTACTTAAAGCTACTCAGCCGTTTGACTGATGGTGATTTCTTCCGACGCGATGGTGAAATCGTATGGCAGTGCCGCAACTGTGGATATATCATTAAGGCAACCAAAGCTCCAAAGCTATGTCCATCGTGCGAACATGAGCAGAGGTTTTTTGAGCCTATGGCAGATAACTATTAAACTCAAAAACAATAAAATGGTAGTGTCCGAAAAACTCATCGTACACTACCATTTACCCAGAAGCTGTATAAAAAGAGCTGATTTTAGGCTTGCGAAGCTCGAAAAAGCGGAGTTTACTGAGTGTAAATGAGCATTTTGAGAGCGAGCAGCCTTGTTAGACGGCTTCTTAAAATATGTTAATTATTGAATTAATCTGATTAACCTCCAAATTTGTTCCGATAATATATATCGCAGCAGATACATTATCCTTGTTCGTCACTATCAGCAACTCCTTTACTTGTCCATCGCTGCTACGCTGATAAACATCTACACTATCGATGCCATAGTTTACGCTCATCAAAACCTCCATAGGTGCGACCAACGTGGCAATCTGCGCTTTGAATTGCGGTATCAGTGTACTATCCTCCACCGATATAATAGACATACTATCGGCATCGATTTTTATCTCCATCGAATTGAAGATACCCTTTCCGATTCTCATCGTTGTGCATCCCTCCTTCGATGAGTACTCCGACATAATACTATCAAAGCTTATCTCTTGTGCTATACCACCGAGAGGCATAAGCAACATTATCAATAATATAAATCGTTTCATATTATGCAAAAGTTTAGAATCCGATACCCATACCTATAGAGAAGCGATTAGCCACAGGACCCGTGCCGTGCTTAAACATCTCGCTGAAGGCGTAGTTGGCAAATACATAGATACGATTCCATCCCATACGCGCCGTAACACCAAACTGGAATGGATTGAGCGTAATCTCATCCTTTATCTTAGTCTTTGGGAACTTGTACTTAAGGTGAGACCCCATAAGAATGTCGAGATTTACACCTGCTGAGATAAAGAATCCACTCTTAATATTCCAGTCAAGGGTAATCGGCACATGGAAATACGACGCTACCATCTTCGACTTCTTAAGATTGGCATCCACTGCAAGTGGTCGCATCATACCATCACGATACTTCATTGTGTAGTTACCTGCAATAGTGTAATTCTCCCAGGTAAAACCGAAAGCCATAGACGCCGCCAATGCATGATTTGGTGTAAGGGAAACGTTCAACTCAGCGACATTCATTGTCACGCACACTGCCTTGCGAGTGCTAAAGGTGAGATTATGTGCTTCCTCAGTAGTATACCCGTCGTAGCTGAGACCTGTAAACATATTCGAGCCTATCTCAACAACTGAGAAATGGTTATAGCTTGGAGCACCAATACCAAAGAGTCCAAAATGCGCCCTACTGCTACTCTCTCTATTTTTATTGGCGTTTATAGCCTCTAAATTTGCGTTATATGCAGCCACAAGAAGCTCATCGCGCGACAGAAGTTGCATCGAGCCATCGGCATTTTTTTTATAGTAGCATACACTATCCGCCTTCTCCTGCTTGTTACCTATCTCGAAGCGTATGCCATTTAGAAGTAGCGATAAACGTCCGTTGTTGGAAGATGATATTGAATTTCCCTTGTGACTGTCAAGATATATCACATGTTCATTATTCAGACTATCAGGTATCTGAGCATAGAGTGTTGTTGCTACAAGAAGTGTCGTAAGTGTTAAAATAAATCGTTTCATAGTGACTATCTGTTTGATGTTAGTTTTGTTATGTTGTTGATACGTTCTTTCGCGGTATTCATATTTTGCGATATGTCGCCCAGTATTCGCTGTGCCTCTGCCTGTACAACCAGCTGATCAGTAACAAGTGCGCCATTGATATGGCATACAATATCAAACTCCTCGACAGCTGATGGTGGGGCAGTCTCTATCGATGATATAGCTATACCGACTATAAGCCCCACGACGGCAGCAACGCTCGCAATGCGACGTATGGATATATTGTACCATACTCTCCTCTTTGGCTCAGAGTACTTAATGTCTTGAGTACACTTTTCCAATGATATGGAATATGTAGCATCAAGTATCGCTTTAATAGCCTTGTACTTCTTTGGCTTGATATCGGTTGCAGAGAGTAGAGCATGAAGCTCGCGCTCCTCATCGAGAGATGTTTCACCCTCAAGATACTTATCGTATAGCAATTTTACTCTATTCCACTCCATAATTCATTGCATTTAACAGTTGCTCTTTGATACTCTTTCTTGCTCTTGAGAGGTTTACTCTCACGCTCGCCTCATCAGCCTCAAGGATTTGGGCTATATCTTCCAATTCGTAACCCTCGACATCGCGAAGATGTATCACTATGCGTTGTCTCTCTGGAAGCTCACTTATAAACCTCTTTGTTAGCATTACCATATCCGACCTCTCAGCATCATCATAGTTTCTACTCGTTATCGCGACCTCCTCTATGGCGAAGCTACGCTCTCGCTCGCGATGTCGAAGACGATCAATGGCAAGGTTATGCGCTATGCGACAGATATATGCCCTTGGATGGTCACTACGCACTATGGCTTCGCGTTGTTGCCAGACCCTCACAAAGACATCTTGCGTGACATCCTCAGCAAGGTGGATATCCGAGAGTATGCTTCGCGCCAACCTGAAGACCGTATCCTTAAGTCGCTCCACAAGTGATATGTATTCTGTTTCAGTAACCAAAATCTTTATTTTCTAATTTGTTTCTTTTACCTATATAACGTACAACTTCGAAATTTGTAACATCATCCTATACAAAATTACAAAAAAAAATGGCAACCCAAAAAGATTGCCATTAAACATTAATATAGAACACAGAGACTTAGAAGTTGTATTGTGCCATAATGCTAATGCGATTAGCCCTGCTCATCGAGCCTCCCATATCCTCGCGTGTGCCATGTAGGTACTCCAGTGCGAATGTGATATTTGGAGTAGCCTGACAAAAGGCATTACCAAATACATACTGACCCTTGCGATATTCGTTTGCCGATAGATAGCCATTATTCTCCTCAAGATTAACCTCCGAGTAACCACCTGCAAGCCAGAATCTGCCAGGGACAATATTTAATTGTGCTGCCGCTTGCCAGCCCCACATAGGCATGGTCTGCATACGCTCTGGATTCTTTGGGTTGTATGCAAAGTCATAAGGAGAGCCCGCAAGATCCTGAAGATAAGGGGTAATGCCACGACCATATACACCGTTCATATAAATATCCACCCAACGACCTATGTCGATATGTCCACTAAGCTGAACACCCCAGCCAAGCTCTGTGGTATTCTTACCATTTTTATTATCATGCAGATACATATCACGCACCACACCTGAAACGCGCAAATGACTTGAACGATTCTCGCCCCATTCATACTGCAGATATGCAATGCCATCAGGCACGCGCTGATAGATAGCCGAGAAGTGTTCGCCATAAGTACCGTTCACCGATGGCATCTCGGCAGCTACACCCAATGTCAAATGGTTATGTAGGAAGCTATGCTCATAGCGTATCATCTCATTAAAGGCGAAGTTGTAGGCATTAGGTCCCTGGAAGTCGATGGTTGTAGGCGCGGCATTAAGGTCACAAAACGTTGTCACATCACGACCTATCGTAAAGCCCTTAAATTGCATATACGCCGAGCGCAATCGTGGAATATACGAAAATTGCTCACCGCCACGAAAATCCATATCGGTATAGACCAATATACGTCCTAATCGGTCGGTATTGATGATTGCTTTAACAAAGACACGCGATGTCGAGGCATCCATCATTATACGTTGCTGATTGGCGTAGTTGTGCTTCATAGGTATATCGTAAGGGACAAAATCAATATTCCCCATTGCACCCATAAAGTCGTAGCTCGTGCGTAGATTCACAAAGCCACCTATACCCAAAGCAAAGCGATTGTCGTGTGTAGAGAAGATAAATTGAGGATTATGTGCCTGTTGGAAACCACCTCTTTTAGTCTCCATAAAATCATTTGCAGCATTCTGCTGTGCCACATGACAATCACCCTTGCCTTTCGACATGATATAGACCGTAGGAGAGCACTCCTCAGAGGAGCACGAACTACCTTGTGCTGAGACGGCGTAAATGCCTGTAGCAATAGTAAATAGCGATACAATTAATAGTCTAATTCGTTTCATAACTGACTGTTTTTAGTTAAAAATATTTGTCGCATTGAAAACACACAAGGAATATGCCAAATATTTGCGCGGATTTATTTGATGAAAACGATGTATTGTGCGCGATATTTGATAGAGGAGGGAATAAAAGCATAAGAAGATGATGTTGGTCGTAATTTTATTTTTTATAATAGGTATCACCCCTGCCGTAGCTCAACAAAATATGAGTTTTAGCGAAGCCATGAATGTTATGTTCGAGAATAATAGCATGGTTAAGAGCGAGCAATATAACGTCGATATGGCTTATAACGAGCTACGCGCCACTCGCGGATTAGCTCTACCTAAGATTGACCTAATCGGCGGTTATACATTTATGCAGAGCGATATAGATATGGATTTGGGTGGTAGTAAAGGAGTTATTACAGAGTCGCTAAAGGATGCTATAAATCAGGGAGTAACAAATGGTATAATATCATCAGATTTAGCCTCACTCCTAACTCAGGGACTTAGTCCTATTACCTCTATGGATTGGCGATATACACTTCAAAAACGCTCATTTGGCGTTGTTGGCGCAACATTAACGCTTCCAATATATATGGGTGGGCGAATAAATATTGCCAACCGCGCAGCTCGGATAGCACTCAGTGCGGCATCGTATAGTCTTGACGCAACAAAGAGCATGCTACTTACGGAGTTGGTCGAGAGATATTATGGTGTGGTTGTTGCTCGCAGTGCATGTGCAGTAAGGCAAGATGTTGTGGATGCAATAAAGCGACACTTAGTCGATGCAAAGGCAATGGAAGAGGAGGGGATTGTGGCTCATAGCGTAGTGGTATACGCACAATACAAACTCGCAGAAGCAGAGCGCGATTTGCATGATGCAATAAACAAAGTAAAGGTTGCTGAAGCAGCACTAAACACCACAGTAGGAATAGAGCAGAGCATAAATCCAATAGATATAATTTTTATATGTAACAACATCCATAATATTGATTACTATACTGATATGGCTATTGCACTAAATCCAATTCTATGTGAGTTGCGTCATAGTAAACAACTATCTGAGGAGGGCGTAAAATTAGCACGAGCAGCCATGCTTCCCGAAATTGTAGCCATGGGCGCAGGTGCAATATACAGCCATCAACTCAGTAATATGATTCCGCGCTGGAGTATTGGCGTAGGTGTGAGAATACCTCTATTCGATGGACTCGGTAAGGAGTATCGATATATAGCATCAAAAAGTGGCGTTAAGAGCGTAAAAGAAGAGGTAGAAAACGCTCAAAGTAACATTATTCTATTAGTTGAGAAAGAGTATTATAACTTAGAAAATACCATGTCGAATATCTCCGCCACACGCCGAGCAATAGATTTTGCGGAGAGCTACTACAACTCAGCCCTTGAGGGTTTTCGTGAGGGCGTTGTATCATCAGCTGACCTTATGGATGCTTGCACCGAGCTTGCTGCAACAAAAGTTGAATACCTTAATGCCGCTTATGAAAACACTCTAACTCTTGCCCGACTACTCGAAGCCTCAGGGCTCAGCGATACCTTTATTCAATATGTCGAGCAGGGAACAAATATAGATATATAATACTTTATATAAATTGCTTAAAGTTATGAAAAACAAGACATATATAGCAATAATAATACTCGTTGTAGCATTATGTGGCATTGCACTATGGCTCTATTTCAATAGCCATAACCAACCAATAATGGAGGGTGTCGTTGAGTGCAAAACATATCGTGCATCATCAAAGCTTGCAGGTCGTATCGACTCTCTTTTTGTTCGCGAAGGAGATTGGGTAGAGCAAGGGGAGTTACTATATACCATATTGACACCAGAACTTGATGCCAAACTGCAACAGGCGGCTGCATTAGAGAGTGCTGCCGAGGCTTTGAATATGGAGGTCGAGCATGGAACGCGCAAAGAGATAATCAGAGCAGCACGAAATATGTGGCAAAAAGCGAGTGTGGGGCGCGACTTAGCAGAGAAGAGCTATATCCGTATAAAGAACCTCTACGACAAGGGTGTTGTACCTCGCCAGCAATATGATGAAGCCTTGGCAAATTTTGAAGCTATGAAGGCTACAGAAAATGCTGCAAAGGCAGAATATGACATGGCTCTTGATGGTGCAACTAAGGAGCAGAGGAGTGCCATAGCCGCCAAAGTACGCGAAGCACAAGGAGCGGTAGATGAAGTAAAGTCTTACTTGAGCGATGCACGTGTATATGCACCAGTATCAGGACGTATATCAAACATAATATCCGAGCCAGGAGAGCTAATATCTACAGGATATCCCGTTGTTACTATTTTAGATTTATCGGATATATGGGTAGTATTTAATATCAAAGAGAATGACATGTCTGACATCACATATGGCAAATATCTGCAATGCTACATCCCTGCACTCGATACGCATACCATGCTCGAAGTGACATATATCGCATCTGAAGCCAACTTTGCAACATGGAGTGCTACACGTGCACGTGGAGGTTTCGATATTCGAACTTTTGAGATTCATGCTCGTCCGTTAGATAATAAAAACACACTACTTCCTGGCATGAGTGTAATTATCAACGATATTATGTAATACAATATATGCAGTTGATAAACAATATATTATCATCATTTAAGCGAGAATTACATGAGATAATACACGATAGGCTATATCGCGCCATTATGCTCGTTATACCATTCGTTATGATTCTCTTTTTTACGCTTATGTTTTATCGTGGCGAGATTGTCGATCTGCCCATTGCAGTGGTTGATAAAAGCCACTCTCCAATGTCTCGAAAACTATTGACCATGATTGACGCAACGCAGGGCGTTAAGATTGCTTACGAGACGCAATCTATAGAGGAGGCGAAAGAGTTAATGCTTCATGGCAAGGCTCTTGCCATAATATATATCGACAAGGATTTTGAGCCTAATATTTTTGGTGGAATACCTACAAAAGTTAAGGGTTACACCTTGGGAACAAACATCTCAGCTGATGGAGTTATAGAGAGCAATATCCAACAAGCCGTAATGACCCTTTCATCGGGTATTACACTTAATAAATTGCAAGCCATGGGCGTAGGACATAATGAAGCAGTGGTTGAGATAATACCAATTAACATATTAAGCCACATAGTTGCAAATCCTTACCTTAATTATGGATATTATCTTGCTCCTCTGTTTATGTTTATGGGAATAGTGATACTGACAGTCGTCTCAACAATATATGCTTTTGGACGAGAACTGCGATACTCTACAGCCTTAGAGTGGCTCAACGCGTCACAAAACTCAATGCCTGCCGCCGTAATTGGCAAGATGCTTCCCGTAACAATAATAATGACCATAATGATACAACTAATACTCTTTATATTAATGTTTATCATGGGTATGGAGTGCTCAGGAAGTTATCTATATATCACATTAAGTAGTATACTATTTATTATTGCATATCAATCTGTTGCGATAACGATAATATTACTCACCTCAAACCTGCGCCTTGGCTTATCACTGGGTGGTGGCTATGCTGTTATGGCGTTTACATTCTCCGGTATAACATTTCCCGTTACCGCGATGTTTGATGCCATACAACCACTATCTAAGCTATTTCCACTTAGTTACTTCAGCGAGATATTTATAGATCAAATGATGCTTGGCGCGCCCATATCATACGACACTCCTAAGACCTTAATTCTAATGTTATTTATATTGTTAATAGCCTTTATATGGCGCAGACTAAATAGGGTAGTACACAATGAAAAGTATTGGAGAAAAGATTGATATAAACGACGCAAGTATCATAAATAAAAGTGATTTCCTTAATATAATAAGAGATGAGTTTAAGATGATTATCTCTGATGGTGGCGTGCTGCTTATCGTTGTCTTTGCCATGCTCATCTACACAACAATCTACTCACTTGCTTACGGTAGCGAAGTTGTCGAGCGAGTATCTATCGCCGTTATTGATAACGACAATAGCACATCAAGCAGAGCTATGATAAATGGTCTACGATCAGGACCTAATACCGAAGTATGCTACGAGGTGGAGAATATGCCTGAAGCGAAACATCTATTTTATTCACGCGATATCTTCGGCATAGTTGTAATACCCTCAGGGTTTGAGCGAGATATTATCGCTGGCACGCAGACTAATATCTCGACTATTCTCGACGGTAGTCATCTCCTCCTCTATAAACAAGTACTTGAGCAGACAACTGAAGATGTATTAACATATAGTGCATCTGTCGAAGCTATGCACTTGGTTGCGTGTGGCGCAAATGACATAGAGAGCGAAGATATTATCCAGCCAGTAGCATACGAATGGCATATCCTAAATAACCCCTCCATGGGCTACGGATCGTTTGTGATGCCATCAATTATCGTCGTGATAATACAACAAACACTGCTTATTGGCTTAGGAATGTTAGGTGTACGTCGCAGAACACTTGCAAACACACAAACCAATGTCGCTATGAGTGTATTTGCTAAATTATTGGTATATATATCAATATACGGTATTAACTTAATCATAATATTAGGTGTATTATGGCCCCTGTTCGGATTCCCATATAACGGAAAGACCATTGATGTTATCGTAGTTATGATGCTCTATATCATTGCTTCATCAGCTTTAGCATTAACAATTTCCCACCTATTTAAAAGGCGCGAAGCTCCACTTATGCTATTGTTGTGGAGCTCGATACCCATACTATTACTCGCGGGCGTATCATATCCTATGCAAGCATTTCCTAAATGGCTCTATCTTATCGGTAGGGTATTCCCAAGCAGTAGCGCAGTAAACGCCTATGTTAATATCGGCACTGCAGGCGCATCACTAAGCGATGTAGCAACGGATATATACACACTTTTAGCTCTTGCAATACTTTATATAATTACAGCAATAGTGATGGAATATAAATATCTACTTTCTTATAGGAAATGATAATGTACGAGTATCTCTATAACCAGCGAGAGAGTTAGGCAAAGAGAGATAATTAAAAACAGAGCCATTGGAAAAGGTTAGCGTTACATCTCTGGTTGCTGTGCAGAAATATCAATAGTAGCACCATAAATACGACCATTACCAACCCTCTCATGACACACAGAAATTAATTTACATCAAATATAACAATAATAGTGCGCAATATGGCAAATATTTGAATTACATAGCTTTTCATCATCCAAAGCACTTATACGCCCATAGAAATAATTTAAAAGGACGAAAAATAATTGCTAAAAATTTTGCAGAATAGAAAAAAGTGCTTATATTTGCACCCGATTTGAAAAACAAATCAACATGGTGGATGTAGCTCAGTCGGTTAGAGTAGAGGATTGTGGTTCCTAAGGTCGTGGGTTCGAATCCCATCTTCCACCCAAACAAGCGAAGCAATAAGGTGTCGGCAACGACACCTTTTGTGTTTCTTACAACCTTGTATGCTTGCATACTATGGTTTGTGGCTTATTGGGCTTATTGGTCAAAATAGTACATAAATGCGGGCAAATACCCGCATTTTTCACTTGTACTTGAGTCTGAAATATTCATCTATAAACAGCCTGCGATACCTCTTTGACATTCCATTATGTACCCTCAATTTTGTTTTTAGATCTGTATTGATTGCTTCGAGGATATTGTTCGTGTTAGGGATTGGAGTATCAGGATAATCGTACCAGGTCCAGAGCCATTTCATATGCCTCTTCATAGAGAAATAGGCACTTCTAACTCGCTGATGCGTGTATGATTTCTTGCCTGTCTTTTTGTCGAGAGTTCTATGCTTAAGCCACTCGCCCCATTTCTCATACCACATATCCAGCATACCAATAAAAGACTCCTTATCTGTATGGCAAAGTAGATGCGCTATCTTCTGTAATTCTATGCCAGCATCAGTTTGAGGATTCTTTGTGAGGTATTCATCCACGGTTTTAACTTGGTGAAACT
>JAGBUS010000017.1 GCA_017630735.1 Alistipes sp. | reverse complement strand
TGCAAGCGGTTGAGACCACGCACATCCTTACCATACGAGCCTGCCTCGCGACGGAAACATGGAGTGTAAGCGGTCATCTTCACTGGAAGCTCGCTCTGCTCCAAGATAACATCGCGGAAGATGTTTGTTACAGGCACCTCAGCCGTAGGCACAAGGTAGAAGCCATCCGCCGTAGCGTGGTACATCTGACCCTCCTTATCTGGCAACTGACCAGTACCGAAGCCCGAAGCCTCGTTCACCATAATTGGAGGCTCAACCTCCTGATAACCAGCACGTGTATTGCAGTCGAGGAAGTAGTTAATCAAGGCACGCTGGAGACGTGCACCCTTGCCCTTATATACAGGGAAACCAGCACCTGTAAGCTTCACGCCGAGGTCGAAGTCGATGATGTCGTACTTCTTAGCCAACTCCCAGTGTGGAAGTGCCTCGCCAGGAATCTCGGTGTAGTTCTCCACGAGCTTTACAACCACGTTGTCCTCAGCCGTGCGACCCTCAGGCACACTGTCGTGTGGGAAGTTAGGGAGTTTTACTATTTCGTTCTGCAACTCCTCGGCCACCTTTTCTGACTCCTCCTTAAGCTGCTGCGAGCGAGTCTTGAGCGTTGCCACCTCAGCCTTCATAGCCTCAGCCGCCTCCTTCTCGCCCTTACCCATAAGCATACCAATCTGCTTAGCTGCCTGGTTCTGAGCTGCGAGGGTGCTATCAAGGTCGTTCTGTAGGGCCTTACGTTTGTCATCAAGCTCGATGATACGAGCGATTATAGGTGCCGCATCGACACCCTTCTTTGCGAGGCGGCAAATAGCCTCCTCGGTATTGTCGCGCAATTGCTTTAGTGTAAGCATAATTCTTTCGGTTTATTTCACATTCAGATGACAAAGATACAACATTATTGATAACATTGTTACGCATATCCTCAAAAAAATATCTCACATCGACCTCAATAACACTCTTTAACGTGCTATTCTGAGAGAAGCACTCAGAATAGCAGAGTTATAACTGTTGCTGATTACCAAATTCTGTATATCTTTGCAATGTTTAAATCTATTGGTTTTTTAACCGACTATTAACTTAACAACATAAGGAGTATGTACACAAAATTCACTTCCCCTTACTTCGCCCCTGAGGTAGAGGTTATAGAGGTTACTATGGAGGCCGGCTTCGCCAACTCTATTGAGGATCCTGTTGAGAATCCAGAGCAGGAGTGGTAACAATCGAGAAACTTTATACACTATGAAAAAACTTTTACTATTTGTGTTCGCGGCACTCGCTTTTGCTGCCTGCACACAGGATGTTGTCGTTGATATTACGCCAGCACCTATCGTTGACAATGCTCCCGAAACTCTCGTTGTGGGCTTCGAGGGCGATGACACACGTATCCAGCTACAAAATGGCAAAACCGTATGGACTAAGGGCGATCAGGTTTCGGTTTTCTACCGTTCGAATGCTAATCAGTTGTGGAAGTATGATGGCGAGACTGGCGAGCGCACTGCTTACCTGAAGCGCGTTGATGCAGGCTCAGCAACTCGCGATATGGACCGCGTTGTTGTTGTTTATCCTTATAATGAGGATTACTACATCAACCCATCGACGTATAATGTTCAGGCATCGTTGCCCGCAACACAGCACTATCTCGCTAATAGCTACGGCTTAGATGGTAATATTATGATTTCATCTGCCGAGTACAACGATGTTACTCTAAAGAATGTCTGCGGCTGGCTCAAGTTGCAACTTACTGGCGATGGCGAGGTTGTTAAGTCAATCACTTTCAAGGGTAATAATGGCGAGCAGGTTGCAGGTGAGTTGTATATCAACTCTGCGGAGGCAACAGCTATCCTTGCATCCGATATGGGTAATATCGCTGAGGATGATGGCAACAATGCCACTGGTGGTGCAGGTGCAAACCTCTCATTCGACGACGTTGTGCTTAAGAAGGTCACTCTCGACTGCGGCGAGGGCGTTGCACTTGGCAAGAATGCTACCGCCTTCTATATCGCATTGCCTCCTCAGACATTCGAGCAGGGCTTCACTGTTGAGATTGAGGATACCGAGGGCTATGTTATGGAGCAGGAAACAGATAAGGCTCTCCTTATCGAGCGTAACACTATCCTCCCCATGGCGGCGTTTGAGTTTATCAACCCCGCTACTCCAAGCGCACCCGCACCTGCATCAAACGAGATTTGGTATACTGCTACAGCAAAGGTTGAGCCTACCTTCAATGACTCTTTTACCTTTGGTTCTGATGTAGTCTCTAATGTGTGGGATAGCGAGACCAAGCGAGGTATTATCGCTTTCAATGGTGACGTTACTATGATTGGTGTAGATGCATTTAATAACTGTGATAAACTTACCAGCATCACTCTTCCCGAGTGTGTAACCTCAATTGGCAAACAGGCTTTCTACGACTGTGATGGCTTAACAGAGTTTACTATTCCTGATAGCGTAACGGAGGTTGGAGCAAATGCTTTTTACACTTGTGATAAACTTGCAAGTGTTACTATCGGTGATAGCGTAACATCGATTGGAGATTATGCATTCTATGATTGCTACAGCCTGACAAGTGTGAATATCCCTGATAGCGTAACGACAATTGGATATCAGACATTCAATTCTTGTGGCAGCCTGACTGAGTTTACTGGTAAGTTTGCTGAGGATAATGGCAGAATATTGGTCGTTGATGGCGTATTAACAGCATTTGCTCCTGCAGGTATTACTGAATATAATATCCCTGATAGCGTAACTACAATTGAAGATTATGCATTCAATTGGTGCAGCCGCCTGACAAGTGTGAATATCCCTGATAGCGTAACAGAGATTGGTAGTTATGCATTCTATTATTGCACTAGCCTGAAACAGGTATATTGCTATGCTACTATACCTCCATCATTGGGTAGCAGTGCTTTCAGCAGTAATGCCAGCGGACGACGAATATATGTCTATGAGGAGTGTGTTGAACTATATAAATCGGCATGGAGCAGTTATAATGATAGTATCTACACCAATGGTCAAAACTGCCCTGACACTACAACAATTGAATACACAACAAATGATGGTAATACCATAACTCCATCAAAATTACCTATTATTAGCAATATCTATGAGAATGGTGTCGGCACATTGGTTTATAGTGGTAATGGTAAACAAATTCCAAATTCTGCATTCTTGAATTGCACCAGCCTGACAAGTGTGAATATCCCTGATAGCGTAACGTCGATTGGAGAGTATGCATTCTTGAATTGCACCAGCCTGACAAGTGTATATTGCAAGGCTACAACACCTCCATCATTGGGATCCAATGCGTTCAAATATTTTAAAGGATTCGGTTATGTGCCATATGGTTGCGATATTTATGTGCCTGTAGGTTCGGTAGAGACATATAAGAGCGCAGAGTATTGGAGTGAGTACGCTTCAGCAATTGTTGGCTACGACTTTGAGAATGGCGTGGTTGTAGAGTAATGCTTTACTCGCGACTTACGAGTAACTAATCACATAGGGCTGACTAAATTTTATAGTCAGCCCTATGTGATTTATATAGCTATTAGATGTAATGAATACAATAGGTGTGATTGTGGGAATGGAAGATATCCGAAACGAGCCTACCAAAGCATTAGCAACAACGACACTTAAGTGAGTCTAATACCCACATTATTCTATTCGGAGTTTCACCCCACAGCCAATTTCTCTATTTTTATTAAAATAGACCATCTATTTCGTAAGTTTTTTGTACCTTTGTACGACTATACACTATCATAAACGATGACTGCGAAAAAGAGATATATCGAGCTTCTATGCCCAGCACGCGATTACCGTGCTGCCATTGCTGCCGTAGATTGTGGTGCCGATGCTTTGTATATCGGTGCCGAGGGCTTCGGAGCACGTCGTGCAGCTACAAATAGCACTGCCGACATAGCACGTGTGGTGGATTATGCACACCTCTATGGCGTCAGGGTTTACGTCACGCTAAACACCATCCTCTATGAGAGCGAACTGAAGGAGGCGGAGGCGCTGGCACGTGAGCTTATAGCCGTAGGTGTAGATGCCCTTATAGTGCAGGATATGGCATATAGAGAGATGAATCTCCCTGTGGAACTGCACGCCTCGACACAAGTGTGCAATATGACACCTGAGGGTGCTAAATTCCTGGAGGAGAGTGGTTTCACACGTGTAATATTGGAGCGTGCACTATCGTTGGAGGAGATAAAGGCGATACGCAAGGCTACGACCGTAGACCTTGAGTGCTTCGTGCATGGAGCGATATGTGTGGGTCATAGCGGTAGATGCTACCTTTCGCGCTCGCAGTCGTCGCGTTCGGGAAATCGTGGCGAGTGTTCGCAGCCCTGTCGCCTGACATACGACCTCGTAACGGAGCATGGCGAGAAGCTTATCAGTGGTAAGCACCTCCTCTCGGTCAAGGATTTCGACCTCTCGGCACGCATCGGCGAGATGATTGATGCAGGAGTTATGTCGTTCAAGATTGAGGGTCGACTTAAGGATGACAACTACATAAAAAATATCGTTTCCTACTACCGCAAGGCTATTGACGAGGCACTGAAAACGCGACCCGACTGCGAGCGTCTCTCTGTGGGTGAGTCGGAGGTGGAGTTCACGCCCGACCCCAAGAAGAGTTTTACACGCGATGGTGGCGAGTATATGTACTCTGGCAAACGCCCTGGCGTGGCATCGTTCAACACCCCAAAGGCTGTTGGCGAGTATGTAGGCTCGGTAGCCGTGGTGGGCAAGCGCGACATCAGGGTTGTAACACGCGAGGTGCTGAACGCAGGTGATGGCCTTTGCTTCATCGCTGGGGATGGCATCATAGGCACCAACATCAACCGCGTGGAGGGCAACACCATAGAACCGAACCGCATGGAGGGCATAAAGGCAGGTATGGAGATATACCGCAACTACGACCACCGCTTTACGCAGAGCGTGGAGCGCAGTCGCACACGTCGCACCATAGCCGTGGAGTGTAGTCTCGACATCACACAGACATCAATCACCGCTAAGTTCACAGACATCGAGGGCAACACTGCCGAGGTATCGCGAAGCGTAGAGCTGGAGGAGGCAAAGAACGCCGAGAAGATGATTGCCGTAGCCGAGGAGCAGATGACAAAGTGTGGCGACACGATATTCCGCACCACAAAGGTGGAGGTTAGAGGTGGCGAGTGGTTTGTAACGGCAAAGGCACTTGCCGAGGTACGCCGCGAGGCACTTGCTCTCCTTGCTTCGAAGCGCGCAGAGCAGAGCATACCACACGACATCCGCACCGACGCGGGCACGGCACAATACCCTGAGCGACGACTATCACCTCAGCACAACGTGGTGAACTCACTCTCGCGCCAGTTCTACAAGCGTCATGGCGTGGAGCATATCGTCGAGGGCTTGGACAGCTGGGCTACGACACGTGGCGAGAGGGTTATGGAGTCAAGCTACTGCATCCGTCGCGAGATTGGCGAATGTCTCAAGAAAGGCACGAAAATCCGCGACCGACTATTCATTGAGCACGGACGACACAAATACTTGTTAGACTTCGACTGCGTTAACTGCAGGATGAGTCTTATTGACTCAACACAGCAGTTTAAGTGAAAGGTGAAAAGTGAAAGGTGAAAAGTATGGTGCCTACGGCGTTGATTTATAACTGAAAAGTGAAAGGTGAAAAGTGAAAGGTGAAAAGTATGGTGCCTACGGCGTTGATTTATAACTGAAAAGTGAAAGGTGAAAAGTGAAAAGTAAGGAGTGCTTCGCACGAAATTTAAAGTGAAGATACTCCCACAAACTTAATATAAACAACTATGAACTCTAAGTACATAATAGATAACAAAAGTAAACGTTTTGCATTAAACATCATTAAGTTGTGCAGACGCTTAAATGATGAGAAAAAAGAGTTTTTGTTATCTAAACAACTACTTAGAAGCGGAACAAGTATCGGAGCAAATATTCGCGAAAGGTTAAATGCACAGAGTAAGGCTGACTTTATAAATAAACTCCAAATAGCCCTTAAAGAGGCTGACGAGAGTGCATATTGGCTTGAACTACTTGTTGAAAGCGAAACTATTGACAACAACGATTTCGTACCATTATATAATGACTTAAAAGAGATAATAGCAATTATCACATCATCAATAAATAAGATGAAAGCAACCGAGAATTGTGAATGAAAAAGTGATTATTGAAACATGCGTCGCAGACACATTACTTTTCACTTTTCACCTTTCACTTTTCACTTAAAATATAAGAGATGATAAAGCAACTAACTCCGAATATCCCTGATTATGAGCTTCTTGACACTGGCGACGGTGAGAAGTTAGAGCGTTTTGGCAAATATGTAGTACGCCGTCCTGAGCCTCAGGCAATATGGCGTAAGAGCCTCAAGGATAGTGCGTGGCAGGGTGCTGATGCATCGTTCCTACGCGACTCTAAGTCTGAGGAGCGTGGCGAGTGGCGCATGAAGCCTACGATGCCTTCGCGCTGGAGCGTGGCATTCGACTACAAGGCTATGCATCTGCGTATGCGTCTGGCACTTACATCGTTCAAGCACGTCGGCATCTTCCCTGAGCAGGCAGCAAACTGGATGTTTATCTACGACACTATCGAGGAGCTTAAGGCAAAGGGCATTGAGCGTCCTAAGGTATTGAACCTCTTTGCCTACACGGGTGGTGCTACACTCGCGGCACGTGCTGCGGGAGCGGATGTCACACACGTAGACTCTGTTAAGCAGGTCGTAACATGGTCGCGCGAGAATATGGAGGCTTCGGGACTTGATGGTGTGCGCTGGATTGTGGAGGATGCAACGAAATTCGTGGAGCGTGAGGTGCGTCGTGGCAATAAGTACCATGCCATAATCCTCGACCCTCCAGCATACGGACGTGGTGCCAATGGCGAGAAGTGGGTATTGGAGGATGACATCTGCCACATGCTCGAATGTTGTGGTCAGCTCCTTGAAAAGAGGGATGCCTTCCTGGTCTTCAACCTCTACTCTATGGGTCTCTCGGCGATGCTGGCACGTACCGCCGTGCATCAGGCATTTGGAACACCCGAAAGCGAGCAGATGGGAGAGCTATACTTCGAGGATAGAAGCAAAAAGCAGATACCTTTCGGCACTTACTACCGCTTCAAGAGATAGTCTCGCACAATGTCGCAGTTATTGGAGATATTTTGGTCGTTCCTGAAGATTGGAGCCTTCACCTTTGGTGGTGGCTACGCCATGATACCCCTCATCCAATATGAGGTAATCAGCCGTCGTGGCTGGCTCACGGAGCAGGAGTTCATCGACCTATTAACCATAGCGCAGACAGCACCAGGACCTATAGCCCTCAACACCGCAGTATTTGTGGGCTATAAATTCCGCCGATACTGGGGTGCTTTAGCTGCGGTATTGGGCGTTGTAATACCCTCATTTGCAATTATCTTGGTTATTGCCATGTTCTTTGCAGGCATACGCAATAACGTATGGGTTGATGCAGCATTTAAGGGTATGCGTCCTGCGGTGGTGGCACTCATCGTCGCCCCTATCGTTGGACTTACGAAGGGCATGCACTGGGTAGGTTTAAGCATCGCCTTAGCAACAGCCGTTACGGTGTGGTATTTCGGATTCTCACCTATATGGCTAATCATCGCAGGAGCTATTGGCGGAGTACTCTGGGTGGCATATAAGGGAAAGGAGGTCAACCCATGATGGCGACACTCATACAGCTATTTATCAGCTACCTGAAGATCGGCTTCTTCGGCTTTGGTGGTGGCTATGCCATGCTCTCGCTCATCCACAGCGAGGTGGTGGTGAACAATGCGTGGCTCACCAATAGCGAGTTTGCCGATATCGTGGCTATCTCGCAGATGACGCCAGGACCTATCGCCATCAACTCGGCAACATACATAGGCTACGAGGTGGCAGGCATCGCAGGCTCGATAGTAGCAACAGTGTCGGTATGTCTACCTGCGCTGACGCTGATGATGCTCATAACACACTTCTTCCTGAAGTTGCGCGATAACCGCTATATTAAGGGTGCGGTGAAAGGTATGCGCCCTGTGGTTGTGGGCATGATTGCCTCGGCAGCACTGCTACTGATGTTCCCCCACACGGAGGATGGCAAGAGCTTTATCGACCTCTGGAGCTGGGCGATATTTGCAGCTGCACTTCTTGGCTCGGCACGTAAGATTAACCCTATACTCCTCATCGTACTTTCGGGCGTGGCAGGGGTAGTGATTTACGGATTGTAACAACATTGAAGAACTAACTCTATGAGTAACAACAATACAGATATATTAGTCGGATTAAACCCTGCACAACGTGAGGCTGTGGTTAACTACAACGGTCCCTCGCTCATCATCGCAGGTGCAGGATCGGGCAAGACACGTGTGCTGACAACACGTATTGCCTATATGCTCTCGCAGGGAGTAGACCCAAGCTCCATCCTCGCCCTCACCTTTACCAACAAGGCGGCACGCGAGATGCGCGAGCGTATCGAGAAGCTCGTGGGTCCTCAGGCGAGGTACATACGTATGGGCACGTTCCACTCTGTCTTTGCGCGTATCTTGAGGGAGAATGCCACAAAACTCGGCTTCCCTGAGAGCTTCACCATCTACGAGCCTAACGATGTTAAGAACCTCATCAAGACCATCATCAAGGAGAAGAACCTCTCGGAGGAGCGATATAAGCCTCAGGCTGTGGCAGCACGTATCTCGATGGCTAAGAACTGCCTTATCACCCCTGGAGCATATAAAGCAAATGCCGTTATTGCGGGTGAGGACCGCGAGGCAAAGATGCCAGAGATAGGTGATATATATATCGAGTATTGCAACCGCTGCAAGCGCAACGGAGCTATGGACTTCGACGACCTGCTCCTGCAGACCAACATCCTGCTTCGCGACTGCCCCGAAGTGATGGAGCAATACCAGGAAAAGTTCAAGTATGTGCTAGTGGATGAGTATCAAGATACCAATATGGCACAGTATATCATCGTGCGTCGCTTAGCATTGAAGCACTCCAACGTATGTGTTGTGGGTGATGATGCTCAGAGTATCTACGCCTTCCGTGGTGCTAAGATCGAGAATATCCTCTCGTTCCAGCGCGACTACCCAACTACCAAGGTCTATAAACTCGAACAGAACTACCGCTCGACGCAGACTATTGTCGAGGCGGCAAACTCACTCATAGCCCACAACTCACGCCGTCTCGATAAGCGATGCTTCTCGGCAGCGGAGAAGGGCGAGAAGATACGTCTGGTGAGGGTGTTGGAGGATAGCTACGAGCCTGTAGAGGTGGCAATGGACATCAAGGATAGAGTGCGTGATGGTGCCGACTGGAAAGACTTTGCCGTGCTCTATCGTACCAACAAGCAGCATGGTCTCTTCGAGGCTGCCTTCACACGCCGCGGTATTCCCTATCGCGTATATAAGGGCATGTCGCTCCTTGAGCATAAGGATATCCGCAATATGATTGCATACCTCTGCGTCATTCTCAACCCTAATGACGATGAGTCGTTCAAGCGCATCATCAATTACCCAGCAC
Organism: Alistipes sp.; assembly: GCA_017630735.1. Taxonomy (GTDB): domain Bacteria; phylum Bacteroidota; class Bacteroidia; order Bacteroidales; family Rikenellaceae; genus Alistipes. The sequence goes on along the minus strand of JAGBUS010000017.1, from coordinate 14,832 downwards.
GTGGTATCGGCGATACTACCGTGGCACGCATCGCAGAGATTGCGGCACAGCGTCAGACATCTATGTGGCACACGGTGAATGCCCTCGTAGCATCATCCGAGACACTCGGACAGGTGGAGAAGGTGGTAGTAAGAAAGGTTGCCGACTTTGTGAAGATGATAAACGAGCTCTCGGCAATGCGCGTGGAGATGGGCGTATGCGACTTCGCCAAGGAGGTGATGATGCGTTCAGGCATACTCCACGAACTGGAGAAGGAGAAGAAGCCCGAAAACGACACCGCAAAGGACTACCTCGACCAGCTCCTGGCGATGATGAGCTCCTATGAGGATGAGTGTGACAGAGAGATGGAGGAGGGTCTTCGTGAGGAGAATCAGACCCCTACTATCGACGAGTGGATGCAGAACATTATGCTTCAGACCGACCAGGATAATGAGGATGATGGCAACAGAGTAACCCTCATGACCGTACACTCTGCCAAGGGTCTGGAGTATGACTATATATATATCGTAGGCATGGAGGAGGGATTGTTCCCTTCGTCACGCTCCGTAGAGTCGGTGACCGATTTGGAGGAGGAGCGACGATTGATGTATGTGGCTATCACACGTGCCAAGAAGGCAGCATTGCTCTCCTTCTCGGAGATGCGCCGCGTGTGGGGTAAGACCGAGAACACCAAGCCAAGTCGCTTCCTCGCGGAGATTGACGAGCAGTGGCTCGACGCGAACTTCGACATCGAGGAGCTAAAGGGTCGCAACCGCTGGGAGCGCGCAACATCGGAGGAGGAGCGTCCACACTTCGAGTCACTAAGGAGCCGCTACGGAGCGCAGAGTGGTCAGCGCACAACAAACTCTACACCACAACGTCCGCGACCAGATATTATCTCGACGCCACGACCTCTCGACCCTGAGCGTGCAGGAATGCGTAAGGTAACACCTCAAAATAGTGGTGCTGGAGAGGGTCTCGGAGCGTGCCAGTATGCCGTTGGTGACCGCGTGTCACACCCTAAGTTTGGTGCTGGTAGCGTGGACCGCATAGAACCATTAGCAACTGATTATAAGGTAGTTATCACATTCGATAGCTACGGCACTAAGACCTTGTTGGCACAGTTTGCAAAACTTACAAAGCTATAGAGATGGAGGAGGTGATGCTTTCGGTCATTATGACCACCTATAACCATGAGCGTTATATCGCGCAGGCTATCGAGAGTGTGCTACGTCAGCAGACTGACTTCCGTATTGAGATTGTCATAGGCGAGGATTGCAGCACCGACCGCACACGTGCCATAGCCGAGGATTATGCCGCGCAATACCCTGAGGCTATACGCATCATAACCTCCGCGGAGAATGTAGGCTGGCGCAAGAACTACCGCCGTACCATCGCCGCAGCACGCGGTAAATATATCGCTTTGCTCGATGGCGACGACTACTTCACCCACCGCAAGAAGCTACAGATGCAGGTAGACCTCCTTGAGGCAAACCCCGATGTTGGCATGTGCTACGGACGCTCGGAGCGCACCGACGAGGAGGGCAACACAACGATATATCCCGAAGGTGAGTGTCTCACCTCGTTCGAGGCTATGCTACGCCGCAACCCTGCCGAGAACTGCACAACAGTGGCACGCAAGGCTCTCGTAGAGCAGTATTACGAAGAGATACGCCCAGAGGAGCATCCCCAGTGGCGCACCGACGACCTGCCTATGTGGCTATGGTTTGCCGCACGTAGTAAATATATGGGCATAGACTGCCCCATGGCGGTGCACCGCGTCTTGAAGCAGAGCGTGAGCCACAACCCCGACTACCGCAAGAAGATAGAGTTTGTAGACTCGCTATACGACATAAGTATGTGGTACGATGAGCGTTACAACAACCTTCGTATGCACGACGAGCTACAGCACACGAAGCATAACACCGCTCTCTGGGTGTTGTCCTACAACGGCACTATTGGCGAGTACCTACGCAGATGGTGGCACGACACAAGGGCATACCGTCCGCTAATTAAGAACATTGCCTCATACGGACTCTTCGTAAAGAAGATATGTTGGCGTATGTGGGTAAAACAGACAAGATAGATGACTACAAAGGAGCGATATACAAGGATCATAGAGTTTTTCTCTAAGACGATGCCTACGGCAGAGAGCGAGCTAAACTACCGCACGCCATTTGAGCTGTTGGTTGCCGTGGTACTCTCGGCACAGTGTACCGACAAGAGGGTGAATATGACCACCCCAGCACTCTTTGAACGCTACCCCACACCCTTCGAGATGGCAGAAGCCACGGAGGAGGATATATTCCAATACATAAAGAGCATCTCCTATCCCAACAACAAGGCAAAGCACTTAGCCACGCTCTCACGCCAGCTTGTCGAGAAGTTTGGTGGCGAGGTGCCCTGCGACCCAAAGGATTTGGAGTCGTTGCAAGGCGTGGGACGCAAGACGGCGAATGTCGTAGGTGCTGTGCTATGGGGCAGAGAGGTGATGCCCGTAGATACCCACGTATTCCGCGTTGCAGCACGCATAGGACTATCCGTAAACGCCAAGACCCCACTTGCCACGGAGCGTCAGTTGGAGAGGGGATTTCCTAAGGAGCTACTTCCTATCGCTCACCACTGGCTAATACTCCATGGTCGTTATGTCTGCGTGGCACGTAACCCTAAATGTAAGACATGCGGACTTACGGATGTGTGTAAATATTATAATAAAAGCATAAAAAACATTGACAATGAATAAGTTTTGGAGATTATCGTATGTCATAGCACTGCTACTTATTGCCTGCACCACACCTGGATATCCTGGCATTGACACGCCTAACATAGGTGGTAACACCGATAAGGACAGAAACATTATTGCATATATTGACCAGAGACTTGAGAAGGAGTACTACTGGTTGGATGAGGTTGAAGAGAAGCGTGCTCAGTTTAATCGCAATGCCAAGTGGGACAACTACTTGAGTGAGGCATTAAATCGACTAAGCACCAATACGGATGATGGATATGTGAACAACAAAGGTCAGCGTGTCTTCTACTCCTACATCCGCGATATTACCTCGCAAACACGTGCCGATGTCAATGGCTTTGGCATAGGACTACACTATACCATAGCATCCATAGACTCCGATAATGGGTATTATGGCTTTATTGTCGAGAAGGTATATCCCAACTCGCAGGCTGAAGCAGCAGGCGTGATTCGCGGAGATGTCATTACAATGGTCGGTGGCTCGCATATCACATCCTCAAACTACTATCAGCTCTTCACCTCTATCGAGAACAACAGCGTGGCACAACTAAAGCTGCAACTGAAACGCCAAACAGATAACACCACTCACAACATAACACTTAGCAAAGGCATATATAGCAAGACCCCTGTGCTACATAGCGCAGTGATTGATTTCGAGGGCACAAAGATTGGTTACTTGGTATACACAAGCTTCGATGCGGAGTATAACGACCAGCTCATAGATGCTATAACAAGCCTTAAGGAGGAGGGTGCTACGGAGGTCATCCTCGACCTACGTTGCAATAATGGTGGTGCTGTGAACTCTGCCGTAAAGCTATGTTCTGCCCTTGTGCCTGAGCGACTTAGTGGCAGTGTGCTCTGTCGTGTGGAGCGAAACAAGAGAAACACAGTGGTGGAGCAGTCGTCAGAGTTTCGCCTCACGGAGACAGGTCAAATATTTAGCCTTGAACATCTTACGGTGATATGCTCGAACTATAGTGCTTCGGCAGCGGAGCTGGTGGTTATGGGTCTGCGCGGTCTGGACTTCCCTGTGACGCTCATAGGCTCACAGACCGAGGGAAAGAACTGCGGTATGGATGTTACGCGCAAGAGCATAGGTAGCACAATCGTGGAGTATGCTCCTATCACCTTTATGTGCTTCAATGCCAAGGGCTTTGGCGATTGGGGCGAGGGCATTGTGCCAGATGTTGACCTCACACAGGAGGATAACGAGCTGGGCGTGTACGACAAGAACTACCCATTGCCACGCGCCGACTGGGGCGACTACAGCCACGACATAGCTCTTGCAGCAGCCATTGCCAAGATTACGGGCAAAGGTATCTCGCAATCGGCAACACGTGCTACCGCGGAGGACAACTCTCTAACCCCTGCAACATCCATAGCAAAACCTATGGAGGGCATACGTATATACCACGAATTGTAGGAGTTATCAAATAAATTTTATAACTTTGCATAATATGTACGCCATATAGGGCGTTTCCTCAGATAGAAAAAGAATAAAGTACTATAACAATGAATGAAGTAGTAAACATCAAAGAGCTGAATGCTCATATCCAGGAGGAGTCGGTATTTGTCGACACCTTGCGTAAGGAGATATCACGTGTTATCGTAGGTCAGCAGCACCTTATCGACACTCTTCTCATCGGTCTTCTCTCAGATGGTCATATATTGTTGGAGGGTGTGCCAGGCTTGGCTAAGACCCTTGCAATCACAACACTCTCGAAGGCTGTAGATGCTAAGTTCGCGCGTATACAGTTTACGCCCGACTTGTTGCCTGCCGACCTTATCGGTACGCTCATCTACTCGCAGCGCAACGAGGAGTTTTCGGTAAAGCGCGGTCCTATCTTCGCAAACTTTGTACTCGCGGATGAGATCAACCGCTCACCAGCTAAGGTGCAGTCAGCACTCTTGGAGGCGATGCAGGAGAAGCAGGTGACAATTGGCGATAGCACATACCCACTACCAAAGCCATTCCTTGTGCTTGCTACACAGAACCCATTGGAGCAGGAGGGTACCTATCCACTTCCTGAGGCACAGGTGGACCGTTTCATGCTCAAGGCAAAAATCTCTTATCCAAAGCGTGCTGAGGAGCTCGACATCATACGCATGAACCTCCGTGGTGAGGGTATGCCAGAGGTTGAGAAGGTTATCTCGCCAGAGGATATTATGCGTGCTCGCGAGGTTGTCAACAAGGTATATATGGACGAGAAGATTGAGCGTTATATCATCGACATCATCTTCGCCACACGTGAGCCAGGAGAGTATCACCTACAGAATCTCCAGCCACTTATCGCATACGGAGGCTCGCCACGTGCCAGCATCGCCCTTGCTAAGGCAGCACGTGCCTACGCCTTCATTCAGCGTCGTGGTTATGTAATCCCTGAGGATGTACGTGCCGTATGTCACGATGTTTTGCGCCACCGTATTGGTCTTACATACGAGGCTGAGGCAGAGAATATCACTACCGAGCAGATTATCACCGACATCTTGAATAACGTTATTGTGCCATAATGCAATACAACGACGAGGAGATACTCAAGCGTGTCAGACGCATAGAGATTAAGACACGAGGTCTTTCGGACGAAATCTTCGCAGGAAAGTACCATACCGCCTTTCGAGGTCGCGGTATGTCGTTTTCGGAGGTGAGAGAATATCGCCCCGGAGATGATGTGCGCGATATCGACTGGAACGTTACGGCTCGTGCCCACCGTGCTCACGTCAAGGTATATGAGGAGGAGCGAGAGCTGACGATGATGCTTCTTATCGATGTGTCGCCATCACGTATGTTCGGCTCTACAGAGCTTACAAAGAAGAATCTCATTACAGAGATTGCCGCTACCCTCGCCTTCTCAGCATCGAAGAACAACGATAAGGTAGGATGCATACTCTTCTCGGACCATATCGAGAAGTTTATACCCCCAAAGAAGGGTCGTAGCCATATCCTGATGATTATCCGCGAGCTTATAGGCTTCACCCCTTCGGGACATGGCACAAATATCTCAGAGGTACTCAGATACCTTGTGGGTGTGAACAAGAAACGCACAACAACATTCCTATTGAGCGACCTTATAAATGCCCCAAGCGATATGCCTAAGCTGGAGGATGCCCTTAAGATTGCATCATCGAAGCACGATATTATGGCTATACGTGTCTTCGACAAGTGCGACAGGGAGCTTCCGAATGTGGGTATCGTGGAGGTTGAGGATGCCGAGACGGGAGAGCGTAGCTGGCTCGATACATCGTCGCGCAGAGTTAGAGAGTTCTGGACTCAGCAGTATAACGAGCGTAACGAGGCTATGGCATCGTTGCTAAGTCACAATCGTGTGGATATCGCCGAGGTTGCAACGGATGGTGACTACGTAAAGGAACTTATAAAGATGTTTAAGAAACGATGATACGTCAGATATACATATCACTCATATCGTTGGTGGTGCTTTTGTCGCTCTCAGCTATTGAGACACGTGGCGAGGTACCTACTATTAGTGGTCGCTTCTCGAAGGATAGCATCGAGGTGGGTGATCACGTGGAGTATATCATCGACATAGAGACCGACAGAGCTGTAAATATCGGTGTTCCCGACTTCCGCAAAGCACGTACACCGAAGGAGGTCGATGAATTAGCGAAGAAGAAACGCTCGATGTCGACATACGAGGAGTATAATGAGGATATCTTCGAGTTTATCGAGGAGTCGGAGTTGGATACTATTAAGGTGGATGGTCGTCGTCTGCATCTTCGCAAGCGTTACACCCTTGCAGCGATGGAGACTGGTGCATTGCCAATGATTCCTGCACTCATCTACTTCGACAAAAACCGCGAGATACCCGACACGCTATATGGTCGTGACACGCTCTACCTCAACGTGCAGTCATATATGGAGCTTGACACTACCCTATTCCTTAAGGCTGACCCTACAGCCGAGCAGGGCATAGGCGTTGATAGCGAGATGGCACAATCGCTACTCAAGGATGAGGGTATCTTCACACAGAAGAATCTACCATTTAAGTTTGCCGAGATTCGCGACTACGCCATCTATGGCGTTATCATCCTGATTATCTTGGCTCTTGTGGTATGGCTTGTGACAATGGCTGTTATTGCGCACCGCAAGAGAGGTGGCAAGGAGATAAAGCCACAGCCTAAGCTTCCGCCACACGTAATAGCCATTAAGGCTCTTGAGGAGCTTAAACATCGCAAGCTCTGGCAGAACAACAAACATAAGCTCTACTACTCCTCAATAACCTCAATCCTGAAGGTGTATATCGAGGATAGATGGCATGTTAGTGTGTTGGATAAGACATCTAATGAGGTTATTGCCGAGCTACGAGAGGTTGACATTCCTCGCGACAGCCGTAGTGACCTTATCGCAATACTTCAGACTGCCGACTTTGTGAAGTTTGCAAAGGCTATCCCTGAGGCTGAGGAGAACGAGGCGTGCTACACTCGCGCATACTACTTCGTGGAGAACACTAAGCAGGTGGAGCAACACAACAAGGAGAAGCGCGAAATAACTATTGAGACAAAGATTAACGAGTAATGGGCATAAAACGATATATAGGCATAATGATGATGGTTGTTGTGGCACTACTATGTGGTGTTACAACGGTGGAGGCACAGTATCTCCGTGAGCGTGGCTTGGTGCGCGAGGGTAATCGTAACTTCGTGAAAAACAACTACCACACAAGCTTCAACCGCTACAATACAGCCTTGGAGCACGACTCAACAAACTACGAGGCGTTGTACAACCGTGCTAATGCACACCACCAGATGCGTCGTTCTACTCCTGAGGACTCTACGCTTGTTGCCGAGCATACATATCGCTTGTATGAGGATATCGCAGCCGACACGCTACTTACTGCGGAGCAACGTGCCGAGGTGTTGCGTAACCTCGGTGAGAGCCTCTTCAACGACGAGAAGTACGAGGCGGCACTCAACGCCTTCCGCGAGTCGTTGCGCCTAAATCCTAACGACAAGGAGACGAAATACGACTACGTACTAACAAAACGTATCGTGGATCAAAAGCGTAATCAGCAGCAGCAGAACCAGGATAATAACCAAAACCAGGACAACCAGCAGCAGCAGGACAACAACAACCAACAGAACAACAACCAGCAAAACCAGAATAACGAGCAGCAAAACCAAGACAATAATCAAAATCAAGACAACCAAAATCCTGAGCAACAGCAGAATGAGGAGCAGGATAAGGGTGGTAATGATGATGAAAATAAGCCACAGGAGCAACCTGAGGGCGGTGAGCAACCACACGAGCTAAATAGCGATAAGGAGCGTATGCTCGATGCTATACAGGCGGAGGAGGATAAGACTCAGGATAAGCTCAAGGATAAGAAAAAGGCTCTCGTAATCCCTGGTAAAAAGAATTGGTAATATGGAGTTTCTTAACCTTAACATACTCTACCTCTTGGTAATCATACCACTCCTCGTGGTATATTACATCCTTGCGGGACGTAAGCGTGCCTCACTCGTTGTATCAACGGTAGGAGGCGTAAAGGCACCTCGCACATTGCGCTACTGGCTTCGCCACGTGCCCTTCGTGCTACGCCTTGTAGCGTTGACAGTGGTGATTATCGCCCTTGCACGTCCCGTAGTTGTTAACCACCAGGAGGAGACAACAACAGAGGGTATCGACATCGTGCTGGCAATGGATATCTCAGGCTCAATGCTCGCGCGCGACTTCACGCCCGACCGTCTCTCGGCAGCTAAGCAGTTAGCTACGGAGTTTGTTGCCGAGCGCACAGGCGACCGCATATCGGTTGTTGCCTTCGCGGGCGAGGCATTCACGCAGTGTCCACTAACCTCAGACCAGGCAACCGTAGGCACAATGCTTTCGCGCCTGCGTAGTGGCGTAGTGGAGGATGGTACAGCCATAGGTAACGGCTTGGCTACGGCAATCAACCGCCTTAGAGAGAGTGGCGCAAAATCGAAGGTCGTGATTCTGCTCACCGATGGTGTGAACAACCGCGGACAGATATCACCTATTATGGCTGCCGACATTGCCAAGGACCTTGGCATTAAAGTTTATACAATTGGTGTGGGTAACCGCGATAAGGCACCTATGCCTGCATACGATCCATTTGGAAACATAACATACGTTATGGCAGATGTGGAGATCGATGAGGAGCTGCTCCGCGACATAGCATCGAAGACAAGTGGCGAGTACTTCCGCGCCAGCGACAATGAGGCGTTGAAGGCTATCTATGAGCAGATTAACGAGATGGAGAAGAGTAAGGTGGAGGTAACGCACTACACATCATACGAGGAGTTGTATATGGGATGGCTCGTTATCGCACTACTCCTTCTTGCAGCGGAATTTGTGGTGGCACGTGTGATTTTAAACCGCCTACCAATGTAGTAAAACAAACGAAAGAAGATGGTTAAAACCAACATATTTACCTTTGGCGCACCAGAGTGGTTGTGGATGCTTATCGTGGTAGCCGCACTACCTATAATCTACTGGATGCTACGCCTCTATGCACGTCGCAAATTGGGTAAGATGGGTAATGTGGCAACGCTACAACGCCTTATGCCCGACTACTCAACAGCGCGCGGATGGATAAAGATTTCTATTCTATCCTTAGCACTGGGTTTCATCGTACTGGCTCTCGCACGCCCACAAACAGGCTCGAAGCTACGCACCGTAGAGAGTCAGGGACGTGAGATTGTGCTGGTGGTCGATGTGTCGAACTCGATGCTTGCCGAGGATGTAACACCAAGCCGTATGGCACGTACCCGATATGCCATATCGCGCCTTGTGGAGCGCATGAACAAAGACCGTATTGGTATCGTAGCCTTTGCCGATGAAGCGGAGGTGCTACTTCCTATTACGGGTGACTATAAGATGGCAGAGTCCGTAACCAAGCGTCTCTCACCTGAGCTTATCGCCGAGCAGGGCACAAACATCGGCAAGGCATTAGAGGTGGCACTGCTATCCTTTACACAAAACACTCAGAATACCAAAAGCCGTGTTATAATCCTTATCACCGATGGTGAGGGTCACGACCAGGGTAGCGAGGCAGCCATAGCACAGGCAAAGGCTCAGGGAGCCATAATCTGCGCCATCGGTATCGGAACACCTGAGGGCACTCCACTAAAGATAAATGGCGAAATCATGGAGGACAACGAGGGTAAGATGGTGGTTACGAAGCTTGGCGAGCCACTGCTTCAGCAACTTGCCGAGGCTACAGGAGGTATCTACACACGCTCGCGCAACGATAGCTTCGGTCTTGAGGAGATCATCGCACGCCTCGACGAGATGGAGGCTACGGAGCTCTCCGTGATGACCTTCGAGGAGTATGACGAGCAGTATCAATGGTTCTTGGGCGCAGCACTCCTGCTCCTAATAATCGAGATGCTCATCTTCGAGCGTCGCAACCCACTACTCAAGGGAGTACGACTTTTTGAACGTTAACGAAATAATATACAAACTACTAAAACTTAAAGCTATGACAATTAGAGATTTAGAGCCAAAACTTATTTGGGAGCAGTTTGATGATATCACACGTGTTCCACGCCCTTCAAAGAAGGAGGAGAAGATTATCGCGTGGTTGGTGGAGTTCGCAAAGAAGCATAATATTGAGTATCAGACTGATGAGACAGGCAACGTTGTTATGCGTAAGCCAGCTACTCCAGGCTATGAGAACCGCCCAGCTGTTATTCTTCAGTCACACATGGATATGGTGTGCGAGAAGAACTCTAACGTAGAGTTTGACTTCGAGAACGACCCTATCGAGACATGGATTGATGGCGAGTGGGTGAAGGCTAAGGGTACTACACTTGGTGCTGACTGCGGTATCGGTATGGCAGCTGCTTTGGCAGTGCTTTTGGACAACACTCTTGAGCATCCCGCTGTTGAGGCACTCTTCACCGTTGATGAGGAGACAGGTCTTACAGGTGCGTTTGGTCTTGGCGAGGGTATGCTCACAGGCAAGTACCTCGTAAACCTCGACTCAGAGGATGAGGGAGAGTTGTTCATCGGTTGCGCTGGTGGTATCGACACTGTAGCGACTATGGATTATGAGGCTGAGGAGGTACCAGAGGGTTACGCCTTCGTGCGCCTTGAGATTGGCGACTTGCTCGGTGGTCACTCAGGTGATGATATCGATAAGGGTCACGCAAACTCTAATAAGTTGATGGCACGCTTCCTCTACAATGCTATCGACAAGTTCCAGGTGGTATTGGCAGACTTCAATGGCGGTAACCTCCGCAATGCTATCCCACGTGAGGCATTCGCTATCGTAGGTGTTCCTGCTGAGAGCGTTGAGGACTTCGAGGAGCGTTACTTGGAGTTCGGTCAGATGATGATGGAGGAGTTCAAGCACACAGAGCCACGCATGCGCTTCGCTGTTACCGACGCTGAGAAGCCATCGAAGGTTATGTCTAACGACGACTTGTGCTACTTCTTACTCGCTCTTGTAGGTCTTCCTAATGGTGTTCTTGGCATGTCATTCGCTATGCCAGGTCTTGTAGAGACATCGTCTAACCTCGCATCTGTGAAGTTCGATATCGAGAGCCAGGAGATTAAGGTTACTACATCACAGCGTTCATCTGTTGAGAGCGCGAAGCTCTATGCTGCACAGACTATCGAGTCGGTATTCTACTTGGCAGGCTTCGACGTTGAGCACTCTGATGGCTACCCAGGTTGGGCACCTAACCCAGAGTCTAAGCTCCTCAAGGAGACTGTAGAGTGCTACCGCGACCTCTTTGCTCAGGAGCCTAAGGTACGCGCTATCCACGCTGGCTTGGAGTGTGGTTTGTTCCTTGAGAAGTACCCACACCTTGAGATGGTATCATTCGGTCCTACACTCCGTGGTGTACACTCTCCAGACGAGCGTCTTGAGATCTCTACTGTAGATAAGTTCTGGAAGCTCCTCGTAGAGCTCTTGAAGCGTATCGACTAACGATGCTCACCGCGGTAGATATTATAAATACTCTCCAACAAGGACGTATCATTATTGATACCGTTGGAGAGGTGACTATCTACCCTGAGAGTATAATTGTTGGAAACAATAGTGTCGCCTCTCAATGCCGTATTCGCGGTATTGAGGGCGACTTTTTGTTAAAGTGCCTATTCTCGCCAGCCGTAACGCCAAACCAGAGTCGCCAAAGTGTATGTGTAACATATATCGATATTGATACCCTGTCGGGTGATACCTTCCGCACATGCTGCCTTCTACGACGTTGGATTGATGGAATAACGCTCGATGACGCCGTGCTTAGCGGTATGTACAACTATAAAAGCCTAAGCACGTCCTTCGATAGATTGGCATACGAGATACTCTCAGCACATGAGGCTCATGGCGACATATCGCCTGATAATATCCTCGTGTGCAACGATAAGATGCAGCTTATAGATAACGACGCAACATGGCATCCCAACCATACTCACAACCACGTCTCGGAGTATGGTAGCCCCGGCTTCATACACTCACATCGCAAAATAAAACTCCCAGCAAAGGATATAGATAACTACCCTATCGCAATTATCTCTACCCTGCTTGCCGCCATTAGCCACTACGCCACGGAGAGTGCCGAGACGATACCCGCGATACTACTTAAGGACATTGCAGCACCGTCGCATCGAAGCATAGAGCTAGCAAAGCAAAAACTCTTGGACGCTGACGATATAGCACACTACAATATCGCCTGCTCGATTGATGAGATGTTTTGCTCTACTGATAAACTAAAGAGGATGTTTAAGGAGGCTATTAAAAGCCAAGAGGAATAGCGGAAGCAGTTGTATTACAAGAATTTGTTTTAGATGCAAGCAGTCCGAAAAACCTCGATTTGCGCCCATTTGTTGATAGAATAGTGCAGATACAACGCTCGGCGAAATTTGAGACGATGGGCTGTCCAATAGATTTTATTATACAGTCTTTTACATTATGAAGTTGTATAACAAGAGCTGATTTTAGGCTTGCGAAGCTCGAAAAAGCGGAGTTTACTGGTCGTAAATGAGCATTTTGAGAGCGAGCGTAACGACAAAGCAGCCTTGTTAGACAGCTTCAAAAAAAAGGAATGACTAAAAGTCATTCCTTTCCTTGTGGACCCAGAGGGGCATGATCCCACGACCTTCGGATTATGAGTCCGCTGCTCTAACCAACTGAGCTATGGGTCCAACGTTAAAAACGTTTCGTGGGTGCAAAGATAATAAAAAATTTATTATGCACAATCCCTTAATTAATATTTTTTTAAGGTTGGACCGTTTACACAAGTAGATTATACAATGGGGATTATGGGTAGTAATAGGGATTGATAGGTAGTTATAGGTATGACTAGGGATATTAGAGAATTTAGTGAGGTTAGTGAATTTAGGGATTAATTACTAAACTCCTTAATTCCCCTATCTCTCCCTATGATTCCCTATAACTACCCATAAACACCTTACCAACAACCCAATTTCTTGTTAGAAAGGGTTAGGCTTGGACTCGACATGAAATTAGCCCAGATGGGACATACTAAGCGTATTTCCCATTTGGGCTAATGATTGAGAGGTCAAGAATGACCCTTTATCACAAGAAATTACTTGAGGACGCCAAGCTGCTTACCAACCTTAACAAAAGCCTCAACGCAACGATCAAGCTGCTCAGTTGTGTGGCCTGCAGAAACCTGAACGCGGATACGTGCCTGACCCTTTGGAACTACTGGGTAGTAGAAACCTGTTACGAATACACCCTCCTTCTGAAGCTCAGCTGCGAAGTCCTGAGAAAGCTTAGCATCGTAGAGCATAACAGCGCAGATAGCAGATACTGTAGGCTTGATATCGAAACCTGCAGCAACCATCTTTGAACGGAAGTGCTCAACGTTAGCAACGAGCTTATCATGCAATGCGTCGCTCTCCTCAAGCATCTTGAACATCTCGATAGATGCACCTACTACTGCTGGTGGGAGTGAGTTAGAGAAGAGGTAAGGACGTGAACGCTGACGGAGCATGTCGATAATCTCCTTGCGGCCTGTTGTGAAGCCACCTACAGCACCACCAAATGCCTTACCGAGAGTACCAGTGAGGATATCTACCTTACCGCGGAGATCGTAAAGCTCTGTGATACCGCGACCAGTCTTACCCAATACACCTGCTGAGTGGCACTCGTCAACCATTACAAGAGCGTCATACTTCTCAGCGAGCTCACAAATCTTATCAAGTGGAGCAGCATTACCATCCATAGAGAACACACCGTCAGTTACGATGATGCGGAAACGCTGTGCCTGAGCCTGCTTCAAACACTCCTCAAGCTCTGCCATATCGGCATTAGCGTAGCGGTAACGCTGAGCCTTACAAAGACGTACACCGTCGATGATAGATGCGTGGTTCAAAGCATCAGAGATGATAGCATCCTCAGCTGTGAAGAGTGGCTCGAAAACACCACCGTTAGCATCGAAACATGCTGCGTAGAGGATAGTATCCTCAGTACCGAAGTAGTCAGCGATAGCCTTCTCAAGCTCCTTGTGCATATCCTGGCAACCGCAGATGAAGCGTACTGATGACATACCGAAGCCACGCTCGTCCATAGCCTTCTTTGCTGCGTCGATAAGACGCTGGTTGTCTGATAGACCGAGGTAGTTGTTAGCGCAGAAGTTCAATACAGGACGGTTCGCAACATCGATCTCGGCACGCTGTGGTGACTCGATGATACGCTCTGTCTTGTACAAACCGGCAGCCTTAATCTCTGCCAACTCATTCTGCAAATACTGCTGAAATTTTCCGTACATAGTAGTAATAGTTTTAAATATTGTTGTTAAAAGAATCTTCAAACTTTGGTACAATGACCACAATCAACTACAAAGATATGATTTTTTAGATTATAATCAAACAAATATACTCAGAAATCTGAAACAAAAAAGCGCACTCTATAAAAGTGCGCTTCTCTATCGGTTTACTTGTTAAGGTATATCTCAACTGTTACAGGCTCCTCGCCGAGGTCTACCGTTTGGCGTTGTAGCTCGCCATCGGCGTTGTAGTAGCGTAGTTCGTAGGTGCGGTTCTTCTCCACAAGCACCGAGAACATATCGTTCATATCGCGTAGTGGTCCCGCTGTAAGGCCACCGCCCATCTGCTCAGTGCCGCAGAAGACATCTACACCCATAGCGATGCGGTC
>JAGBUS010000016.1 GCA_017630735.1 Alistipes sp. | reverse complement strand
CAGACTCGATAACCTTTTTCCAAAGTGGAGTACCATCGGGGCTTATCTGAAGGCTACGGTGCTTACCCTCGGCAATAGCAGCAACAACAGCGTCGCTCACTGCAGAAAGTTCGTTGTGAACGCTGAGTTCCTTGCCATACATTACACCTGGACGCATCTCAGCCTCTGGAACAAGACCGAACTTATCCATACCATAGATAACATCATAGAATGAACCACCCTGTGCGAAAGATACATCACCGTGAGTGCGAACAGCCTTCTCAGCACGCTCAAGGTAGGTGTTGTGAACGATGAACATCTCAGAGAAATCGTACTCGCCCTTACCCATACGCAAAAGCTCTGACTCGATGAAAGCAAGTGATGAGTAGCACCAGCAAGTACCAGCCTGTGCCTGATTCTTGATGCTTGTAATAGGATTCTCCTTAACTACTGTAAACTCAGTAGCCTCCTGTGCCATAGCACCTGTAGCCAACATAAGACCAAGTGCCAAACCAAAGATTTTCTTCATAATAAAATAGTTTTAAGGTATTTGTTTAATAAAGTTTATTTCTTACTCTTAGCTACGATACGCTGACAATCTACGTATGTCAACGTCTCTACCTTCACACCCTTTGGCAAGCGATAGTTCTTGCCATTATAGGCGATATAAGGACCATACTGACCACTCTTAACCACCATAGCGGCATCCTCAGCAAAGGTACGTATCGGCTCAGCGGCAACACGCTGCTTCTCGATAGTCTCCTTAAGTAGCTCCTCAGCACGCTCACGGGTGATTATATATGGATCGTCGCTCTTCTGCAACGACGCAAAGGTCTTACCATGGCGAACATAAGGACCAAACTTACCAACACCGACCATCAATGGCTCGCCATTTAACTCGCCGAGATCGCGTGGCAATGCAAACAACTCCAAAGCCTCCTCCAACGTGATAGACTCGATGAGCTGTCCTTTCTTCAACGATGCAAACTGACCCTTGCCACCATCCTCCGACTCTAGCTCGACCATAGGACCATAGCGACCAATACGTGCCTTAACAACACAGCCAGTCTTAGGATCTACACCCAACACACGTATCGACTGCATGCTACGATCGCCCTGTGTGCCAACTGCTCTATCTACAAGCTGATGGAATGGGTCATAGAAGTCGCGTATCATCTCTGTCCAAGCGATATCGCCCTCAGCAACACGGTCAAACTCCTTCTCCACGTTAGCCGTAAAGTGGTAATCCATAATCGAAGAGAACTGTGTCTCAAGGTAGTCATTAACAACCATACCGATATCGGTAGGTGCCAAGCGATTCTTCTCCTTACCGTAGCTCTCCGTTACCATCTTCTCCGAAATCTTACCACCAGAGAGTGTAAGCTGCTGTGTCTGACGCTTCTGACCATCACGATTCTGCTTTACAACATAACCACGATTGATAATCGTAGTAATGGTAGGTGCGTATGTTGAAGGACGACCAATGCCCAACTCCTCAAGACGCTTAACAAGCGCAGCCTCATTATATCGTGAAGGTGCTACGCTATAACGCTCCGACGCTGTGATGGTAGTAGCAACAACCTTATCACCAACGGTCATCTTAGGAAGTATGCCTCCCTCGCCCTCATTCTGAGCATCCTCATCAATAGCCTCAGAATACAAGCGCATGAAGCCATCGAAACGTACCACCTCACCAGTAGCAACAAACTGCTCCTTACGACGCTCAAGGTCGATAACGATTGTCGTTCTATCCAACTCCGCAGGCACCATCTGAGATGCTACGGTACGCTTCCAGATAAGGTCGTACAACTTCTTCTCTGCAGCCGTACCCTCAATCTCATGACGATCGATATACGAAGGACGTATCGCCTCATGAGCCTCCTGAGCACCCTTAGACTTAGTCTTGAAGTTATGAGGATATGAGTACTTAGCACCAAAGAGGCGTGTAATCTCATTCTTACACTGCGTAATAGCCATCTGTGAAAGGTTCACAGAGTCGGTACGCATATATGTAATAAGACCCTGCTCGTAGAGCTTCTGCGCAACGGACATAATCTGCGACACACTCATACCCAACTTACGACCTGCCTCCTGCTGGAGTGTAGAGGTTGTGAATGGAGGTGCGGCAAATCGCTGTAATGGCTTCTCCTCAGCCTTCGAAACTGTGAAGTTCTCACCGATACAACCACGCAAGAACTGCTCTGCCTCCTCGCGTGTAGCAAATGCCTGCGAGAGTGTTGCCTTAAACAATGTCTGCGACGCATCGCCGTCAGCATAGAACTGACCAACAACACGATACTGCGCTGTAGAGTTAAAGGCGATAATCTCACGCTCGCGCTCCACGATAAGACGCACAGCAACGCTCTGCACACGACCTGCCGAGAGTGCTGGACGCACCTTCTTCCATAGTACAGGCGAGAGCTCAAAGCCCACCAATCTGTCGAGTACACGACGTGCCTGCTGAGCATTTACCAAGTTTAGATCTATAGTTCGAGGATTCTCTATAGCATCGAGAATCGCACGCTGAGTAATCTCGTGGAATACAATACGCTTAGTCTGCTCGATAGGCAACTGAAGCACCTTTGCCAAGTGCCATGCGATAGCCTCTCCCTCACGATCCTCATCGGATGCGAGCCACACGGTCTTTGCTTCGCGAGCAAGTCGAGAGAGTTCATCAACAACTTTACGTTTATCCTCAGGTATCTCGTATATAGGCTCAAACTTATTATCGAGGTCTACGCCGAGACCTTTCTTTGCCAAGTCTCTAATATGTCCAAAGCTCGACTTAACCATATAGCCCTTACCTAAGAACTTTTCAATGGTTTTAGCCTTGGCTGGAGACTCCACAATCACTAAATTCTCTTGCATCTCAAATAGTTTCTTTATACTATCGATATCTCTATCCCAATAACTTAGGGCGAGTTTCGTGTTAATTAATTATGGTATATGTCAACTCCAACTTAATAGGTGCTGGAGCCGAAACACCATTTACATCACCATCCATACCATATATCGCCTGGCGTTTGAAGCCAAATAGCGAATATGCCTCAGGTGCCATATAGAATCGTCGGTACGATACCAACGACTCGTTTGCTGGCTCGTATGAAGCACGGAACTTCTCCAACTTCACCTTACCATTCTCGTCAACATTGTCCGCCGCAGCATTCATCAACGACTGAATAAAGAGCGAGATATTCATCTTATAGCATGCCAACGAACGATTCAGATAACCATCATAATCCAACACTGCGCTACTTGACTCTGCCGTATATACATAGTCCGTAATGGCAATCAGATTGTTATAATCGGTATAGAATCCCATACGAGGCATCGAAGCATCGAGGATAGGCTTAATGCTTGGTGTAACATTATAAAAATCGTAATCCGAGCCATCAAGATATACCGACATCATAGCCTGGTTAACCGATACAACGGCTTTATCACCCGCAGAGAGAACGATATCCGCCAAGTCTTGAATGAAGTCATCGGTAAACTCAACCTCCGTAACTACGCCACCCATGCCATCTACGAAGCTTGTAGTGAGCATATTCTCGGTATAAGCCAACGATGACGAAAGGTCATGCTTAACGCTATTGATAGATACATTACCTGCATCACCATCATAGTCGTTAACACCCAAGTAGAGGTTATAAACCATGTAGGTAGTATCGCGGATAATCGTAGGATCCTCCTCATATCTGCCACGCGCATATAGCAACAACGCTGTATTCTCAAGCTCAGTAGCAAACATAGCACCATTCATACCATCAGCAGGAGCAATATATATACCCTTGATATTATCAACAAACTTAGCCTCATTGCCCACAACATATAGGCTATCATTATCGAGCGCGAGACCATCATTCTCCTCAAGGTCTGTAGTGAGCATCAAGCGCGATATATACTCCGCGGTTGCCTGCGTAGACTCCAAACGCACGTTGCTTCCTTGAGGATTGCTCAAATCACCCACGTATGCACCCTTCTCCTGATTTGGGAACTCAAAGGTAAAGATTGGCTCTGAAGAGATATATGGCGTAGGGTCGAAATTGATGTAGAACGTCGTATCCTTATCCTCAGGGATGTTGAAATAGTCGTTCGACGTAATTTCGTAGACATTGAAACGATGCTTCTTCGTAGTATCACCATGGTAATCAGTGATATACAACGACAACACCATAGAGTCATAGATAGGACGATAGCCCCAGCCACGTCCCTCAGGGAGTGAGAGACTGAATATCATCTGAGACATAAAGCCTGCGCTACGCATACCAAAAGTGTCGCTTACCTCGCAACCAAAATATCCATACTCGATATTGGCTGAGCGAATAGAGTCGGTCTGGTATAGGCGTGTTGTGGTTAGGGGACACTCCTCCTGAGCACCCTCGCCATACTTTACCTTACCCAACTCATAAACACGTCGCTTAAGCGTCATGTTTTGGTCTGTAGGCACAAACTCCGAACCCATAGTGTAGTCCACCTCTGTAGTACACCCTACGATGCTCAGTGCAACGAAGAGCATAGCAACAAAGTGGAATACCCTGCTATAATTCATCATAGAACTTCTTATAATTATCGAAGACCTCCTTATCATCTGTCGCCTGATAGTCGAGCACCTTCTTACCACGACTACGTGCATACTCCACTATCTCAGCATCGGCATTTGGAGAGGTCACAATTATTCCATCTGCATAGTCAATAACGAAGCGATAGAGATTTTGGTATGATGGTTCCTCTAAAATTGTCATCGAGCTATCCATAATACCCTCACCCTCAAGCTTCTGCTTTAGCTCATTGCACAACGCTCCATCGAACTTATCGTCAGACAACGACAACACAATCTTAACATCATGGAAGAGTGGATCGTCGTAAAATACCTTCTTCAAGTACATAGGAACGATAGCCGAGAACCAGCCGTGGCAGTGTACGATGGTTGGTGACCAACGTAGCTTCTTCACAGTCTCAAGCATACCGCGTGCAAAGAATATTGCACGATCGTCATTATCCTCAAACATGTTGCCATCGGCATCATGGAGAATAGCACGACGTGAGAAATAATCATCATTATCAATAAAGTATACCTGAAGACGTGCTGCAGGGATTGATGCAACCTTGATGATAAGCTGATGGTCGTTATCATTGATAATGAGGTTCATACCTGAAAGGCGGATAACCTCATGGAGCTGGTTTCGACGCTCATTAATACAGCCATAACGCGGCATAAAGATACGCACCTCCGAGCCACGCTCCTGCATCTGGCGTGCCATTTCGAGGCTGAGTTTTGCAAACTCATTTTCTGGGAGATATGGTGATATCTCCTGACACACGTATAATATTTTATTTGTTGCCATAGTAGTTTCTAACCATAAATTATAGAATCAACATTGCATCGCCATATGTACCAAAGCGATAACCCTCCTTTGTAGCAATCTCGTAGGCACGCATAACAAAATCGTAGCCACCAAATGCTGCTACCATCATCAACTGTGTTGAATATGGCAAGTGGAAGTTCGACACAAGGGCATTAGCAGATGTAAACTGATATGGATGGAAGATAAACTTGTTTGTCCAGCCCTCCATAGGCTTGAGCATACCACCAACCGATACTGCTGTCTCCATAGCGCGCATAACAGTAGTACCAATAGCAACAACCTTACGACCACTGCGCTTAGCATTATTTACCAACTCGGCAGTCTCTGCAGTGACAAAGAACTGCTCTGAGTCCATCTTATGCTTCGACAAATCCTCAACATCGACTGTACGGAAGTTACCAAGACCTACGTGCAATGTCAAAAATGCGCGGTCGATACCCTTAATCTCCATACGCTTCATGAGGTGCTTCGAGAAGTGAAGACCTGCCGTTGGAGCTGCAACAGCACCCTCCTTATCGGCATAGATTGTCTGATACCACTCAGCATCCTCTGGCTCAACCTTCTCACGTACCCAACGTGGCAGTGGTGTCTCACCCATATTGAAAAGTGCCTCCTTGAACTCCTCATACGAACCATCGAAGAGGAAGCGCAAAGTACGACCACGTGATGTAGTATTGTCGATAACCTCAGCACCCATAAGCTCATCGTCACCGAAATACAACTTGTTACCAATACGTATCTTACGTGCTGGATCTACAAGAACATCCCATAGACGCAACTCGCGGTTAAGCTCACGAAGCAAGAATATCTCAATATCGGCACCTGTCTTCTCCTTGCAACCCTGAAGGCGCGCTGGGAAGACCTTAGTGTCGTTGAATACGAACATATCCTTCTCGTCGAAATACTCGATAATATCTTTAAAGAGACGGTGCTCAATCTCACCTGTAGAACGGTGCAACACCATAAGGCGCGCATCATCACGGTTTACCGTAGGATACTTTGCAATCATATCCTCGTTAAACTCATAACCATACTGCGATAACTTCATATGCTATAAAAAAACGTTAACTATCAAATACTATACGCAAAAACTTCTATTTTGTTTCACACTCACGCAACTTTTCCATAAAGTCATCGAGAGTATGTCCATCCTCAACTCTATAGCCACCGCTTCGTGTACGACGCAACGAGCTTAGGTAAGCACCACTCTGCAGTGCCTCGCCAATCTCAAACGCGAGCGAGCGAATATATGTTCCCTTGCTACATCTAACACGAATCTTAATACGTGGCATATCGAACTCCATGAGCTCCATTTCGTAGATCGTAATCCTCGCCTTCTTAAGCTCTATCTCCTCGCCAGCACGCGCAAACTCATAGGCACGAACACCCTGCACCTTTTTAGCCGAATAGAGCGGAGGGAGCTGCTCACGCTCGCCCGACAGGCTACGCAACGCCTCCTCAACCATCTCGCGAGTAATATGCTCGGTAGGATAGGTAGCATCTACCTCATGCTCCATATCGCCTGAAGGTGTTGTAGCACCGAGCTGAAGCTCAGCAACATACTCCTTCTCCTCAGCCTGCAACGCCTCAACGCTCTTAGTTGCACGACCTATACATACGAGTAGCACACCCGTAGCCAAAGGGTCGAGCGTTCCTGCATGACCTATCTTAATCTTCGGATGACCACACTTGCGAAGCTGAAACTTTATCTTTCGAACAACATCTGCCGATGTCCACTCGTATGGCTTATCTATAAGAGCAACATATCCCTCTGGAAAATCGACATCTTTCAACGAAAATTCACTCATCTATATCTACAATTTAAAATATATACGTTCCGATGGCTATGCAACCTACAATAGCACAGTAGATAGCAAACCATATCAGCTTGCCACGCTTGACAACACCTATCATAAAGCGACAAGCCAAACATCCCACTACAAACGCCGAGATAAAGCCCGCAATAAGAGCCTCGATGCTTATGCCCGTAACGGCGAAACCGCCATCTACAACATCCAGGAGGGTCTGCCCAAGAATAGGAGCCAAGACCATCAAGAATGAGAATGTAGCAACTGCACCCTTCTCATTACCAAGCAGAAGACCTGTTGCGATGGTTGTGCCCGAACGCGAAAGACCTGGCATCGTTGCCACAGCCTGGCTTAAGCCAATAATAAAGGCATCGCGATATGATATCGTCGCGCGCTGGCGTGGGCGCGCATAATAAGCAAAGGAGAGAAGCAATGACGTAAGGAGCAACATTGCACCTACAATCACCATAATATACTCCGACGCAAGCATAGCATCCATGTGGTCACGTAACAAAAATCCTACGATACCCACAGGAATCATCGAGATGACCAACTTCAGGAAGTAGCTCTTCTCGTCATTCATGCCACGCGAGAAGATACCCTTAATAAGCCACCACACCTCACTCCACAGCACAACGATGGTGCTGAGCACAGTTCCTGCATGCAACATAACGTCGAACGCAAGGTTATTCTCAATCTCTACACCAAGAAGCTCCTTAGCAAGCTGTAGGTGTCCGCTACTTGATACAGGTAGGAACTCTGTTAGTCCCTGCACTATACCCAAGATTATTGCCTCTAAAACTCCCATAATTACTCCTTATCAGATCTCTTAAAACGCTTCATAATAGATACACCCACGATGACGAAGCCTGCAACGACCACAATAGGCGCGAGTGTAATACGACGGAACGAAAATATCGTCTCGTCGAACTCTGTTACAGTGTGCTCACCACCACCAGACATAAGGATAAAACCGAGGACGATTACCAACACACCTACCAGCATCATCACATAATTTTTTACTGTGAAGGGCATACCGCCCTCCTCAACACTCTTATTCTTATTCTCCATACTCTTAGTAGAGGTATATTTTATTAGACTTCATATTTACAAACTTATTGACCGCAAGGGTACTAAAGAGGAGGGTTATAACAACGCCAATCACCAGCACAGCACCAATAATAATACCTACCTCACGATAATCGAGTAGCAGTATACCCTCAATCGTATAACTCTCCGCGCCGTAGACAATACCACAAATCATCAACGATGCTACAACACCAGATATTACACCCTGCTTAAGTGCAGTCGCCAAGAAAGGTCGCATGATATACCACTTCGTTGCTCCTACAAGCTTCATGGTATTAATCAAGTAACGCTTAGAGTAGATAGCAAGACGTATTGTGTTGTTCAATAGCAACAGCGATATCAACAACAGCACGCCGAGGAATATAAACAGCCCTATATTTATGTGCGATATTGTAGTATGCATACTCTCAACAATATCCACTGGTGGCACTGAGATATACTCCACGCCCTGCAACTCCTCGACAAACGTCACAAACGCCTCGACACTCTCGCGCGTTGAACACTCCTTTGTTAGCGCGACCTCGAAGCTATCACGCAACGGATTCTCGCCCAACAAAAGGTCGAGGTCCACCTCAAACTGATGACGGAATGTCTCATCAGCAAGCTTCTCATCGCGACCAACGAACTGCACCTCGCGACACATCGTCGTTGACTCTATAGTCTGCAACAGCTCCTCGCGCTCAACATCCTCCATGTCGGAGTTAAGCTCCACCGACACCACAACACTATCACGAAGGCGAGAGGCTACCGAGAGCATCGACATGGTGACATACGACACCACACCCAACATAAACAGCACAAGGGTGATGCTCATCGTAGAGATTATATATGAGCGACGTACATTGCGTCGTATCTTCTGTTCCTTACTTGCCATACTTATCCAAACGTTTCTTAAATACCAGCACCACTACAATAGAGAGCAATATTGCCACTGCACATATTGCCATTATGGTAGATATAGCACCCCAACGTGGTGCCTTGAAGCTCCACTCCACAGTATGCTCACCCGCAGGAAGCACCATGCCACGTAGCACATAATCTGCTGCGAAATACTCCGCTGGCTCGCCATCAATGGTTACACTCCAACCCTCAGGGAAGTACACCTCCGAGAATACAGCCATCGCCTCAGCAGATGACGTATACTCATATCGCAATCTATTAGGTGCGTACTCAACTAAGCGAATCTCACCCTCCGAATCGTAGTAATCGGCAATGCCATCGACACTGCTACTTACCACCGCCACATTACGAAGGTCAATCTCGCCTATTGCATCAAGCTCATCGTTAGGCGTATCACACCTATCTACCGACTCCACAAACCACGCACCACCATAAGGTGCAATGCCCGTAAGAGCCTCTGCAGGCACTGCCTCACCCTCATAAATTACATAGCGCGTATTGAGTGCCGCAAGGAGATAGGCATCGTAATATTTCAAATATCTGTCGATGACATCCTGATATCTTCCCAACTTTGCGCCATGATATCCGCCTACCGAGCGATGGAAATATGATGCACGAGCACTGGTGAAAGGATCTCCCGAAAGGTCGAGAACTCTAAAGCCAAGCTCCTTATCCTCAAGAATCTGCTTATCTGCATCTGTAGGCAGGAGCGTTGTAGGAGCCTTATCGAGCCACTTATCTTCGCCCATATATCTATCCGCAACACCCACCAAGTCGAGAGCTATAACACCACCAACGGCAACCATCGCGGCGATAGTAAGCCAATGCAAATGGTTTGTTCGCTCACGAAGCACAACATAACCAGCTACAATAACCGCAGTGATAGCCACATAACCAAGCGTGCGCATTGCATCTCCCATTAGAGCGTCGTGGCGTGCGTTATATGCAACCTCGCGCAACTGCTCAACCCACAACTTATCACCAAATGTTGCGTATATATCCTCAAGACCATAACCTGCCGTTATTATCATCGCCACGACAATAAGTAGAACAACACCTACAGCGATATATACTCTTCGAAGCAATGCCTTAGCCGAAAGCTCACTCTTTACCAAGGCACACAATGCCATAGCCGCTAAGAACGGAGCTGACCACTCTACAACAACAAGAGCCATAGAGACAGTACGGAAGCTACTATAGCCAGGCAAGATGTCGTACATCACCTCATAAAAACCGATGATATTAGCTCCCCACGCCAAGAGTATAGCAAAGAGCGAAACGACAACAACCCACACCACATCACGGCGACGAAGCAACATAAGTCCCAAAATAGCAAGGAATATTACCGATGCACCGAGATATGTAGGACCTGCAGTATATGGCTGATTACCCCAATAGTTCGAGGCATAGGACCACGCCTCCTGAGCATAGCGACTATAGATAGTCTCAACACTCTGGATAGTCTGCTCATCGCCCGACTCCAACAGAGCAACGATATCAGCACGTCGCACACCAGGGATATTTGAGGATATCTCATCAACAAAGCTATCTACCGCAAGGTTAAAGAGTCCATTCTGAACATTCGAGCTTTGAAGGATATCCACTGCCTCCATATTGAAATCGCCAGACCAGCTTCCCATGTAGTTTGGTACCAACATATTGAAGCTCTCACCAATGCCATAGCTCCATGCAGTGTTATATGCAATACGGCTCTCACGCGCCTCATCCTCCGCAACTGCGACGCTCTCACCTCGCGTAGTATATTTTTGATGCTCCACGGTATACCACAATGGCGCAATGTTAGAGCCTACAGCAAGTAGTGCCGCCACAGCAAGCACCGCCGTGCGATATCCAAATGCTTTTAGGGCACGCTCTCGCCACGACACCCACAGCTGGCTAATCCACAATGCCAAGCATACCAACAAAAAGTAGTATGTGATTTGAGGGTGGTTAGCACCCAACTCCAACGAGCCAAAGAGGGCTGCGAGGGCTGCACCAATCCACATATTTCGTCGCAAGGCATACCACACCGCACCCACCAATGGCGGAGCATAGACCAACGCCCACATCTTTGTGATGTGTCCTGCATCAATAATCAAGAAGAAATATGTCGAGAGACCGTATGCCAAGCCTGCGATAATACCAATCCACGGATTTACACCCATAAGCACCACCGCCACCATCATAAGCATCATAGCCCATAGCGTCATGTTCATTGGACCGTCGACACACTTTATGAGTGGCGATGCTGAGTGTTTTACATACTGTTCAGGATACTCGACATCAATAAGATAGGCAGGCATACCAGCAAACATATTACCTGTCCACTGAGGATCTTCGCCAGTTGCCTCACGATGCTCCTTAATATCCTTAGACATGCCGGCATACTGCGCTATATCGCCCTGCGAGAGAGACTTGCCATCGAACTGTGGCGCATAGAAATGGTAGCTCACCAACCAAAAACACAAAGCACCAACCAACCAAGGAGCCACACCATAGACCACCTTGAGAATACCCTTCGTAGAGTTTGTTGACAAAACGTTACCCATCTCCATACCTTAATAAAAAAGATTAATCGGGCAAAGTTAATAAAAATTTATGAAAATACCGCCACATTCTCAATTTTTCACATAACATACAACAAGTTGACAAAAAATCGTTATCTTTGCCTAATTGAAAAAGTTACAACCGTATGATATCAATAAACGACATACGTAAGCCCATAATTAAAGACCTTGAGGCTTTCGACACATTTATCGCCGATAACTTCTCAGCAGAAGGCGAGCTCCTACAGGAGATGCTCACCTATGCCCTCTCATCACGTGGCAAGGGCATACGTCCAATACTCACGCTACTCATAGCGTCACTACACAGCCCTATCGCGGCACGTGAGGGTGACTTCAGTGGTGAGACACAACACTGCACCAAGCGCACCTACCTTGCAGCGATGCTCGTGGAGATGATACACACCGCTTCACTCATCCATGACGATGTCCTCGACTCGGCAGATGAGCGTCGTGGCAAGCCATCGGTAAACGCCAAGTGGCAGAGCAATATGGCAATTATTTTGGGCGACTACATCCTTGCGCGCACAATGTCATTGGGCATGGCATCGGCACAATACGACCTTATCTCCTACATTGGCACAGCAATGGCAACGCTCTGTGAGGGTGAGGTTTTGCAGAGCCAACACGCTGAGAAATATGACACTACACGCGACGACTACTTCGATATTATTTATCGTAAGACCGCAAGTTTGCTTGGCGTGAGCGCAGCCCTTGGAGCCTTATCGGTTGGTGCAAACCGCGAGGAGGTGGAGCGCATGCGTAAGTTTGGTGAGGCAATAGGTATCGCCTTCCAGATTCAGGACGACATCCTCGATTATAAGCGCGATAACAACACTGGCAAGCCAGCTAATAACGACCTTCGCGAGCATAAGATTACCCTTCCTCTTATCGCAGTCATGGAGCGCGCTACCGAGGAGCAGAAAGCGGCAATCATAGAGCTTCTACGTCGTTGCAGTGATGATGATAAGGCTTTGGATAAGCTTCATAATCTCGTAGTTGAGAATGGTGGCTTGGAGGAAGCATCTGATGTTTTGAAGTCATACATAGCACGTGCTATGCACCTTCTCCACAAATACGATGACACTCCTTATCGACAGTCACTACTCGACCTCTGCACATTTATTGCCGAGCGCGACAGATAGGATAAAATCACACGAATAAATTAAATACTAAATAAAACAAAATCAAATGAGTACAGAAAAGAAAAACTACACGTTGGCTATTATCGTGATGATCCTACTCTTCGGTATGATCTCATTCGTAACCAACCTCGCATCGCCTATGGGTGATGTACTTAAGAATCAGTTTGATGTAGCAAACTGGATGGGTACACTTGGCGTATTCGCTAACTTCATCGCCTATGCCGTGATGGGTATCCCTGCAGGTAACCTCCTCCAGAAGCGCGGTTACAAATTCACTGCTCTTGCAGCCGTATCAGTAGGCTTCATTGGCGTTGGCGTGCAGACTATCGCTGGTCTCCTCAATGGCAACCTCGCATTTGGCGTATATTTGTTGGGTGCCTTCATCGCAGGTTTCTCAATGTGTATGCTTAACATCGTTGTTAACCCTATGTTGAACAAGCTTGCAGGTGGCGGTAACCGTGGTAACCAGCTCCTTCAGGTGGGTGGCTCTTTCAACTCATTGATGGGTACTGCTGTTATCTTCCTTTCTGGCGTCTTCGTGCCAAGCATCGTAGATGCAAAGATCGAGCAGGTATTCCCATTGATGTTCATCGCTTTGGCTATCTTCGCTGCAGCATTTATCGTTATCCTCTTCACTGAGATTCCAGAGGCTAAGAGCGAGGCAGTTAAGGTGGAGAAGAAGTCGGAGATTGGTCCTATGTCATTCCGCCACTTTATGCTCGGTGCTATCGCAATCTTCATCTATGTGGGCGTTGAGGTAGGTATTCCTAACGTACTCCAGAAGTGGTTGCAGAATGGCGGTCTTAACGTAGAGACAGGTGCTGAGGGTATCGCCTCAACAGTAGCTGCAACATACTGGTTGCTAATGTTCTTCGGTCGTTTGCTCGGTGCAGCACTTGGCGCTAAGGTTTCAGCTAAGACAATGCTTACTGCCGTATCAGTTCTCGGTCTCGGCTTGGTACTTGGTGCTATGTTCCTCGACCCAGCGAACACACTCAATATGCCAGTATTCAAGGGCACTGAGGGCTTCGGCTTGGCTAACGTTCCTGTTAATGCAGCATTGTTAGTTCTCTGCGGTCTCTGCACATCGGTTATGTGGGGTGGTATCTTCAACCTTGCAGTTGAGGGTCTTGGCAAGTACACTGAGAAGGCATCAGGTATCTTCATGGCACTTGTATGCGGTGGTGGTATCCTTCCACTCGTTCAGAACTTTGTAGTAGATGTTACAGGTGGCAACTACCTCTTCAGCTACTGGGTTATCGTAGCAGGTCTTGCATATTTGCTCTTCTACGCTTTGATTGGATCAAAGAACGTAAATAAGGATATTGTTACTGAGTAACGCAAAGATACAACGATAAATCTCTAAAAGAGGCTAATCTTCGGGTTAGTCTCTTTTTTATTACCTTTTTGGTCATATTCTACTTTTTTTGCTAAAAAATTTGTATTTGTTGAAATTTTTTGTACTTTTGCATCAATTGGAAAAAAGTGAACTTAAAATGCCGAAGGTACCAAAAAGAGAAGAGTATCTAAGAAAGCCAGAATGGCTGAAAATCAGCCTGCGAAGTACGGCAAACACCGCCGACGTGGAACATATCGTCGAGGGTAGGTGTCTGCATACCATTTGCACAAGTGGTATGTGCCCTAACAAAGCGGAGTGTTGGAGCCGTCGTACCGCAACGTTTATGATTCTGGGCGACATTTGTACTCGTAACTGCCGCTTCTGCGCTACCGCCACAGGACGACCCCTGCCACCAGATGAGCAGGAGCCTGAGAAGGTTGCCGAAAGCGTGCGTCTTATGGGACTTAAGCATGTTGTTATTACGTCGGTGACACGCGACGATCTCCCCGATCATGGTGCAGCTATATGGGCAAAGACCGTAGAGACTGTACGCCGTGAAAATCCCGAATCTACAATAGAGCTCCTTATTTCCGATATGGATGCCCGCCCTGAGTTAATTAATCAGGTGTTGGCATCGCGTCCCGATATTGTGGGACACAACATCGAAACCGTCGAGAGACTGACACCAGAGGTGCGCTCACGTGCAAAATATCGCACGTCATTGGAGACACTTAGAATCATTGCTGAGAGTGGTGCAGTAGCGAAGAGCGGTCTGATGGTCGGTCTTGGCGAGAGCGAAGAGGAGATACTCCAAACATTGCGCGACTTGCGCGAGGTGGGCGTATCTATCGTTACGCTTGGTCAATACCTTCGACCAACTAAGGAGCACTACCCTGTAAAGGCGTATATCACTCCCGAAAAATTCGAAGAATACCGACTCAAGGCTCTCGAGATGGGTTTCGCATATTGTGCGAGCGCACCCCTTGTGCGTTCCTCATATTTGGCGGATGCCGCACTTGAAGCAGTGAGAAAGGTATGCAACACGAAGTAGAAATCAGAGACTTAGGCAAGATGGCTTATGGCGAGTGCTGGGATCTTCAGCGCACGCTATTCGATGCTTTGTGCCAAAAGAAAGCCGAGAAACGACTCACCGACGATGAGTCGCGCGGCACTATACTCATTGTTGAGCATCCCGCAGTATATACATTGGGCAAGAGTGGCCACCAGGAGAATATGCTTGTGACCGAGGAGTACTTGAAGAGCCTCGGTGCAGAGTTTTTTCATATCGACCGCGGTGGCGACATCACCTTCCACGGACCTGGACAGCTTGTCTGCTACCCTATTATCGACCTCGAAGCAATAGGTTTCGGTATTCGTCGTTATATAGAGGCATTGGAGCAGTCGGTTATTGACCTCGCAGCAGAGTATGGCATCGAGGCACACCGCTCGGAGGGAGCATCAGGCGTATGGGTTACTACCCCACAGAAACGCCTCGTAAAACTCTGTGCCATAGGCGTTCGTGCATCACATAGCGTAACGATGCACGGTCTCGCCATGAACGTATGCACCGACTTGAAGTGGTTTGAGCTAATCAACCCTTGCGGATTTACCGATCGCGGTGTATGTTCGCTCAGCACACTCTGTAACCGTGAAGTTACAATGGAGGAGGTTAAGCCCAAGTTTATCAATTACCTAACGAAAAATTTAAATGTTAAATATAAAAAATAAACGTTATGCCCATAGAGAAAAGATGGGTAGTCAAACCACAAGGCGACCGCGCTACAGTGGAGGCTTTAGCCACACAGCTTGGTATGTCTACGGTATTGACCAACCTACTAGTTCAGAGGGGCATAGACACAGTAGAAAAGGCAAAGAAGTTCTTCTCACCCGCACTCTGCGACTTGCACGATCCATTCCTAATGAAGGATATGGACAAGGCGGTGGAGCGTATCGAGAAGGCAGTGAAGGCTGGCGAAAAGGTAATGATTTACGGAGACTACGATGTCGACGGAACCACTGCCGTGGCGTTAGTCTACAAATTCTTAAGCCAGATAGGTCATAAAAACCTATCGTTCTACATTCCAGACCGATATGTTGATGGTTATGGCATATCGATTAGAAGCATCGACCATGCCGTCCGTAAGGGCGTGACATTGGTTATTGCCTTGGACTGCGGTATCAAAGCCGTTGAAAAGGTTGTCTATGCCAAAGAGCGTGGCGTAGATTTCATCATCTGCGACCACCACCTACCTGCCGAGGAGATTCCAGCGGCAGTGGCTGTATTGGACCCCAAGCGCAACGACTGCAACTATCCTTTCGATGAGTTGTCAGGATGTGGCGTTGGTTTTAAACTCGTCGAGGCGTATGCACAACGCAACAACATCCCATTCTCGGAGATTGAGCATCTCCTTGATTTGTTGGTTGTTAGTATCGCTTCAGACATTGTGCCACTTGTGGACGAGAACCGCATTTTGGCATATTATGGATTGCGAAAGCTCAATGCTCAGCCATCTAAAGGCTTGTTGTCAATAATCAAGATTTGTGGTCTTGAGGGTCACAACATCACCATTGACGACATTGTATTTAAGATTGGTCCTCGTATCAATGCTGCAGGACGTATGCGCATGGACGAGGAGGATCAGAATGCAGCACCTTCGGGTGGTCATGCTGCCGTGAGCCTTCTTATCGAGGGTAACGAGCAGGAGGCGGCGAAGTTCGGCGAGGTTATCGACTCGTTCAACCAGGACCGCAAGAACATCGATCGCAATGTTACTCAGGAGGCACACGACTATGTGGAGTCACATCCTGAGATTAAGGCACTTAAGAGTACGGTGATATATAATCCTCAGTGGATGAAGGGCATCGTTGGTATTGTGGCATCGCGCCTTATCGAGACCTACTATCGTCCTACCGTTGTACTCACAAAGTCGAATGGTTTTGTTACGGGTTCTGCGCGCTCGGTTGCAGGCTTCGACCTCTATCAGGCAGTGGAGTCATGCTCCGACCTTTTGGAGAACTTTGGCGGTCACATGTATGCCGCAGGTCTTACGATGAAGGAGGAGAATGTTGCAGCCTTTACAAAGCGTTTCAACGACTATGTTGAGCAGAATATCGACCCTAATATTCTTGTGCCTCAGGTAGATATCGACAGTGAGCTTCTCTTCTCGGAGATTACCGATGAGTTCTACCGCCAGCTCAACAGCTTCCAGCCATTTGGACCTGGAAATAGCGCACCAGTGTTTATGACACGCAGTGCATGCAACCGCGGTGATGCAAAGCTTGTAGGTGTGGAGTGCGACCACCTGCGTATGGACCTTATCCAGCGACAGAAGCCACACACATCTATCCCAGCAATCGCCTTCCAGCAGCCTACACACTACGAGTGGGTGCGCGGAGGAAAGCCTATCTCGGTATGCTACCAGATTGTTGAGAACCACTATCGTGGCACGGTATCTAAGCAGCTTAGAATTAAGGATATTAAGCCTGAACGATAATATTGAAGTCGCCTAACACAAAATTGGGGATTGCCTAACAGACACCTGTAGGACAATCCCTTTTTGTATGGTTGACCCCCGTTTTTTGGCGTTTCGCACTTTTTTTGACATAAAATTTTCGCAGTTTCCCAAAAAATCACTATCTTGCGCACAAATAAAATAGATAAGGTAGACTAAAGCCATCTATTTTAGCGTTCTGAGTATAACACTCCCAACGCACACGGTTAGGATAATTTTAACTTAAAACTTCAATAGTATTATGAAAAAGCTAATGTTTTTGATGCTCGCACTCTTCATTGGTGTTAGCGCATCTGCACAGACTCTTCCAGATGTAAAGGTTGAGAATCAGGAAGGTAAGGTAATCTCTATCCGCGAGGTAGTAGACGGCACACCTATGATCATCTCTTTCTGGTCTACAACATGTAAGCCATGTATCATGGAGCTTAACGCTATCAACGAGAGCCTCTACGAGTGGTTGGAGGAGGTAGACATGAAGGTTGTTGCAGTATCTGTTGACGACGCTCGTACTTTGAGCCGCGCACGTGCCATGACACAGGGTCAGGGCTGGGACGACTACACTTGTGTTTACGACAAGAACCAGGACTTGAAGCGTGCTATGAACGTGAGCCTCACACCACACACATTCATCGTGGATGGTAAGGGTAATATCGTTTACTCACACTCTGGCTACACTCCAGGTAGTGAGCAGGAGTTGTTCGAGAAGATCAAGGCTCTTAAGTAATTTTAGCGAATTTATTGACACAGGGAGTTACTTTGCGGTAACTCCCTTATGTCCAAAATAAAACTTATGGGAATGAAGAAATTTTTACTCTTTTTAGGTGTTGCATTATGTGCAACTTTTTGCGTTAATGAGGCTTCAGCTCAGATAAAGGCAGGCGAGGGTCAGGTATCTATCGCGTTGGAGAGCAACAATAGCTACTACATGGAGGATCAGACCTTGGAGAAGATTGGTCTTGTTAAGCCAGATGAGCGTACTCGTGGTAACTTCGGTTCTAACGACTACATCAAGGTTGACTACTCAAAGGGCAGATTCTCTGCAGGTGTTCAGGTAGATGCCTATCTTCCAGGTCTTTATGGCTACGATATGTACACCTACCAGCAGCGTGATACTAAGTTGACTGGCTTCCTCACAAAGTATATCCAGTGGGAGGATCAGAACTGGGGTGTTCGCGTAGGTGACATTTTTGACCAGTTTGGTAACGGTCTTATCTTCCGCTCATACGAGGACCGCGCACTCGGCTTCAACAACTCGTTGGCAGGTGCTCGTGCTCACTACAACTTCAACAACATGGTTAGCGTGAAGGTTGTTGCAGGTATGCCACGTTTGTATGACGTTCGCTCAAACAACTTGGTATACGGTGCTGACCTTGCATTGTCAATCTCTGACATGGTTGGTTGGGAAAATGGTATCATCGGCATCGAGGGTAGCTACGTAGGTCGTCGCGATAGCGATATCTCAGCTTTCAACGTAGAGGACTGGGAGACTGGTGAAATTACAAATATCCTTGCAGGTAAGGAGATGTTGAATATGGTATCTGGTCGTTTGAACTTCGAGTTTGCTGGCGTAACATTGCGTGGTGAGTATGCTGCGAAGCTCAACGAGGATTTGTTCAACCCTACACTCCCTACAGCTAAGGGTAATGTTATTTACCTCGACTTGGGTTACAACTACAAGCGTTTCTCTGCATCGGCAACATTCCGCCGTATGGAGAATATGACAACAGCTATCGACAACCGTCCTGTAGGTATCGGTGGTGGTAACGTAATGAACTATGTCCCACTTCTCACTCGTCAGCACACATACTCACTCGCAAACCTTAACCCATATCGTGGTTCAAGCGTTCACACTGGCGGTGAGATCGGTGGTCAGCTCGACTTGTACTACTCATTGCGTAACCCTAAGGCTCGCGGTAAGTACTGGAACTTCCACCTAAACTTCTCGATGTTCAACACTGTTGACCACTTCAACCAGATTTATCAGCAGGATATGGAGGGTCGCAACGTATGGCTCGACCTTAACTTCGATGTTGAGCGTCAGTGGAATAAGCAGGTGAAGACTACATTCCTCTACTCATTCCAGCGTTGGGACGAGGAGATCAACCACTACGACTCACCTATGGCACACTACTGCCGTTCACACATCTTCGTGGGTGATGTTACCTACAAGTTCAACAAGAAGCACTCTATGCGTTTCGAGGCACAGTATCTCGCTTCTAACGACTACGAGGGTGACTGGGTAGCAGCAACTATCGAGTATAACCTCGCTCCAAAGTTCAGCTTCTACGTAAGCGATATGTGGAACTGCGAGAAGATGCAGGATGGTGCATACGGTAACTACTACATGGACCTCGACACATACGAGGGCGACAACTACCTCTTGCACTACTACCAGGTTGGCGCAAGCTTCACACACAATAGCTTCCGCGCACAGCTCTCATACGGTCGTAACCGCGCAGGTTTCGTATGCTCAGGTGGTGTTTGCCGCTTCCAGCCAGCATACACAGGTTTCAACCTCGCTATGACATTATCATTCTAAAAGATAGGACACGAATATGAAATTTACTAAGTTTTTCGCGCTTATAGCAGCTACAGCAGCCTTGTTCACCGCTTGTGACACAACAGGCGACACTCCTACAGTGTCGGGCGACATCGTGCTTAGCGCAGAGACAGTAGTTGAGGTTAACACACCAATTACATTTGTGGTAAAGACAGCTGACGGCGTTGACGTATCGGCTAATGCCACAGTCTTCGACAAGACACACGACTTCGCACAGGTGACAAACCCATTCACTCCTACTGAGGATGGCGAGTATAAGTTCTATGCTGTTGTTGGCGATGCAATCTCTAATGACATCAAGGTTACTGTAACACCTACCGTACCAGCTCTTCCAGAGGATACTGATGCTGCAAACACATCGTTCACGCACCGTATCTTGCTTGTTGACCACACTGGTACAAACTGCGGTTACTGCCCACAGATGATGAAGGCGTTGAAGGAGATAGAGGAGACCGAGGGCTTTCACGAGAAGTACTACGAGGCTATGGCTCACTCTTACAACAACACCGACCCTGCATACTCTGGTGCTGCAGCTTCAATCAGCTCACACTTTGGTCTTAATGGCTACCCTACCCTCACATACAACTTCTACCACTCGATATCTTCAAGCTACAATGCTGAGCATATCAAGGGTCAGATCAACGCTTTGTGGAAGGAAGCTGCTGACGCAGGTATCGCTGCTGCAACAAGCATGGCTGCAAAGTCAGTTGTTGTAAATGCAGAGGTTAAGGCAGCTGTAGAGGGCGAGTACAGCATCACAGCATGGTTGTTGGAGGATGGCATCTATGGCAAGCAATCAAATGCTACTGCCGAGTGGATGAACACCCACAACAACGCTATCCGTCAGGCTGCTACAACATCACCTATCTCAGGCTATGAGCTTGGCACATTGGTAGCTGGCGAGACAGCATCGCAGATTCTCAACCTCACTATCGCTCGCGACAATTGGAACCGCGACAATATGAAGGTTATGCTTATCGTATCGAAGAAGGGTGCAAACAACAAGTTTGATGTTGCAAACGTTGTTATCTGCCCTATTAACGATTCGGTTACTTACGACTATAAATAATTAATTATCAATAACTAAAACTATTTTAAAGCTATGAAAATCACAAAGTTTTTCGCGCTTCTTTGCGCTGCTACTGTAGGTTTTGTAGGTTGCGAGCCTATTGACAACGGCGAGAAGCCAAAACCAGAGCCACAGCCAGAGCCACAGGGTTCAATCACTCTTTCTGTAGACCAGACAGCTATCGAGCTTGGCGACTCTGTAACATTCACTGTTACTGACTCTGAGGGTAACGACGTTACTTCTGCTGCATCAATCTACAACCAGGATCTTGATAAGGTTTCTAACCCTTACACTCCTACTGCATCAGGTAGCTACACATTCAACGCTACTATCGGTGCTGAGAACTCTAACAACGTAACTGTAACTGTTATGGCTGAGATGCCAGAGGTTCCTGCTGACCCACAGCCAGCTAACTTTGCATTCAACCACCGTGGTTTGTTCGTTGACAACACAGGTATTAACTGCGGTTACTGTCCTTCTGTAATCGACGTATTCCGTAGCCTTGCAGAGACTGATGCTCACAAGCACTACAACGAGGTTACAGTACACGCTGGTGGTTTCGCAAGCGGTGACCCTGCAAACTCAGATGCTGCTAACAAGGTAAATCAGTTCTACGCACCTTCTGGTTACCCAGATGTACGTCTTAACTTCTACACTGGCTCACCAGCAAGCCGCTCAGTTCAGGGCTTCACAAACATCCTTATGAGCTACATCAAGAAGAATGGTGCTGACGCAGGTATCTCAATGGCTGTTGAGGGTGATAACACAAAGATCTACTGTGCTGCTCAGGTTAAGTCTGCAAAGACTCAGGAGTATAAGGCTGTTGCTTGGTTGCTTGAGAACGGCATCTATAGCCCAAACCAGGCAGGTGCTACTAAGGACTACCACAAGATCTACGACTACGCACTTCGTAACATCTCTGGCTCATACTCAAAGTCAAACATCTCAGGTGAGTCTATCGGCACTGTTGCAGATGGTGAGACTTACGACTGCGCTTTCGAGCTTCCTATCATCAGCACAAAGTGGAAGTATGAGAATATGGGTGTTCTCGTAATCGTTTCTGCTAAGGACGCTCAGGGTCGTTGGGAGATTGCTAACACAGCATACTGTAAGCTCGGCGAGTCTAAGGAGTACGAGTACGTTGAGTAATCACATACAACTCACATTAGAAGCACCTCAAACATCGTTTGGGGTGTTTCTTTTTTATCATATTCGCACAACCTGACCGCAAAATCAATCGTCGTGAGTGTTGAAATCTAATTTCAAATTTGTATCTTTGCATTAAATATAAATTCTTAGACCTATGAAATACGCAATTATCTCTACTGAGAAGGGTGATATGAAGGCAGAGTTGTATGCCGAGGAGACTCCTATCACCGTTGATAACTTCGTGAAACTCGCTGAGAGCCACTTCTACGACGCATTGTGCTTCCACCGTGTGATTCCAGACTTCGTAATCCAGGGCGGTTGCCCTAAGGGCGATGGCACAGGAGGTCCTGGTTACTCTATCCCTTGTGAGACACGCGCCGAGCGTCAGTACCACGACCGTGGCGTGCTCTCTATGGCTCACCGTGGTCCTAACACTGGAGGCTCGCAGTTCTTCATCTGCCATAACCGCATGAACACCCAGCACCTCGATGGTCGTCACACCTGCTTCGGTAAGGTTGTGGAGGGCGTAGATGTTATCGACGACATCCGCCAGGGTGATCTCATTCTCTCAATAACAATCGTAGAGGAGTAAACATAACCAAGATGAACGACATTAAGCCCATATTCTCGGAGTGTTCCGAGCCACTATACATCGCAGGTCCTTGTAGTGCCGAGAGCCGCAACCAACTGCTCACCACTGCGCGAGATATCGCAGCAGCGGGAGTTAAGGTGTTGCGCGCCGGAGTGTGGAAACCACGCACCAAGCCTGGCTCCTTCGAGGGCATAGGTCGTGAGGCTCTTGCATGGCTGCGCGAGGCTAAGGAGGAGTATGGGCTTAGTGTTATTACGGAGGTAGCGACACCTGAGCATTTGGAGTATGCCCTTGAGGCAGGCGTGGATGGTGTGTGGATAGGTGCGCGCACCACAACCAACCCATTTGCTACACAGCAAGTTGCCGATGCCCTGAGGGGCGTGGACACTGCCGTGATTGTAAAAAACCCTGTGATTCCCGATGTAGACCTGTGGGTGGGAGCTATCGAGCGTATATATAATAGTGGTGTAAGACGCATCGCCGCGGTACATCGTGGCTTCGGCACACACCAGACATCACAGTACCGCAATGCACCACATTGGTCGGTGCCTATTGAGTTGCACCGCCGCATCCCTGCGCTACAGATTCTCTCCGACCCCAGCCACATTGGCGGTCGTCGTGACCTCGTGGCACAACTATCGCAGCAGGCTCTCAACCTCGGCTTCTCAGGTCTTATGATAGAGTGCCACAACTGCCCTGAGGAGGCACTCAGCGATGCTGCACAGCAGATTACACCTGCTACGCTACGAGATATTATTGGTTCTCTCAAGTTGCGCCGCACGCCTGTTGAGTCGAATGTTCTGGGCGACTACCGCGCACATATAGACTCCATCGACAGCCGTATCATAGAGCTGTTGGCAGAGCGCATGGACGTGGCACGCGAGATAGGACGCTACAAGCAGCAGCACGCCATGGCTGTCGTTCAGCACGACAGATACAACGAACTCCTGGAATCTGCCGAGGCACGAGCGGAGTTTATGGGCTTGTCGCGCAGTTTCATAAATCAAATTTATAGTGCCGTACACGAAGAATCAGTGCGCCAGCAGCTTGAAATCGAGAAAAAGTAGCAAATTAATTGGTGCATAAACGCAAAAATAATATTTTCTATTAAAAAACTCGCAAAAAAATTTGGAGAATAGAAAATTTGTAGTACCTTTGCACTCGCAATCGAAAGGTTGTAGTCGTAAAATTTTAAGATGTTAGTGTTGCGGAAATAGCTCAGTTGGTAGAGCACAACCTTGCCAAGGTTGGGGTCGCGAGTTCGAGTCTCGTTTTCCGCTCAACGAAAAAGGATAGCTAAAAGCTATCCTTTTTTCGTTGAAAGGCGATGGCTTGCACGTAGCGACCCCAAACACCCCTCTCAGGGGCTGGGGTGTAAATATAAACTCGCGAGAAAAATACCCACGCGAAGCGGGGGTTCGAGTCTCGTTTTGCGTTCAAAATGAATAAGCAATCCAAACGGGTTGCTTTTTTTCATTTTGCACTACTATTAACAATGGTTGCACGACCTATCGCTTAGTAACCACAATCATAAAGGTAACTGCGACAATAGCGATAAGGATGCCTATAACAATATTCGGTGTTAGTGGCTCGCCAAAGACAAGTGTGCCAACAACAATAGCGGTAATAGGCTCAAAAACACCCAACACCGAAGCCTTTGTTGCTCCGATATTACGTGTTGCGATTGCCAATGATGCGGTAGAGACTATGGTTGGCAGGATTGCTAAACCCACAAGGTTTCCACATGCTACTATGCCCTCTATGCCTGTTGTGATAGATACATCGGCATAGATAATCTTACCAAGGAATATCGCCGCACCAGTAAGAAGTGCATAGAACGTAAGCAGGGAATTAGAGATATTACTTATCGTTGCACTCCTATTGATTATAACGATAAAGAGTGCATAGGCAAATGCCGAGCCTAACGACAGCACAACGCCAATAGGGTTTATCGTCTCGCCAGAGTCGCCCTGCGTCATAATTATCACCCCCACAAACGTAGCGACAATAGAGAGCCATACGGGCCATGAGGGCACAACCTTCAGGAACACCATGATGATTGCCACAAGCACAGGAAATAGAAATACGAGGGTTGTCGCCAAGCCCGAAGCGATATAGTTATACGCCTCAAAGAGGCAGATACTGCTACATGCATAAAGTCCTCCAAGGCAGAGTAGCACACCTGCTTGTCTCAGCGAGACCCTAAAGCTCTGTTTCGTAAGAAGCAGGAACATGCCCAACAGCAATACGGCGATGCCATAGCGACAAAAGAGTATAGACTCCACAGCCGCGCCATTCTGCATAAGTGGCATGCCAAAGAGTGGATTTAATCCATAGGTAACACCCGTTATAATGCCTGCAGGATAACCTATTATCGCACTTCTACTCAATTTCGCCGTTCCCATAACCTAGCTTTTCCTCATAACACTACAAAAACGTTGCTAAAACTCAGCAGGCGACACAATCTTCACATTTTTGCCTGTATGTGGATGCACAAACTCAAGCATCGAGGCATGGAGACATAGACGATGGCTACTATCACCATCGGTATAGCACTCCCTACCGTAGATATTATCTCCAACAATAGGGGCATTAAGACCGTGACGGTGTGCCGAATGCAGGCGTAGCTGATGGGTGCGACCAGTGGTAGGATAGAAATGCACGCGCGTACGTCCATCCTCAACCGCCACAACACGATACTCCGTAATGGCACGCTTGCCGTCCGCAGAGACCATCTGACGTGGACGATTCTCATAGTCGAGCTTTATCGACAGGTCTATCTCACCAATTAGCGTATCTACCTCACCATCAAGGAGTGCGGTATATTGTTTCTCTACACGTCGCGTTATAAATTGCACTTGAATAGCCTTATGCGTATCCTTATCCTTCGCCAAGAGCAGTATACCCGATGTCGATTGGTCGAGACGATGGATAATGATTGGACCTGTAGCCTCAGGATAACGCTCATGTGCCCACGCCTCAACACTCCTCACTCCCGACTTACCATCTACCGAGAGCATACCGCAAGGCTTATTTATCGCTACGAGCCACTCATCCTCCCAAAGCACCTCAGGCTCTGGCGGAGCAATCATCGTAAGTGGATTATCCTCAACATCTAACCCCTCCAACATGTGCATTAGTATAGGCTTGCACTTGCTGTTGCACGCTGGATAGAAGGATCCATGGTGGCGCACCTCGCCACGTGGCGACGCACCCTGCCAAAATTCAGCCATGGCAATAGGCTCTAAATGATGCAAATATGCATACTGCAACAACTTCGGCGCGGCACACTCTCCAGCACCTGCAGGTGGCGCACCCTGTGGCGTAGAGGCAAACAACTCACACAGATTCTTAACCTCGCCACGCGCATTCAGTATGCGAAACTGCTCAAAGAGTTGCGTCTGTAGCGACGCCGACAACTGCTGACGTAGCATCTTCAGTTCGCTGAGATGCTGTTGCTGTGTGTCGAACAACTGTTGCTGCACTGCTACTTTCTCACGCACCGCACGCTTAAGGCGTTGCATATCGGCATTATCGCGCTGACTCTCAGCAATTAGCACACTCTCCGCCTCACGCTTTTTACGTCGCACATCGCGTGCCTCCTTACGCTCCTTATGAAGTCTTTTCAGCTCTGCAAGCTCCCTCTCCGATGCACTCTTTACATCGTCGAGTGCCTGACGTGCGGTGACGTACTCCTCTGAGCTACAATAGTCTGCAATTGTACGA
Source organism: Alistipes sp. (assembly GCA_017630735.1). GTDB lineage: Bacteria > Bacteroidota > Bacteroidia > Bacteroidales > Rikenellaceae > Alistipes. Next base: position 2,650 of record JAGBUS010000016.1, on the reverse strand, counting down.
TTTATTGCCGATATCTCAGCTTCACCACGACGGAAGAAGTCGCCAGGCTTCAACATATCGTATATCGGTGGCACGAAATAGTCGTGTATGTTTTCACCTCCGAGGTTTCCCGAAAAGGCAGCCAGAAATCCCAAATCTCCTGCGCCATCGCGCACAACAAGGACACCAAACATCTTACCTTGCGCAATCTCCTCCTGCCACTCTACCCTACTCTGCAGATAACGCTGCACCTCCTCCGCAGCAAGGCACGACAACCTATGTGGCTCATAATGAAATGGCCATGTAAAGCGTTCAGGGAGCGCAATATCCGATATATCAACTTGAAAACGATGCAACATTATCTAATTATCTTTTTATTCCTCCTTAAGAGGTGGTCATTCACTCTCACGGAGGCTTCGGTCTAACTGCATATATAACAGCGGAAAGGGGCGTCCTTGCTCATCGCACTCACTACGCCTATAGGCTTTAAAACCAAGATGCTCATAAAAGGCGACGGCCTGAGGATTTTGCTCATTCACCGTTACCTCACAAATATCGTAGTTGGCAATACCAAACTCTAATAACCTACGCCCAATACCTCCTCCTCGCATATCATCTGCCACAAATAACATCTCAAGACGCTGATTCTCAACACCCATAAATGCTACTGCAACATCATCCTCGTATGCAACAACAAGATGCGCGACACCCTGCAACGCCATAGGCACATAGTCCCTAATCTCCACGATATCACCCTCGGAGAGGAACGTATGTGTTGCCCTCACCGAGGACTCCCACACCTGAGTAAGTCGCTCAATGAGATACGCATCACGTTGCTCAACTATCGCTATCTTCATACTGCGATTTAATATTTATAAAAACGAAGACCACTGCTCCTCTACAAAGTTAGTAATATTAGCGCAAACAGCAAAAAATATAGGTAAAACTATCGTTCAACACCGCTCATTATAAGCGTTGCCTATACAGCTATAAATAATCAATATCGGAAAAAGTTGTATTTCAGCAAAATAGGCATTTTCTTTGCAGTAGAAAACAACAATAATGTAAATAAAAATAAATATATATGAAAAACTATTTCGATCTTACAGGTCACGTAGCTGTAATCACTGGAGCCTCAACAGGTCTTGGTCTACAGATGGCGCGAGCATACGCAAGTCAGGGTGCAAATCTTGTGCTTCTGGCTCGCCGAAAGAATCTTCTTGAGGATAACGCACGAAGCATAACCGAGGAGTATGGCGTGGAGGTGTTGCCACTACTCTGCGACATAACCGTGACGGAGCAAGTTAAGGAGGCTGTAAATGCCACCATGGAGAGGTTTGGTCGCGTGGATATCCTTGTGAATAACGCAGGCACGGGAGCTGTTGCCCCAGCCGTAGAGATTACCGACGAGCAGTTTAAGCATGAGGTAGACATCGACCTCTTTGGCACATTTATCTGCGCTCGTGAGTTTGGCAAGAGGATGATTGAGGCGGGCTATGGACGCATTATCAACATTGCGTCGATGTATGGTTTGGTGGGTAATATGATTATCGGAAGCTCGCCATACCACGCAGCTAAGGGTGGCGTGGTAAACCTTACACGCGCACTTGCTGCCGAGTGGGGAAAGTATGGCATTACGGTGAATAGCATCTGCCCAGGTTATTTCTACACCGAGCTTACTACAGCAACTCTCGACAGCGACTACTTCCAGGATATGGCAAAGCGATCAATACCTATGGGTCGCTATGGTAAATCGGGCGAGCTCGACACTTGTGCCTTGTTCCTCGCTTCACCAAGCAGCACATACGTAAATGGTCAGAACATCGCCGTAGATGGCGGTTTCACATGTGTATAATCGCAGGGTATAAGTTCCGCTTATAGCGATATAATTATTTCTTTTGGCAATTTTTTGGTTATAAGAATAATTATCACGATATTTGCAATGTGAAGGGAGACAAACGATGAGAGCCCCAACGATTAACAGCTCTACAGAGGATGAGCGCAGAGCGTATGTTAACGAGCAATGGCGATGCCTGCACAATTGTGAGTTATGTGGCAAGTGCTCTATACTAAAGGGCAGAGATGCAGAGATAGCATATAGCGACTACATAGATGGTAGACGCGAATATATGGATATAACATTTGAGATTAGAAATATAAACTATTAAAAATTAAGAATATGGAGACTAAAGAGAAGGTATTGGCAACAATGAAGGAGGCAGGTGAGCCTCTAAACGCAGGTAAGATTGCAGAGCTTAGCGGCATCGACCGTAAGGAGGTTGACAAGGCTATGAAGCAGCTTAAGGATGAGGGTGCAATCGTATCACCAGTACGTTGCAAGTGGGAGCCAGCTAAGTAAGCATACCAATCAATCATTCATTCAATCATAACATTATACAAAGAATGGGCGTGTCCAATAAGTTATTTTGACACGCCCTTTTTGTGTGAAGTTGTATAACAAGAGTTAGTTTTAGGCGCACGAAGACCGAAAAACCGCAGTTTACTGAGCGTAAATGAGGATTTTGAGGTCGAGTGCATTTGTTGATAGAAGAGTGCATATACAACGCTCGGCAAAATTTGAGACGATGGGCTGTACTTAGCGTACTGCCCATTGGTGAAAATTTTGTTAGCAGCAGTAGATGCGCTGTTATATCAACAAAGACGCCAAAAT
>JAGBUS010000015.1 GCA_017630735.1 Alistipes sp. | reverse complement strand
TTTTTGGATAACCGTTTGGCGGTGGCTATGCCACGCCGAGAGGCGAAACACTACCTCTCGCGCCTGACCATGGAGCAGGAGGGTGGCAAGAAGCGAGATGTGGCGATAGAGGTCAATCATCCTGCACGCGTTGGAGCGTGGCGTATATATCAGATGGGTTACGATACCGAGCGAGGTCGTTGGAGTGAGCGAAGCGTTGTAGAGTGCGTGCGCGACGGCTGGTACTCGGCCATTCATATTGCACTATGGAGTATGCTTGCGGCAGGTGTGGTGATGTTCCTCACCGCTGGTGGTCGTAAGAGAAAGGAGGCGAAACGATGACGTGGGATCAATTAATATGGTATGCGGCCATAGCCGTTATGTGCTGGGTGGCTGGTGCAGTGTTAGCATTCCGCAGTAGCCGTCGTTGGACGGCAGCGGTAGCCTCGATAGCGGGCTCGGCAGTCTTTCTTACCTTTATTATAGGTATGTGGATAGCCCTTGAACGTCCGCCCATGCGAACAATGGGCGAGACACGTCTGTGGTACTCGTTCTTCCTCTCGGTGGCGGGTACAGCGGTCTATCTCAGATGGCGATATAAGTGGATATTGTCGTTCAGTACGCTTATGTCGGTAGTCTTTATATGCGTTAATCTGCTTAAACCTGAGATACATAGCAAGTCGCTTATGCCAGCGTTGCAGAGCGTTTGGTTTGTGCCACACGTCATTGTATATATGTTTGCATACGCGATGATGGGTGCGGTGACGATTTTTGCCCTCTATCTGTGGCTGAAAAAGTATGATGCGACGGATGAGGAACTGCGCGCGTGCGATAATTTAGTGCGTATAGGCTGGGCGTTCCTTACGCTTGGTATGATTATGGGCGCGCTATGGGCAAAGCAGGCGTGGGGGGACTTCTGGACGTGGGACCCCAAAGAGACGTGGGCGGCGGCAACGTGGCTCTCGTATCTGCTCTATCTGCATATAAGGGGGCACGTCAAGGATCAGAATACGCTATTCGCCTTGCTTATATTCTCATTCCTATTGTTGCAGATGTGCTGGTATGGTATTAACTATCTTCCATCGGCACAAGGTGCGAGTATTCACGTGTATTAGAGAAAACCATTTTAAGCGGCTCTTTTGGCGTCTGCCTTGCCATCCAAATCCTTACATACGTTGAGTATGCTGCGGTTTGTCTGTCTGCGAGCAGCCTCAAAATACCTCGCTTAAAATGATTTTCTGTTTTGGGTGAGGCTCTTTTGGCGTCTGCCTTGCCACCCAAATAATTACAATAATTGTTTGCGCTACTGTTTTTGTGTAATTTTACTCATGAGAATTTGTAAGTTAGTAAAATTATGTCTAATTTTATGCAACAAATGTATCTATGGAGCGCAATTATAACATACCTTTTAGCGCAGTTAGATCTTATGCTCTGACTGGGATGATTGTGCTTACCCCCCCCCGTAAGTAATAGTATATCAATTAGTTGTGTGGAATATGTACCTTACGAACTCTGTTCGTGAGGGTTTTGTTGTGTTCGTGTATTACCAATCTTAAATAAATCGTAGCGTTATGGACAACAAACTAAACTATGTAGCACCCGAAGTCGAGGTACTGGAGGTAGCAGTTGAGCAAGGATTTGCCCAGTCGGGCGGTACCTATCCCTCATGGGGCGAGGAGTATCCTCTCTAATTAACCTAATGTCTAATAGTAAAAATTATGAAAGCAATGAAACGGATTTTTATGGCTGCTATGGCGTTGGTTATGGTAGCATTGGTGGGTTGCCAAAAAGATGACAACGCAACTTTGAATAGTGAGGTAAAGGTAAACTTTACGGTGGTCGATAAGCCAAGTTTTGATAACTCAACCCGTGCAGTAAAGAGTGGCTGGGAGAATGGTGACGAGATTTTGATTATCTTTGAGGGAAGCGAGGGATGGCTTGACTTCACTTCACATGCCAATACTTTGAAACTTAAAAAGACCGCAGAGGGGTGGGATGCCATTGACACGAATCTTCCCGCATTGGCTAATTTGGTAGATGGTAAGAAGTTCTACGCAATTTATCATACAGGCGAGATTAGTCTTGGGGATATGACAGATGCGACCTCCTATTATACTGCATATATTAACTCATATAATACCGCTTATACAAGTAAGAAGGGTATCGAATATATGTCTTACTCTGGCACATACACTTTGAGCGGAAGTGAAATTAATTTGGGAAGCATTGCTCTTGCACGTCCTTCAAAAATGTTCCAGATTTCAGTCGATAACCTTTGTAATGAACCCAATGTTTATAACTGGATGATGGTATTGTATGATGAGGAGGGTAACTACATTGATAACACAAATTGTGAAGCAATTTACCTCTACTGCTATGCACCCGATGGTGATATGAGTATTATGAGAGCGAGAAATAGTGTTATTACATGCGGAGTAGATATAGATGGGGATAAAGTATTCTACATCAATAATAATAATAGTGAAGCAACTGTTAAATATATCAATATAAACTTTGGTAGTGCTACTTATTTTTATGAGATTACACCCAAAGCCATTTCCGACTTTTTCGGCAAGGCTTGGCTTCTTCCAGCAATTAATATGAATGATGATGGCTCTCTTAAAGCCGAGTCGGCTTGGACCACATCAATTTAAGCAGAATCACTGCGTCATTATATGAAACAAGGCTACACCAATGTGTAGCCTTGTTTGTTTATATTTACCTTTTTATTTCTGTCTAAAATAAATCTGAATAGGTACGCCCGAGAAGTCCCACTGCTCGCGCATCTTGTTCTCAAGATAGCGGCGATATGACTCCTTGATATACTGCGGCAGATTTACAAAGAAGGCGAACTGCGGTGTGGGGGTGGGGAGCTGCGTGGCATACTTGATGCGGATATACTTGCCCTTGGTTGATGCGGGGGGATAATCCTCGATGATGGGCAGGATATAGTCGTTAAGCTCCGAGGTGGGGATGCGGCGCT
>JAGBUS010000014.1 GCA_017630735.1 Alistipes sp. | reverse complement strand
TGCCCAACCGAGAACAGTCTCGTAGATCTGACCAAGGTTCATTCGTGAAGGCACACCAAGTGGGTTTAGACAGATGTCGACAATAGTACCATCCTCCAAGAATGGCATATCCTCATCGCGTACAACCTTAGCAACAATACCCTTGTTACCGTGGCGACCCGCCATCTTATCACCAACCTTAAGCTTACGCTTCTTAGCAATGTAAACCTTTGCCATCTGGATAACACCTGATGTTGGAATCTCATCACCATTTGTAAGGTTGTACTTCTCACGATTTACTGCCGCTGCAACCTTCTTACACTCAATGATGTAGTTATTGATTGTAAGTGAGATAAGAGCGTCGTCGTGTGCATCACCTGTCCAGCGTGTCTGACCAAGGGTCATATAGCCGTTAGGCACATTTGTCTTGCTGTCGAAGCTAATTGAGGCGATGCTCTCAAGCATCTTCTCTGTAAACTTCTCGCCAGCAGCGAACAACTCAACATTATAGTAGTCGTAGATGCCTGTTGTAGTCTTACCCTCCAACAAACGCCACAACTTAGCCACCAAAATCTTGGTAAGCTCTGCTATCTTCTCTGCGTACTCTGCATCGAGCTGCTCCATCTGAGCCTTCTCGGCTGCGCGGTTACGCTTACCCTCCTTCTGAGCATGGCTGTAAAGCTTAGTGTCGATAACAACACCATGCAATGAAGGCTGAGCCTTGAGTGAAGCATCCTTAACATCACCTGCCTTATCGCCGAAGATTGCACGAAGCAACTTCTCCTCAGGAGATGGATCGCTCTCACCCTTAGGGGTAATCTTACCAATAAGGATATCGCCTGGAGTTACCTTAGCACCTACGCGAATGATACCATTTGCATCCAAATCCTTAGTTGCATCCTCAGATACATTTGGAATATCAGATGTAAGCTCCTCAACACCTCGCGTAGTGTCACGAACCTCCATGATATACTCGTCAACATGTACTGATGTGAAGATATCCTCACGCTGGATACGCTCCGAGATAACAATCGCATCCTCGAAGTTGTAACCCTTCCATGGCATGAACGCCACCTTAAGGTTACGACCAAGTGCCAACTCACCCTTTTCGGTTGAGTAACCCTCAGTCAAAATCTGACCCTTAGTCACCTTCTCGCCAGTAAGAACTGTAGGCTTCAAGGTAACTGTCGTATTCTGGTTTGTACGACGGTAGCGAGGCAATGTGTAAACAGTAACCTCTGGAGCGAACGATGCGATCTGCTGATCCTCAGTACGCTCGTAACGAACCTCGATGCGAGTAGCGTCAGAGAAGATAACCTCACCATCGCCCTCAGCAACAACCTGAACACGGCTATCCACGATCATATCCTTCTCGATACCTGTACCTACGATAGGAGCCTCGGGACGCACCAATGGCACTGCCTGACGCATCATGTTAGATCCCATCAACGCACGGTTAGCATCATCATGCTCAAGGAAGGGGATAAGGCTCGCAGCGATAGATGCAACCTGGTTAGGAGCAACGTCTACGAGGTTAACCTCTGTATCGTGTACAACAGGGAAGTCAGCACCCAAACGGGCCTTGATACGGTCAGTGTTGATAAAGTGACCGTCGTCAGTGAACTGCTCGTTTGACTGAGCAACAATCTGACCCTCCTCCTCCTCTGCTGAGTAGTAACGGATATTATCATTATTAAGGTCTACGATACCGCCCTCTACCTTACGGTATGGAGTCTCGATAAAGCCCATGTCTGAAATCTTTGCGTAAACACACAAAGAAGAGATCAAACCGATGTTAGGACCCTCAGGAGACTCAATAGGACAGAGACGACCATAGTGTGTGTAGTGTACATCTCGAACCTCGAAGCCTGCACGATCACGTGAAAGACCACCAGGACCCAACGCTGAAAGACGACGCTTATGTGTAATCTCGGCCAATGGGTTGATCTGATCCATGAACTGTGACAACTGGCTGGTACCGAAGAATGAGTTTACAACGCTTGCCAAAGTCTTGGCGTTGATCAAATCCTCAGGTGTGAAGACCTCGTTATCACGAACGTTCATACGCTCACGGATAGTACGAGCGATACGTACCAAACCTACTGAGAACTGGTTAGCAAGCTGCTCACCTACGGTACGAACACGACGGTTTGACAAGTGGTCGATATCGTCCACATCAGCCTTCGAGTTGATAAGCTGGATGAGGTACTTGATAATCTCGATGATGTCCTCACGAGTAAGGGTACGGATAGATGGGTCGGTAGACAACTCCAACTTCTTGTTGATACGGAAACGACCCACATCGCCCAAGTCATAACGCTTGTCCGAGAAGAACAACTTCTCGATAACGTCACGAGCAGTAGCCTCATCGGGTGGCTCCGAAGCGCGCAACTGCCTATAGATGTAAACCACGGCCTCCTTCTCGGAGTTACATGGATCCTTATGTAGTGTGTTGTAGATAATCGAGAAGTCGATACCCGATGGGTTCTCGTTGTGCAAAAGAATGGTCTTTGCGCCAGACTCGATAATCTCGTCGATGTGCTCCTC
>JAGBUS010000128.1 GCA_017630735.1 Alistipes sp. | reverse complement strand
AGCAAACAAGGAGCTCCCTGCAGAGCATGCCGTAATATTACTATAACCGCAATGAGCCAGCAACAGCTAAATTTCGACACATCACCACAGGAGAGCCTCACGCTCTACGATCTGCAACGCATGGTGCGCGCCACGCTTGAGGGTCGCTTCAGCACGCCCCTATGGATAAGTGCCGAGATTTCGGAGCTTAAGGTTAACCGCTCAGGACACTGCTACCTCAACCTCATTGAGAAGGGCAATAATGAGGGTGCTCCGCGTGCCGAGGCACGTGCCGTGATATGGCGTTCGGCATACACGCAAATAGCTAATCTCTTTATCTCAGCCACAGGCTCTGAGCTCACGGCAGGCATACGCATCCTAATACGTGTTGTGGTGACCTACCACGAAGTTTACGGCTTCTCGCTACAGATTATCGACCTCGACCCAAGCTATACCCTCGGTGAGGTAGAGCGTCGACGTCGCGAGACCATAGCGCGCCTTGAGGCAGATGGCGTGTGGGATATGAACCACGAACTAACGCTACCACGCCCCACACTCCGCATAGCTGTTGTTTCGAGTGGCACAGCTGCGGGCTATCGTGACTTTATAAAGGAGATTAGTCGCTCACCCTATCGCTTTCAAATAACTCTTTTTGAGAGCTTTATGCAGGGTGAGGGTGCTGAGCAAAGCATACTAAATGCCCTATCGGCAATTGCCAACGAGGAGGAGCTGTATGACGCTGTAGCCATCATACGCGGTGGAGGCTCAACAAGCGACCTCAGCCTATTTGACTCCTATCACATAGCCTCCTACGTAGCACAATTCCCACTGCCCGTCCTCACAGGCATCGGACACGACAAGGATATTTCGGTTACGGATATGGTTGCCCACACCATGTGCAAGACCCCTACTGCCGTAGCCACCACACTTGCTGAGGGCATAGACACCGAGCTGATGATATTATCGACCTTCTCATCCGAGATATTTACGCTTGTGATTAAAAAGCTCCACCACGAGAACCTTCGCACATTCCAATATCTCGCTGAGCTTAAGCAGCTAACATCGGAGCGTATTCAGGCAGAGCTATTCAGGGTTAACAACCTCAACACTGCCATCAACAACCATGTTGAGCAGACCCTCCGCACCGAACAACAGCGTCTCAACGAGGCAGAGAGACTTATAAACACCTACTCGGTAGATAATATCCTTAAGCTGGGATTTGCCGTAGTACGTGGCACGGAAGGAGTTATTGCCTCGACAAGAGATGCACATATTCACGACACTATCAACATCAAACTCACTGATGGCGAGATAGATGCAGAGATAAAGAGTATAAACACAAAAACGATATAACATGGCTAAGAAAGCATCCAAGAAACAGATACCATACGGCGAGGCTATTACCGAGTTAGAGAGCATCCTCCAGCGTCTACGTAGTGGCGAGCTGGGCATTGACGAGCTTACCGAGGCGACAAAACGCGCTAAGGAGCTTATTGAGATATGCCGCGCACAGCTCGTAGATACTAAGCAGGAGCTTGACGCAATCATCGACAACACGACACTATAGCCACCATGAAAAACCTTATCCGCTGGGCATTAAATCATATCCCACGCAGCTGGCTACAGCGCATAGCAGAGTGGATGGTACCCCTCATGGGTATCCTCTACATCGGTCGTGGTCGTAGATGCCCTATATGTGGTACGCAGCGACGTAAGTTTATGCCCTACGGCTATGTCACCTCGCGCGAAGATGCCCTCTGCCCACACTGCCTGTCGCTCGAACGTCACCGCATGATATGGCTATGGATAACTCGCAACACGACGCTCCTCAACGACCATCCGCGCCTACTACATATCGCCCCTGAGGTGTCGCTAATGCGCCATTTCAAGAAGATGTATCGCGGCAGCGAGGGTTATATCACTGCCGACCTGGAGTCTCCGCTTGCAGATATGCACTTCGATGTTCAGCAGATACCTCTTGCCGATAGCTCGATAGATGTTCTGATATGCAACCACCTTTTGGAGCATGTCGAGGATGACCGTAGAGCTATGCGCGAGCTATATAGAGTTCTCCACAGTGGCGGTTGGGGCATAATGCTTGTCCCTGAAGAGCGTAACCGCGCCACGACATTCGAGGACGACACAATCACCGACCCTAAGCTGCGCACCGAGCTTTTCGGTCAGTATGACCACCGACGTATCTATGGTCGTGACTACGACGATCGCCTACGCGAGGCAGGCTTCCGTGTGGAGCGCACTGCAGTAAGTAGCTTCGCCACCGAGGAGGAGCGCAGACTTTACTCATTAGGCGACGACGACTTAGTTGTGGTTTACAAAGATTAAACATTACGATTATGTGTTCATTATTAGATAGATATAACGATTTCCGAGCTTTTGTAGCATCGCAGTTCTCGGAAAAGACACAGACAATGGTCGACGATGCCCTACGCTTCGCAGCAAATGAGCTAAGCGACAAGCTACGCTACGACGGCACGCCTATGCTCGACCACGATGTTGCAGTGGCACGCATCATTGCCGAGGATATCGGCTTGGGACGTAACTCAACCATCGCAGCCATCGTTCACGACGTTGTACGCATCGCCGTGCAGAGCCACGACCCACGCCTTGAGGAGCTAACCACCCACATACGTAACCAATATGGCGAGGAGGTGCTCGGTATCGCCCTGTCGCTCTGCAAAATCTCCGATATTAAGCTAAAGAGGTCGAAGGAGCAGGCATCGGATTTCCGCGACATGATTGTATCCTACTCCGAGGACCCACGAGTGATACTTGTAAAGCTTGCTGACCGCCTGGAGGTTATGCGCTCGCTCGATATATTCCCTGAGAAAAAACGCCTCTCAAAGAGCTGGGAGAGCCTCAATCTCTATGCCGAGATAGCACATAAGCTGGGTCTCTACACCATCAAGAGTGAGATGGAGGACCTATCATTGAAATATATTGAGCCTGAGGCATATAACCATATCACTACCGAGCTAAAGGATAGCGAAGAGGAGCGTCTCGCCTTCATCGAGGAGTTCCTCACCCCTGTGCTTAAGCTCCTTGATGAGGATGGCATAAAATATCATATTAAGAGCCGCACAAAGTCGGTATTCTCCATCTACCAGAAGATGAAGAAGCAGCAAGTGCCATTCAAGGGCGTATACGACATCTTTGCCCTCCGCATCATCATCGACTGTCCACTGGAGAGCGAGAAGCGTCTCTGCTGGACAGCCTACTCACACGTCACCTCGCTCTATAAGCCTAACCCTAAGCGCATGCGCGACTGGATATCTATCCCTAAGTCGACTGGCTACGAGTCGTTGCATACCACCGTTGTTACCGATAGCGGTCGCTGGGTGGAGGTGCAGATACGCACCGAGCGTATGGACGAGGTTGCCGAGCGCGGTATCGCTGCCCACTGGCGATATAAGGGCGTTAAGCAGGGTGGCATGGGCGCAGAGGAGTGGTTGCGCCACCTACGCCAGCTCCTTGAAGATACACCTTCCGAGTCTATCGCTCACCGCTTCGAGGCGAAGCCTGCCGAGGGCGAGATATTTGTCTTCACCCCTACGGGCGACATACGCAAGCTACCTGAGGGTGCTACGGTCTTGGACTTCGCCTTCGACATACACACCTCGCTGGGTGCGATATGCACAGGCGGAAAGATTGGCGGTCGCGTAGTACCTATAAAGGAGCGACTCAAGAATGGCGATATATGCGAGATTATAACACGCAAGGACCAAACACCTAAGACCGACTGGCTCAGCTTCTGCGTCACACAGCGTGCCCGCAACAAGATACGCGTCTACCTGCGCGAGGAGCGTGCTAAGCATGCCCGCTTAGGTCGCGAGGAGCTGGAGCGTAAGCTAAAAAACTGGAAGCTCGACCTCGCCATCGACGAGGCTGTAGCCTACCTGTGCAAGCACTTCAAGATACGCACAGGCAATGAGCTGTATGTTGCCATCGCCGACCAAAAGATAGAGATTGGTCACGTAAAAGAGATTCTCCAGCACTGGCTCTCAGGCAAGGCTGACGAGGAGCGTCGCAATGCTGCTGCCGAGGTCGAGGAGCGCAAACTGCGCCTACGTGAGGAGCGTGGCGAGGAGACATCGCGCAGTAGTGATGCCCTAGTTATCGACGATAAGATAAATAATATAGAGTATAAATTTGGTCGTTGCTGCAACCCTATTAAGGGCGATGACATCTTCGGCTTTATCACTATAAATAGTGGTATTACCATCCACCGTAGCGACTGCCCTAATGCTCGCCGTATGCGTGAACGCTACCCCTACCGTGTTATCGAGGCGCGCTGGAGAAGCGATGCTGCCGGAGCCTTCCGCGTCACCGTATATATCTCGGCTGCCGATATCCCAGGTCTTGCTACAATGATTATGGACGTAGCAAGCAAGGAGCTTAAGCTTGCCGTGCGAGGAATAAACTATACGCCTAAGGGCGATGGCACAGCCACGGCACAGCTTACTGTCGAGGTGCCAAGCGCAGGTGTTGTAGATATGCTGCTACACTCCCTACGCCGCATCAAGGGCATAAGAAACGTATATCGAATAAACTAATAAAACATATTAACCCTACACGATTATGGACTTTGAGAATATCCGTTGCCCCTGGGGTGACAACCTTAAGAGCTGCGCCATCACAGTATGTGACCTCGACGGTGTGATACTATACCAAAACCACCGCTCACACGAGGTAAACGGCGATATGCGTGGTCGCTCGATGATGCCATGCCACTCAGCACGCTCACGCGAGATTATCAACCGCCTAATCACCAATGGCGAGGTGAATGCCTACACCATACAAAAGGGCGCACTACGCAAGCTCATCTACCAAGCACCATGGTACGAGAAGGATGAGGTATGTGGTCTCGTTGAGTTCTCATTAGAGATTCCCGAAGAGATGCCCCACTACGTACGAGGCTAAAAAAGGCTATCAAACATAAAGGGATTGTCTAACATGTTTTTGTTAGGCAATCCCAATTTATAAGAAGTTCTATAACAAGAGCTGATTTTAGGCTTGCGAAGCTCGAAAAAGCGGAGTTTACTAAGCGTAAATGAGGATTTTGAGAGCGAGAGCAGCCTTGTTAGACAGCTTATTCAGACACCTGCTCCTGCTGACCCTCACGCTTAGCACGTGCCTCCTTACGAATCTTCAAAGGGGTCTTCTTCAGATACTTACGGCAGAACAACGCAAAGTGACCGTGGTTAGTGAAGCTATACATCTTAATGATGCTCTTCAGTGGCACATTTGTCTCTGTCAAGAGACGCTCAATCTCCATGATACGCTGCTTCTGCATCCAGCTATAAGGCGTATCGTTGAACTCATGCTTGAACATATTGTTGAAGTGCTGGATACTGAAGCCACAGATATCCGCCAACTCCTCAACGGTCTTAACACGTGGAGCGTTGTTACGCACCAACGACACGAATGACTGGTTACGATCGAAGAGGTTATAGAATGTACGAAGCTGAACCTGAGGAGTATAGAAGAACTTGAAGATTACGAACATCTCCTGAATCTTCGCACGATGCAAGTGGTTGCAGTGCATAGAGTTAGAGAGGTACATCTTCATCGACTGCAATAGTAGCATCATAGGCTCATTCATCGCCACCTGGGTAAATTTGTAGTTTATCTTCTTGATCTTACCCACAATGCTATTGAATGGAATCATATCACATGCCGCACCAGCTGCAATGAAATGAGCGCGAACAATCTCCACATCGGTTAGAGCAGTAAGCTCATAATGGTAAGCACGGAAGCAGAATACGAAGTGACCCTCACGTACAGTATAATCGCGACGCTCCTCCGAGGTTATCTCGAAGTTACCAGCGGTGAGGAACAACAAACTATTGACGTCACCACGTTCGACCACCATCTTCTCACCAGCCTTAAGAGTGATAAGTGAGAAACCTGCTTCAGGCTCTAAGACGTATGAATGGCAAGTAGCCGGACATTGATTAGACATATTATTTAGGTTTAAGGTTAAATATACTTATTTTTCAACTTTACAAATATACGCACATTTATTGAAAATACAAGCATTTCCTCTAAAAAATATTAGTAAAATGTGCAAATTGTAATGTTTTGACGTCTTTTTTACGCCTTAAAAGACCTAAAAACCCCACTCAAAAGATATTTTCTGAATGCTCCGACCAACAATTTTACGGCTCGAAATTACACCTTAAAATGACAGGCTCAGGACGCTCAGCCTTGATACGACCAATCATAACATCGAGATACTGCTGTATGTCATCACGAAGCCTTTTATATAGAGGACACGATGTATAGTTCTCATTATCAAGCAGAACATCGCGTATCGAGCGAAGCGTATTTGTATAGTTGCTAAGCTCGTTCTTCAACGCTACACCCTCCACCTTAGAGTTATTAATCTTGGCTACCGAGAGCTGGCGAAGCTTATCACACACCGCCATAAGCAGCGGCATAGTAACATTATCCATCAACGTATGACCATGCATATATAAATAGCAATTATCGCTCTTCACGCCCTTCGACTTCAACCTCTCGCCTAACTCCTCTACAGCCTTCACCATATCGGAATTATCATGCTCCAGCGCAACACGTCTACGCTCCACATTACGCTCCAGCCATGCCAACGTATTCTCGCCATTGCGACGAATATCGACATAACCTAAGCGCACCGACGAGCGGAACTCAGCAAGCGTGAAAACACTCTCATGCGATAGCTGTGCCGAATATACATACCACAAAAAGAGCGGATATATAATCCTCGAATACGCAGCCATGAAACGCTCGAAATCGAAGATGCGCGTATCGTTCTTAGTCGCCTTCACACATACATTTCGCAACGAGGGCGCATAGCATAGATAATTCTCTGTGGCATAGGTATATGTATGAAACATATTTTCTGCACCCAGTATCTCGCGCGACTGCTCCGTAGCACCATCAAAGAGGTAGTCGAAGTCGGAATCCACACACAACAACACATCCTCCATAGATGTGCGCCCTATCATCGACATCAGAACCTTCTTACCCTTAGGCAGGTCATCTCGATTAGGCACCGATATCTCAAAACGTAGATATGGATTACGAAAATGGTCGAAGATACCGCGCCAGAAGGCGACATCCTCATACCCCTCGACATATACCCTCACCAAATATCTATCATCCTCAGGAGGCAAAATATCGGGCAACTGCTGAGGATTATATGCCGCAAGATCACGGCGGCGACTAAATCGTTTCTTCGGTTTCATATCGTAAAGTTACAAAAAAAATTCATAACTTTGTGGAGATTATAAAGAAAATAGCTATTTAATACTATGTCAAACGATTGGAAAGAGCGTCTGGGTGTTGTATTCTCCACTAACCCCGACTTCAACTATACTACCGACCAGGAGACCGAGGAGACAACACTCGACCCCTCGAAGCAAAACCTCAAAATTTGGCTCGACAGACTTAAGGGCGGACGTGTTGCTACAGTGGTACGTGGCTTTGTGGGCAGTGCCGACGACCTCGCCACCCTGGGCAAGGATTTGAAGAAGAGCTGCGGCGTTGGTGGCACAGCCAAGGATGGCGAAATTATCATCCAGGGCGACCATCGCGACCGCGTTGTTGAGCTTCTCACAAAGGCGGGATATAAATGTAAAAAGGCAGGAGGATAACAACGTAACGCATTATGAATGTAGAACTTATCGTCGTAGGCAAGACCGATATGAAGGAGGTCGAGGCGTTGGTTACGATGTACACCAAGCGTATCAACCACTATGTACGCTTTGCCATCACCACCATTGTCGATGTGCGTAACACACGTAAGCTCTCCGAGGCGGAGCAGAAACGCCTGGAGGGCGAGGCTATACTTCGACTTATCAACGAGTCGGACCATGTAGCCCTGCTTGATGAGCATGGCGCGGAGCTTCGCTCGATAGAGTTTGCTGAGCTTATGCAACGCCGCATGTCATCGGGCGTGAAACGCCTTGTATATATCATTGGCGGACCATACGGCTTCTCAGACGCAGTATACCAGCGCGCCAATAGCAAGCTCTCACTCTCGAAGATGACCTACTCCCATCAGCTTGTACGCGCCATCTTCACCGAGCAACTCTATCGTGCTTTTACCATTCTCAAAAACGAGCCATACCACCACGAATAATAAAAAACGAGTCTACCAAACTGTGTTCGAGTCTCGTTTTCCGGTATGAGGACAAAAAAAGACAGCCTAAAAGCTGTCTTTTGTCATTTTACTCTGCAGGTAACGATGGCTCGCACCAAACGACCACTCACCCCTTATTTCAAAGCTTCGATAAACTTTGGAAACTCGCTCCATAGAGGCTCGGTGAGCAACCACCATTCGCGTGCCTCAGCGGATTGAGAGGGGCGTGCAGATGCGATATCCTTTCTAAACGTATCATCGTCGGGATGTTCCGCAGCGATGATTTCGGCATAGTAAGCCTTATGGCGCGACTTTAGCAGCGACAACAACGTCTTATCAATCTCACCATCGCGCTGATATGATGCCCACAGGCGCGCAACAACAGCCTCGGCAGATTTATCCGTAAGGTCTATAACCATATCATCATACGCCTCCCACTCTTCCATTGCGATATAGCACAAGGCGAGCAGATTAATGCTCTCAAAATGGTCCTCTGGGTCACAATCGAGAAGCATCTCCAATTGTGCCATAGCCATCTCCACATCGCCAATACGGAAATGGTCTACAGCCGAGCCATAGATAATAGAGAGCGCAGCACGGCTATTAGGATGCTCCCAATGCAGTGGCATAGCCTCATCTTCGGGCAAAGCATCTACAATAATCTGAAAAGCCTCATAACGTGCCTCGCAAGCCTCATTATAACGACCCTCCGCGACAAGTTTATCTACGCGCTCCTTATGGCGAACAAAATTATATCGTCCCTTACCCTCAAGCTCAAAAGACTGATCCTCGGTAGGGTTAAACTGTAGCTCCACGTTTGACATCCTTACGTATTTTAAGCATTAATAATCCTGAAACAACGGCTGTAACAGCTGCACCATATATGTATGCTGCATCCACTGCACCCATGCCTACAAACTGCGTAGATACAAAGATAAATGATGAGCATATATAGGTCATAAATATTGCAGGCACAAGGGCTAGGATATAGAAGCCACTACCCTTACGCATAAGCCATGCTGTAATCATCCATAGGGTAAATACCGACAACGCCTGGTTAGACCACGCAAAGTAACGCCAGATGACATCGAAGTCGACAAACGCGATGCCAATACCTATCGCGAAGAGCGGTAGACTGACAACGAGACGCTTATATATAGGCTTCTGGTCATAACCTATCATATCGGCGATAATAAGTCGTGCAGAACGGAACGCCGTATCTCCAGAGGTGATAGGTGCCACTACAACGCCCAAGATAGCCAGGATGCTACCAACCTTGCCAAGCGTAGTATCGCTAATCAACGACACAACAACACCGGCATTACTTCCATTAGCCTCCATAAAGCCATTGAGACCCTCCACGCCACCAAAGAACGCCATAGCCATAGCTGCCCATATAAGCGCGATGATAGACTCCGAGATCATAGCACCGAAGAAGACAGGACGTGCCTGAGTCTCCGAGGTGACACAACGTGCCATGAGTGGCGACTGCGTTGCATGGAAGCCCGATACCGCGCCACAGGCGATACTTATAAACAACGTTGGCACGATAGGCAAATTCTCTGCATTGAAGTGCATATTCTGCACGTTTGTCAACTCAGGAATTGTGTAATCGCCAAAGAGCAATACTCCAAAGAATGCCAACGCCATAAAAATAAGCGCAGCACCGAAGATTGGATAAATCTTACCTATAATCTTATCTATAGGAAGTATCGTAGCTATAAAATAGTAGACAATGATTATTCCCACCCACGCGAGATATGGGATATCGGTCTTGTCGGTGAGAATCTGCGACGGCGTTACAATAAACACCGCACCAACCAAGATCATAAGTATAGGTATCACCACGAGCGTTACCTTGTGCATACCGCCACCAAGATACTTACCTATAATCTCTGGGAGACTCTTACCCCCATTACGTAGCGAGATAACACCAGACAAATAGTCGTGCATGGCACCCACAAAGATACCACCCAATGTAATCCATAAAAATGCTACTGGACCATAACACGCGCCAAGTATCGCACCAAAGATTGGACCAGTACCTGCAATATTTAGGAGCTGAATGAGGAATATCCTCCAACGTGGCATTGGGATGTAGTCGACGCCATCATACATAGTCTTAGATGGCACATCAGCCTTAGGATTTATGCCTGCGATGCGCGACATAAGCCCGCCATAAAGGAAATATGCCGCAACAAGAGCAACAAGACAAATTATAAAGGTTACCATAAGCTATCATGTTTTAATAATGCGAAATTAACACTTTTTTGCGACTTTTCACACTAAAAACCACAAAAATTATATTACTACGCACCGAAAAACTAACACGACAAAACTTGGCATTTTCTCGCATTTTTGCGATTTTTCGGGAATTCGGATAAAAAGTTGCTTTTTTTGTGAAAACTTTTTTATCCGTATATCTCACTGTTTGTCTGCACATTAAGCTACACCACATGAAAAAGAGTAATTTTTTTTTTCAAAAATATTTGGTGGTTTAGAAAAAATGCTATACTTTTGTCCTTTGGAGAGGTGGCAGAGTGGTCGATTGCGGCGGTCTTGAAAACCGTTGAGCTGCGAGGCTCCGGGGGTTCGAATCCCTCCCTCTCCGCAAGACCACGAAGCAAAAAGGTATCGAGAAATCGATACCTTTTGTTTTTATACCTTTGGCGCAAGTTTACTTGCAGACGAAGGTGTGAAAACAAAGTGGGCGGCTTGCCGTTTTTTGCGCAGTAGGCTTGCAAGGGCCCCTGCGGCGAGCAGAAGGGATGGGCGTTAAGCGGAGCGACCATCGGGAGCGTAGTAGCCAATCCCCTCCCTCTCCGCTCTGAATAGTCTACAAGGAGTTGATTTTCAACCTTGTAGACTTTTTTTATGCCCAAAAAGTTGCACCAAAAATGCACCGACCCCGTTTCTACACACTTCTACGGGCGTTTTTCAAATTGCACATATCCCATACATCCTATCCCATTTTCTCATTCAACCTGACAGCACGAAATGTGAGAGAGGATTACATACACTCCTTCATTGACGAACACGAACGAGGAGTAGAACCTGACGAAGAAGAATAACACCTTCAATACATAACATATCTTCATATCTAGCCGCTGTAATGTTAGACATTATGGCGGTTGTTTTTTTTGTGTTGAAAATATTATATGATGATTTGACTGGTGGATTTGGAACTTTGGATTATTGTTCGTATATTTGCGAACAATAACAAACGAAGATACTATGGCAAATAAAGATTATACACTTAATCAAGAGCAGGTTGCACGCTTTGCAAAGGCAATGGGACACCCTGCACGCATCGCTATTCTCGGATTTCTTGCCAAGCAGACGGAGTGCTACTTTGGTGATATTCACGAGGAGTTGCCGATTGCCAAGGCAACCGTATCTCAACACTTGAAAGAGTTGAAAGAGGCGGGGCTTATTCAAGGTGAGGTGGAGACTCCCAAGGTTAAGTATTGTATCAACCGAGAGAATTGGCAGTTAGCAAACAAGTTATTTGGCGAGTTCTTCGGTCAGTGCGTATGTAAGAAGGAGAGTTGCTGTAAATAGACAGCCTCTTTTTTTAGCAATAATGTTCGTTGTTCTACGAATTACTAACAACTAATATAAATTATCGTATGAAAAGGATTTTATTGATGCTT
>JAGBUS010000127.1 GCA_017630735.1 Alistipes sp. | reverse complement strand
GTTCTCGGACGAGAAGATCACCCTCAATATGGAGGAGAACGGTGGCGCCGAGGAGTTTGACGAGGATGTACTGCATATGCGTCAGCTCTTGAAGACCAAGCTGATCGATCTGGATCTGAGCGTACGCGCTCTGAACTGCTTGAAGGCAGCTGATGTTGAGACAGTTGGTGACCTTGTGAATCTTCACCGCAATGAGTTGCTTAAGTTCCGCAACTTTGGTAAGAAGTCGCTCACAGAGCTCGATGAGTTGTTAGCAACTCTCAACCTTAAGTTCGGTATGGACGTATCTATCTACAAACTTGATAAAGATTAATTATGAGACACAATAAGAATTTTAATCATCTTGGCAGACAGGCGGGCCACCGTAAGGCTATGCTTTCAAACATGGCTGTTTCGCTTATCATGCACAAGCGCATTCAGACTACAATTGCTAAGGCTAAGGCTGTTCAGAAGTTCATCGAGCCATTGGTAACAAAGTCTAAGGAGGATACTACACACCAGCGTCGTATCGTATTCTCATATTTGAAGCAGAAGGAGGCGGTTACAGAGTTGTTCCGCACTATCGCTCCACTTATTAAGGAGCGTCCAGGTGGTTACACACGTATCCTTAAGACTGGTTTCCGTCTTGGTGATGGTGCAGATATGTGTATCATCGAGTTCGTTGACTTCAACGCTACTTACACTGAGGGTGCACAGGCTCCAGTAGTTGCTGCTGAGGCTAAGCCTAAGACACGTCGTTCACGCAAGAAGTCAACTGACGCTGCTGAGGACGCAACAGTTGTAGCTGAGAAGAAGACAGCTTCACGTGCTCCTAAGGCTGCTGCAAAGGCTTCTGCTGCTAAGGGTGCAAAGAAGACCAACGTAGGTAAGAAGATGTAATTCTTCACTCCTATATAAGATATCGTGGGTTGTACTTCGGTACGTCCCACGATATTTTTTTATTGCTGATTCTGAGAATTTTTATATCTTTGTCTTGTTAATGAGATAATAATGCTAAAACTTATAACCTATGAGAAAGTTTATATCTATTCTACTGGCTGTTGTATCGCTCGTTGCAATGTCGTGTGAAAAGAAAGTTCCCACTCCAGAGCCTGTGAATTTCGAGATTACCTCGGATGTAGAGGTAAATGTCGGTGCTGAGGGAGGTATCGTTGTTGTAAGCTACACTCTCGGAGGTGGCGATTACTCTTTGGTCGACGTAGCTACAGACAATGAAGCTATGATTACGGCCCTTAACACCGAAGAGCAGGGGATTATATGTGCTATGGTTGCAGTCAATGATGAGTATGAGGCTCGTACAGCGCAGATTCGCATTAGCTTCAATGGTGAGACGAAGTATGTTGCAATACATCAGGAGGGTAATGCTGACGCCCCACATAACGAGGTTGTGAATGTTGCTGCTAATCAGCTTGTTGGTAGCTACTATGGCGATAATCTTCGTGAGGGCGTAGGCCACTATTGGATTATCCTTACAAAGGATGGTTTTGTCGATGGTGCTGCTGTAGCAGGTGGCGAGTATTTCCGTTTGGACCTTATGGCTCCGATGCCCGAGGATATGGATAATATCCGTATCCCCGATGGAGAGTACACATACGACCTATCTTTGAGCTTCGAGGAGTATACTATTGTTGACATCGGCAATACCGATTACTCGTGGGTAGATGAGAATATGGAGGGCTGGGCTCTCGCTCTTGAGGATGCCAAGCTCACAGTCTCTGGCAACCACTTCGAGCTTATAGCTGTTGTTGATGAGAAGGAGTATCACGTCAGCTTCGATGGTGACTACTCTCTAACGGCATCTATAATATCTGACTGTGTATCAAGCCTTACGGGTGATGCAGTTATCGATGTCTCTAACTGTACTGCCTCTGTTAGCAGCTATGGCGACTATTGGGAGTGTGGTTATAACAATTGGTGTATAGAGTTCGTCTGCAACGCAGGAATGAAGTATGGCACCTACCTTGTTATCGATTTCTTAAATAACTCAACCACCGATTTCACAGGTACATACGAGGCTTCGGGCTTCTCCGCTGAGGATGAGACAAAGCCCGATTTCCGCCCTAATGTCTTTGTTCCTGGCTTCCGTGTTGCCGATGATGCCGATTTGCTTCTTGGCTCACTCTATATGGTCTACAAGGATGGTCTATGTGTGTCGCAGGCTCCGTTGTATGGCGGCACTGTGACCATCACAGCAAATGACAATGGCACATATACCATTGTTATCGACGCTACTGACGATGCCGACCCAGCTCATAAGATTACTCTCAGCTGGACAGGTAAACTTCAATAATGACTATACCTTAAAGGCAGGGAAGGAATAGAGGGCTATCTAACATTATCGTTGGATAGCCTTTTTTTTCTGCAAAAAGTGGTCTAAAATTTTGTGAATAAGGGCAAAAGGTGTATTTTTGTATCGTGGAAAGTGTTTTTTTGCACGATTACGGGATGGGAATTTGCATAATATATTGTGAATCACATATTTAATAAAACCTTAATAATTTACTAACTATGAAGAAAATTAATTTCTTGATGGCACTTATGATGGCATTTACGCTATCGTTCGTTGCTTGTACGGAGCCTACTCCTGAGCCAACGCCAGGTCCAGAGGATCCAACACCATCAGTGACAACTTTCGCAGTTGAGCTTGGTGAGGTAACTTCATCTTCAGTTGCTTACACAGTAACTCCATCAAACCTTGAGGCTGAGTACCTTTGCGTATTGTACGATGCTGAGACAGCAGAGGAGTACACACGTGACGAGTTCCTCGTACAGCAGCTTATGATGGATCTTGAGGAGGAGGCACGCTCTAAGGGTAAGACATTGGCTGAGTATATGCCTTCTATCGTTGACAAGGGTGCTATCACCGATGGTTTGTTCGAGGGTCTTGCTCCTGAGTCACGCTACTATATCATTATCTTCGGTGTTGACGCTGCTAACGATTACGCTGCTAACACTGCAGTATCTAAGACTGTGGTTACTACAGCTGCAGCTGCTACTCTCGAGGTAACATTCGAGATTGAGACAGAGGTTGATGGCAATACTGCTGTATACACAGTAACTCCATCTAACGACAACGATGTATGGTATTTCTATACCCTTCCAAAGGCTACTTTCGATGCATATACCGATCCTGAGGGTGCATACCGTATGTCAGAGCAGAGCTTCTTGTTGTACTGCTTGCAGATGGAGATTGACGCATATCGTCAGGCTGGTTACAGCGACAATCAGATTATGAACGCTATCTTCCATAAGGGTACTTTGAAGCTTCAGGCTGAGGGCTTGAATGCTAATACCGAGTATATCAATATGGTTGCTGGTTTCTTCGTAACACCAGAGGGTCAGGTTACTATCGCTACAGAGCTTACAACAACTACCTACACTACAGGTGAGGCAAAGGCAAAGGAGCTCTCAATCGAGATCTCTGTAACCGATATCGAGGCTATGCGTGCAGCTATCTTGATTACTCCATCTAACAACGACGATACATTCTGCTGGATGATTGGCGCATGGGATGGCGAGAAGACAGCTGAGGATATTATGAACGAGATCGTAGGTATGTATGGCGGTTGGATGAACAACGGCGCAATGCTTTATAAGGGTGTTCAGGACTACACTGGTGGCCCAAATAGCCCATACAAGTATAAGCTCGACGCTGCAGATACTGACTACTACGTTATCGCGTTCGGTTACGCTGGTGGTATCACTACTGAGCCTGAGATGGTAACATTCCGCTCTCTTCCTGCTCCAGCAGCTGAGGATACAACCTTCACAATGACAGGTTCAAACGTAACTCCTTACGGCTTTACTGTAGGTGTAACTCCTTCTGAGTCTACTACATACTACACATTCAACGTAATGCCTAACGATGAGTACTCTGCTTTGGATGTTAACGCTCTTGCTGAGGAGTTGAACGCTCAGTTTGATGAGATTATGATGATGCAGCAGCAGTTCGATCCTACAGTTACTATCGCACAGGTTCTTAGCCTCTACTACTACCGTGGTGCTTACACAGCAGCTGCTTCAGGCTTGGCTCCTGAGACTACATGCTCAGGTTTCGTAATGGCACTCTCACCAGAGACAGGTCATGTTGTTAAGGTTCACACATTTGAGAACGTTGCTACAACAGGTAAGCTCGGTGATGTTAACCCAACTGTAGAGTTCGTTGGTAGCTGGTCAGGTGATGACGAGAACGGCTCTATCTTCGGTCAGCCAGCGGCTACTGCAGGTAAGGCTATCACAGTTGTTAAGTATGCTAACTTCGATGGCGCACGTACTCTCTTCGGTACTATGGCAGAAGACGATGTAACTAATACATCAGCTTATCCAGATGCAATGCTTTGGGGTACTTTGAATGGCTTATGGAAGAAGATTGACCAGGCTCAGCCATACTCATTCTACGTTGTAGACTGGGACAAGGAGCAGACAGCATTTGCTTATGCAGTAGATAACAATGGTAACCCAGGTACTCTTGGTCGTTGCTACACAATCGCTACAGCTGAGAACAAGGGTGACATCGAGGATTTGAAGACTCTTGTTAACGAGATTAACGCTGCTGGTAAGAGCGCATTCTCACTCCCACAGTCTATGGTTATCGGCGAGAACGCAGGTATGACTCTCGACGTTAAGGCTATCGAGGCTCCTGTTGCTGAGGCAAAGGCTGAGGTTAAGGCTGTTGTTGAGACTAAGGCATTTGCTCCATCTTACAACGCTACATACGTACGTCCTTTCTACCTATAATAGGATAGTAATATAATTTGTGAGGATACCGACCATCATTGGTCGGTATCCTTTTTATATATAAGTATACATGCGTCATGCCGAGGAGGGGCAACTACAAGGGTGTTAGGAGTCTATCGCCTTCATGCCCCGACGTGGGCATCTTCAATTGTCTAACAACTGTAGATTGCCACAGAATTGCATAGACCCTATAGGGTATCAGTAGGCAAGGCAAATGCAATTCTTCGCAATGACGATATATAATTGTGTGAGATTAAATAGGGTGATTTCGTAAAAATTTAATAAATTTATTATGCTTATATCTGCGGATGTATGCGTATGGTTATGCAGATTTTTACATGAATGTGCAAAAATATTTAATAAAAGTTTGGGCAGTTCCAAAATAATTCTATATATTTGCATAACTATTAGCAGGGGTATTGTCTCTGCTTATCTAAAAAATAGGACACTTAAATTAAAATTTTATTAACCAAAAATTATTAACACTATGAGGAAAATTTTTACATCCCTCAAGACGATCGTAGCTGCTACTTTGGTTGCTGCTATGACATTGTCAGTGTCTTGTTCTTATGATGATACAGGCATCAAGAACGAGATTAAGGACGTTAAGGCAGAGCTTGCTGCATTGCAGGAGCGCGTTGCTGCTTTGGAGAATAAGCTCAACTCAGAGGTTGACGCTTTGAAGGCTCTTATCGATGGTCAGGTAGTTGTTGTTGACATTATCGATAATGCGGATGGCAGCCAGACTATCAAGCTTTCTGATGGCGAGGAGATTACTGTATTGCCAGCGTGCGATCACGAGTGCACACCTTGCGATTGCCCAGACGCTCTTCAGTACCGTGTTGTTGACGGTGTATTGGAGGTTAGCGCAGACGGTGAGAACTGGATCGCTGTTCAGGCTGCTCCTGAGTGTGTAGTTGCAGGTGTTGTTGTTAACGAGGACGGCACTGTTACTATCACTTTGGCTACAGGTGAGGAGATCAACGTAGGTGACAAGGCTGAGCTTATCGAGTGTGAGGCTGCACGCACAGGTGTATTTGTACCTGCAGGTGGCGTACGCGATGTTGCTTTCGCTGTAAACGATGCTGTTGTTGATATCAATGTAATGAATCAGCCATTCGGTTGGTCAGCTACAGTTGAGGAGGCTACTGCTCCTGAGGCTGGCGACCAGGGTGGTGTTGATCCTATGCCATTGGCTGCTGGTGGTAAGAACTACGTTTTGAAGATTTACGGTCCTGATGCAGCTCTTGCACAGGCTGCTAAGGAGGGTGTTGTATCTGTACACTTCAACACTGCTGCTGGCGCATGTAAGGTTCTTAAGGTAAATGTTGAGCTTGCACAGCTTACTATCGCTGTTGATAACTCTGGTAACATTACTCTTACTAACAGTGTTGCTGAGAGCCGCGGTGTTGACGAGTTGGGTAACCCAATGTTTGACTTCGTTGATTTCCATATCGGTATCGTTGCTGCTGAGGATTACGCTACTTACGGTGACCGCGTATTCGCTGAGACATTCGATGATTGGACATACGAGTACACTGCAAATGTAGCTTCTACAATGCGTACAACTGGTTTCCAGAACGTTGTTGACCTTCAGTGGTATGAGGACGGCGTATGCGAGGAGGAGGTTTACACTCTTACAGTAGATCAGCTCGCTAACGCATTCTGGCCTAAGTACACATTCGAGTTGGGTAAGGAGTACATCATCTTCGTTACTACTGAGTCTGAGATGGTTTCTTATGTTGAGCAGCCTATCTTGACTAACGCAGCTAAGGC
This sequence comes from Alistipes sp., assembly GCA_017630735.1. GTDB lineage: Bacteria > Bacteroidota > Bacteroidia > Bacteroidales > Rikenellaceae > Alistipes. The sequence continues at coordinate 2,068 of JAGBUS010000127.1, read as the reverse complement.
TTCTTACAAGCGCGTTAATGTTGAGGCTAAGCTTCTTGAGGAGACAATCACTTGGAACGACGCTACTTGCGAGTTCAACTTCGCTGGTTACAACTACTATGTAGTAGGTTGGACTCCAGTTTCAGATCTTCAGGATATTATCAACATCGGTATGGCTACTGATCTTGACTCTGCACTCTCTGCTATGATTTCAGCATACGGTGTATTGAGCGCAGGTGCTATCGTTGGTGATATGAACGCTACTGTTAAGCTTTCTGAGCTTGCTGCTGTATCATTGACAGGTTGGGCTCCTATGCTTAACTCTGATACAGAGTACGTATTCTTCGTATATCCATTCAACGCTACAACTGAGATGGAGTTGTACACGCATACTTTCGTTCCTGAGAACCTCTTCAACTACGGTACATTCCGCACTAAGGCTCTTGTACAGGGTTCGTTCGACGCTGCTGCTGAGTTCGAGCTTGTATCTCACGAGGAGAAGAATATCGAGGTTAACGCTACATTCGGCGAGGAGGTAGTTTCTGTTATTTACAACTGGTACGAGGAGTCATTTATGGATCCTGAGGAGGCTGCTGCAGCTATCTTGGGTGATGTATACTACTCAGAGTTCGTAACATTCGGCGAGGGCGAGCACACTGTTGCTGCTTCTAAGTTCGAGTACTACGGTCTTCCAGATCCAGTTTACCTCGGCGTTTTGGCAATCAATGCTAACGGTGAGTACGTATATGTTGAGAAGTCATTCAGCAAGTCTGACGCTCCTGTAGAGCCAGAGCCAGAGCCAAGTGAGGTAACTTACGGTTCTGCTGAAGCTACAGGTGATATCTACTACAGCGACTACTATGTAAATCTTCACGGTAGCGATGGTAGCCGAGTTGTATTGAACTTCTACGGCATCTCTGAGTACAATACATTCTTCATCCCAGTGGGTACTTATGACTTCGGTGGTTGGGCTGGCGCTGTTTACACAGGTGGTTACTCACGTGTTGAGTATAGCGATGGTACACGCGATAATATCAATGGTGGTACTGTAGCAGTTGCAGAGGTTGATGGTAAGTACCGCATCGAGGTAAATGCATATATTGGTGATGCAAACACTGCATTCACAGCTGTTTACGAGGGTGCTATCAGTGGCCTTATCCTTCCAAGCGAGTATGTTGCTCCAGAGCCAGAGCCAGAGCCAGAGCCAGTAGGCTTCGCTCCAGTTCGCGCTGAGTTGGACAACAAGATGGAGCTTTATGAGTACAACGGTGGTGATGCTGAGTATGCATTCTGGTTGTATGACGAGAACAACAACTACATCGAGGTAGTTTGCAAGTTCGGTCCTCACACAGGTTGGGATTATCAGTACTCTGCAGCATTGGTTATGGACGGCGTTCGCACTGAGGCTACTTCAATCACTACTCAGGCTCCAAGCGACTATGGTTGCGATGAGGCTAACGAGAAGTACTTCGTAATCGTTGCTACTTTGTCTGACAACTCTTCTATCGAGGTTAAGACTCAGCTTCCATACGTTGAGGTTAACTACTTCGGTGAGGGCTCTACATACGCTCCAGGTTCTGAGAACCAGGGTGGTGAGCCATCTGAGCCAGAGGTTGTTCCTGAGTTCGTAATCCCAGGTGAGGGTGTTGCTTACGATTTGGACTACCGTTATACTAAGCTTGTAGATGGTTTGGATGCAAACAATGCTGTTCGTGTAGCTCAGGATAATGGTTATATTTGGGACCTCAAGTTCAACCCTGGTCTCTCTTCAATCGTGGCTGGTGATTACACTGCTGTTCAGTCATTCACAACTGCTGATGCACTTGAGATGGATACTTACAATGGTGGTATTCAGTTTGGTGAGCCTTACTCTTTCTTCTACGCTGATGTTTTCGCTAACGTAACTATCAATGTTCAGAAGGAGGGTGACTTCTACTGTATTACTTTGATTGGTAGTTCAGGTTACGATTGCCCAGTTTCAGGACAGTATCGTCTTGTTTACATTGGCAAGCTTAAGTAATAAATTGCCTATAACGGTCGTTTGACCATAAACTCTTCGGAGCTTCCCAATCGGGAGGCTCCGATTTTT
>JAGBUS010000126.1 GCA_017630735.1 Alistipes sp. | reverse complement strand
GAGATGGAGTCGGCACGCAAGGATGAGGAGTGGTTGCGTTATACGGTAGATGAACTTCGCGCTGCCAAACTAAAGGAGAACGAGCAGAGCGATACCGAGCAGAAGTTGGCAATATTGGAGAGTGCCGATAATATCAACGAGGCACTTACCACATTGCGCAACACTCTTGACGATGAGGAGGTTGGAGCAATCATCTCACTTAGTCGTTCAGAGCGTGAGCTATCATCGCTTGGCGAGAGATACCCTGAGGGCATGAGCATTGCCGAGCGTCGAAAGTCGGTCCTTGCAGAGCTTAAGGACATAAGCGCAACAGCAGCTGACGAGGTGGAGAAGTTGGATGCCGACCCTGAGACCTTGCAGAGGTTGAGTGACAGACTAAACACCATCTACTCGTTGGAAATGAAGCATCGTGCAGAGTCATACGATGACCTTTTGGTGAAGTTCAGGGAGTTCGAGACGCGTCTTTCAACTATCGATAATAGCGATACTGCACTACGAGAGCTTCAGGCACGCATCGAGAGTGCAGAGGCTGAGTGTCGCGCTGTGGCTGAGCGACTTAGCGACAGCCGCAAGGGGATATGCGCAACTTTGGAGAGCCATATCATCACAACGCTCAATAAACTTGGTATGGCGGATGCCAAGTTTGTCGTTGAGATTAGGACAACCGAGGAGTTCACACCTCTTGGCACAGATAGCATAGCCTATATGTTCACTGCTAACCCCACAACCAAACTCGCGGCTGTGGAGCGCATAGCATCAGGAGGTGAGCTTTCGCGTATTATGCTTGCAATTAAGTCATTACTCGCTCGTTGCAAGCAGTTACCTACGGTGATATTTGACGAAATCGACACCGGCGTATCGGGTCGTATTGCCGATGCTATGGGAGATATAATCTCTACGCTTGCCTTAGATTTGCAGATTATCGACATTACCCACCTGCCTCAGGTGGCCTCAAAGAGTGGCTCGCACTTCGTGGTCTACAAGGAGGAGGGTCGCACCAATATACGCCCACTCACAAAGAGCGAACGCGTAGACGAAATAGCAAAGATGCTTTCGGGCAGCGAGATTACCGATGCAGCGCGCAAACAAGCAAAAATCCTCTTGGGCTAACCAAGAGGATTTTTAGTATAGATAAGAAAAATGATTACTCCTCAATAGGTTTAAGTTTCATAAGTTCAATCTCATAAACCTTGTATTCAGGCTTTGTTACTGCACCTGTTGCGACATCAATTGCCCAACCAAGCACATCAGTAAGATTGATAATAGATACAGGATTTAACACCTTATCGACATAGACCATTGTTGTTTCATAGCCTTCAGCCTCAGCCTTAACAATAGTTTCATTAAAACCTCTTTCAACATCAGTAGTATAGGGGAATGTGACATTTTTATGTTTACGACCATCAATAGTTAATGTTGCCTCACTAACATTACTTTCAAATGTTACTTGAGCTTTGGTACCACAAAAAACCGTAGCGCATGACGAAAATGTCAAGGAGCATAGCATAAATGCAGGAATTAAAAATCTCTTCATAATTGTTTGTTATATTCGTATGCGCCCCAACATACAGGTTAATACCAAATAGAAAGCGTGGGACTAAACTCATCCATTTGCTTTCTGAGGCTCTGGTAAACCATACAACCAAATAGAGAATGAAGCCCACGCCAAACGACGTAGGCGTCAAACTTTATTCCTCGGTTGTCGCAAAAATTTACCAGATTTTCAGAAAGCAAGGGAATAAAGCTAACGCTTTATAATATATCAATTGCACGCTTCCAGCAATGCAATAATCTATCAATTAAAAATTAAAATTCTTGTATCGTTATGTATATCACCTTTATTAGTTAATATTTCTAACTACTATATTCCGTTAATGCGTTAGATTGTTGAGGGATTTTGAAGCTGGTCGCAGAGTGAAAAAGCGGAGTTTACTTATGGTAAATGAGCATTTTTCAATCAAGCCAGATGCCAAAAGACCCAACAAGATAACGCATTAAAGGAGCTTTTTCTTTGACGGTATTACCAAGAACTCCTTCAAATAGAACGGCTCGAAGTATGCAATATCCTCAAATTTTGATGCATTGAAAGCCTGCTCAGCAAGGGCGACAATACCGCGTGCAGATGGTGTCACTGATACATAGATAGCATCTGAGAGTACCTCGCAGCATTTCTGTGCACCATTGCCAAAGATTACAAATTTTCCATCTTTGCGCCACTGAGCAAAACTCTCCTCGGTGATAATCTCAGCAGATACATCTGTCGTAGCGATGCCATTGGTGTCGAAAATCTGTGTATAGACCTCCATGCGGCGAGCATCGACCATAGGGCAGAGGTGAGCATTTGCCCAATCAGCATCCTCGATATCGAGAATACCTGCCTCGAAGTCCTCGCATGCCACCTTGGTTAGAGCATCGAGGGAGCCAATGGCGATAAGTGGAATATTGAGTGCATAGCACATACCCTTCGCGAATGAGACACCTATACGCAAGCCTGTGTATGAGCCTGGACCCTTACCAACGGCTATAGCATCGAGATCTGAGGGCTGAACACCGGTCTCCTTGAGTAGCTCATCAACGAATATCGCCACCTTCTTGGCGTGGTCGCGTCCCTCGTCACTCTCGCGGAGAGCCATGAGTTCGCCATCGTTAGCCAAAGCCACCGAGCATACATCAGTACCTGTTTCGATTGATAAAATTAGTGCCATATCGCTATCTTCTATTTACTTTCATTGCCTTATCCATCTCGCGCTTAGCATCATTCTCCTTGATATACTCGCGCTTATCGTAGGACTTACGACCACGCGCAAGACCCACTGCCACCTTTGCCAATCCCCTATCGTTGAGGAAGAGTCGAAGACCCACAACCGTAAGACCTCTATCCTGCAGGGCGCGCTGTAGCTTGTTAAGCTCCTTACGATTAAGAAGCAACTTTCTATCGCGCTTAGGAACATGGTTGTTACATGTACCCCATGTGTACTCCGCGATATTCACATTCCTAATCCATAGCTCGTTACGCTCAAAGTAGCAGTATGAGTCCACGAGCGAGGCTTTGCCGAGTCGCAAAGATTTAATCTCGGTACCCACAAGCACGATACCTGCAACATACTCCTCCAAAATCTCGTAGTCGAATGTCGCACGCTTATTACGAATATTTATATTCTTATAGTCTGCCATCGTCAATTACCCTATTACCTATATTACCCTATCAATATCCCCCTTTCGGCACACCTTTTGCCACACGATGATATGGGTGGACTCGGATAAAGGTAACTAATTCGTTTATCTTTGATATGTTTTACACATCTTTTAAGTTTATTTTCTGTTTGCACACAGTTAGCGTAGTGATACGCTAACGCTCCGGGTTCACCCTTTTTATATCAGTCGTCCCGCAGTGCGTGCAATCTTCACTCTAACAGCGTGATACTTAGCCAGCGTAGCCATCACAGCACTCTCATCCTCCTCCTCACCAGAGGCAAGGCGAGCCTGAAGCTCGGTGATACGCTTGTCGAGTGTTCGCCACTTGTAGACCATCATAGCCTTAGGCACACCTTCGGATAGCTGCTCCTCGGCACTCTCGATATGCACCTCCTTCTGTGTCCATATCTTACTGATTACATAGTTATCATCCGAGGTTAGAAGCTCTATCGCTGTGGTACTCACCTTTATATCGGGATGATTGATGAAGATATGGGGCTTAACCTCCACACCGTCACCCAATCGTTCCCACTCCTGACGATAAATATCCGCGATAAGGCGATAGGTCTCTATATCAAACTGCAAGCCATCGTTATCAAGCTCCTCAAATATAAAGCG
>JAGBUS010000125.1 GCA_017630735.1 Alistipes sp. | reverse complement strand
TTTAATGTATTGTTAGAGTCCTGACTATTTCAATATTTCCCTAAAAGGAAATTGACAGATAAATACTACACTTTTCTCTCAATATTTAACCAGTAATTCAAAGAACCATTTTTGTTCACTTTCGTGCTTCATAATTTCGAAGCGGAAAGTGGTGCAAAGGTAAGGCAAAAATTTCAAACCGCCAAATTTTTCAGCATTTTTTTTAAACCTTTATTTTAAGAACCTTTGCGCATCAGGTAAACTTGTTTGTTTTTCTGATTGCGGGTGCAAAGGTAGTGCTTTATTTTTAAATTGCAAACTTTCTCGTAATTTTTTTCAAATATTTTTCTCGCTTTTTTCCACGTCCTTTTATAACTTACTGATTGTAGGAATATTATACAAACGTCCGTTTAGAACAAGCAAAAGTCATTATATATATTAATATAGGTATACCCCAAACTAACAATATTTCGAGCACAAAAACTATTTTACACTACACGATTCCAACTCCACAAAACGAGGGAAAAGAATGTTATTCTCGATGTGGATATGCTCAAAAAGTGAATCCATAAAGAGTTCAAGATCCTGGAGCATCAAGCGATATGTAGGGCAAGCATCATCTGGAGCAACAAAATCTTTCATCAACACACGGATGAATTTATAGCGCGTTCCCTCGTCACTATGCTCTGCGAGCATAACACGTATCGGATTAGCGACACTTCCACAATGCATCTGATGTAGAGATTCGTTATTAAGATTCGCCTCAAATAGTTTATAACAATATGGGAACAACACCTGCTCCTCCTTTCTGAGATGATTCTCAAGATCGACCAATGAATCCTCAAAAAGCTCCTCAAGTTGCAAAAGTTCAGGATGAGCGTCGCCGTGAACTCGTGCGACAGTGCGGATATCATTAAGCAATCGAGGTCCATTGGTACGAATACCACGGTGATGAATCTTCAAAACATAGTCGATAAGCAAATCAGTCGGCCAACTATCGAAAGGAATGGCTCCGATATTGGACAGATTATCAGCTAAAAGAGCCTCAACAACAACATCTACATCTACCCCCGCAACACGACAAGCATCCTCCAACGCAGTACTGCCACCACAGCAAAAATCAAGACCAAAACTTTTAAATACACGTGCCGTAGCAAAATTATCGTTGACAATAGAGCCAATACTTCTACTCTTCAAAATAGCCTTATCCATAGCAATTAACTTTATATTCGAATTATTTAATTTTATCGTCTGCAAAGATAATACAAAGCTGTCGTTTGAAAAAATCGAATCCTTCCATACGATAATCGAGATTATCAATAAATAAAAATATACGCCACATATAAGCACAATTATGGGGAATAAATTTGCACTTATGAAAAATAGTTTATAACTTTGAATTAGTTTTTGCCAATGGATAACAACTAACATTATACCTAACACTTGAAACTATGGACAAATTAAACAAACCCGCAATTCTTGTTGTTGATATGCTCAACGACTTTGTTTATGGAGCCCTAACCTGCGAGCGTGGCAAAGCTATTGTTCCAGCAACGGCGAAGCTTCTCAATGCAGCTCGCGAAAAGGGTGTACCTGTAATTTTCTGCAATGATGCTCATATTAAAGACATCGACAGAGAGCTTGCACTTTGGGGCGATCACGCCATTGCCGGCACCCCAGGAGCAGAGGTGATACCTGAGTTAGGTCTCTCAGAGAGAGATTACGTTGTACCAAAGCGTCGCTATAGCGGCTTCTTCCAGACCGACCTGGATATTCTTCTTCGTGAGCTTGGAGTTAAGACACTGGTTATGACTGGTCTTCACACTCACATGTGCGTAAGACACACCTCGGCAGATGCTTACTCATTGGGATATGACGTGGTGGTAGCTAAGGAGGCTACCGACTCATTCACCGAGGAGGATTATATCAGCGGACTTGCATATCTCAAGACCTGCTATGGTGCAGACGCCTACACAAACGAGGAGGTTATCGCAATGCTTTAACCAAAAAGCAGTTGACAATCATACGACTATCGGGCAAAATATGCTCGATAGTCTTTTTTTAATGTCTGATATTCAAATAAAATTTGTAGTAATCAACAAAGTTATGTACCTTTGGGGATTAAATCAAAATTGAGTAACAACAATATGCTTCTACAGGAGAAACTTAAAGCATACAACATTATTCTAGCATCGGCATCGCCACGCCGCAGAGAGTTGCTACAGGCAACAGGCATAGAGTATCGCCTTGCCGAGAAGTTTGAGTGCGAGGAGTGCTACCCCGCATCTATAGATGTTCTCGACGTTGCGCCATATCTTTCACGTCTTAAGAGTCATGCCTACCCTACTGTTCTGCGATGCAACGATATCCTCATCACTGCAGACACGACTGTAGTTCTCGGCAAGAAGGTATTGGGGAAGCCAGCGTCGGAAGATGAGGCAAAGGCTATGATAGCCGAACTATCAGGAAAGGAGCATAGTGTAGTTACGGGAGTAACGTTGCGTATGGCAGAGCGTGAGCATACATTCTCATCAGTGAGCAAGGTGCGTTTTGCAGAATTGACCGAGGAGCAGATAGCCTACTACGTCGAGAACTACAAACCTATGGATAAAGCTGGTGCGTATGGCATTCAGGAGTGGATAGGCTACATCGGCATAGAGTCAATCGAGGGATCGTTCTACAATGTTATGGGTCTTCCTGTGCAGCGTTTATGTCGCGAGCTGGAGTATTTTGTGGAGATGCTCCCATCGTGCTACTAACGAAACAATCAACAAATATCAAATACAATGAAAAGAACCTTACTATTATTTGCGTTGCTCTTTGCAACGACATTCTCGGCAGTTGCCGACAAGGGTATGTGGCTACCATCGCTTATCTCAAGCCGCATCAAGGACATGAAGTCGAAGGGCTTTAAGCTCTCGGCAGAGGATATCTACTCAGTAAATCAGGCATCGTTGAAGGACGCTGTAGTGTTGTTCGATGGTGGATGTACAGGTGAGATTGTATCAGAGAAGGGTCTTCTTCTTACCAACCACCACTGTGGTTACGATGCTATTCAGGCACTCTCTTCTGTAGAGCACGACTACCTCACTAACGGCTTCTGGGCTATGAACCACGAGGAGGAGCTATACTGCCCAGGTTTGAAGGTGCATATCCTTGTACGCATGGAGGAGGTAACAGACCGCATTGCGACAGGTGAGACCAAGGAGGAGATTATCGCCAAGGCAGAGGCTGAGGGCATTGGCTACCGTGCAAAGGTGGAGTCGATGTATTATGGTAACATCGCATACCTCTTTATCTACCGCGAGTTCAATGACGTGCGTCTTGTAGGTGCGCCTCCTACAACAATCGGTAAGTTCGGTGCCGACAACGACAACTGGATCTGGCCACGCCACACTGGTGATTTCTCTGTTTTCCGTATCTATGCCAACGAGAACAACGAGCCAGCTGAGTACAGCGCATCAAACAAGCCTTACAAGCCAGCACGCCACTTCCAGATCTCTACTAAGGGCATCAAGGAGGGTGACTTCACAATGATTTATGGTTTCCCTGGTAATACTCAGGAGTATATCACTTCGGATGCTGTGGAGTATATTGCAAAGTTGTCTGACCCATTGAAGATTCACTTCCGCACCGAGCGTCTTGACATCATCGGCGCAGCACAGGCACAGTCGCCAAAGACACGTATTCAGTATGCCGCAAAGCAGGCAAACATTGCCAATGCATGGAAGAAGTGGCAGGGCGAGGTTAAGGGTATCAACCGTCTTGGCACATACGACAAGAAGGTTGCATACGAGACAAAGTTCCGCGCAGAGAACCCAGAGAAGGCATATATCCTCGATTCGTTGAAGGCTGCGTATGAGAGAAACATGGAGGGTTACTTCAACTATGAACTCTTCAATGAGACATTGCGTGGCATAGAGCTTCAGCAGGTGGTGGCAATTGCCAAGAGCGAGAAGCTTAGCGACGAGCAGAAGCAGGCAGCAGCAGAGTTATTCTACAAGGATTTCGATGTAAACGTAGACCGTCAGTTGGCTGTTGCTATGCTTAAGGAGTATGAGAAGTATAGCTCGTTCATCTCTGAGGAGTTGAAGGCACTCTTCGCACAGCACGGTGGCGCAGAGAACTATGCTAACTGGCTATACGACAACACTACACTCGGCACATTGGAGGGCTTCACTGTAGAGGCAGCAAAGAGCGATGCCATGGCGGAGTTTGTTGCTGCCATTGCACCTATCCAGAAGCGAGTAAAGAAATATACATATCGTAACTTGAGCAATATCCCTGATATCGAGCAGTGGTTCCGTCCATACGTTAAGGCGTTGATGGAGTGGGATAAGAAGCGCGCTTTCTTCCCTGATGCAAACCTTACATTGCGTGTTGCATACGGTAAGATTGCAGGTTACGAGTATGCCGATGGCGAGTGGCACTTGCCTCAGACAACTTTGGAAGGTATCATCGCAAAGGATAATCCAGAGATTTATGATTACAACGTTCCTCAGGCATTGCGCGATGCATACGCTACAAAGGATTATGGTCGTTGGGGCGTAGACATGTATGGCAAGTATACTGTTCCTGTATGTTTTATCGCTACAAACCACACAACTGGTGGTAACTCAGGTTCTCCAGTATTGAACAATAAGGGCGAGCTTATCGGTATCAACTTTGACCGTACATGGCTCTCAACAATGTCAGATATCGAGTTCGACGAGACATTGTGCCGTAATATCATCTGCGACATCCGCTACGTATTGTTCGTAGTCGATAAGGTAGGTGGTGCAGGATGGCTTATTGAGGAGATGGGCTTGTAGAATACTTCCACAATAATATTACAAGAAGCCGTCTAACAAGGTTATTTTGGCATTGCACTCGACCTCAAAATCCTCATTTACGCTCAGTAAACTCCGGTTTTTCGGTCTTCGTGCATCTAAAACTAACTCTTGTTATACGACTTCTTGATGTTGGGGTTTGTCTAACTTACTTGTTGGACAAGCCCTTTTTTACACATAAGAGTTGACATATTGATAAGAATGACTTATCTTTGCTTAATAAACATTACAATATGAGATACTATGTCATAGCGGGCGAGCCGTCAGGCGACCTCCACGGAGGTAAGTTGATGCAAGGAATTGCAACATACGACACCGAAGCACTTTTCCGTTTTTCGGGAGGAGATTTTATGGCAGAGGTAGGAGGTAGAGAGAATATGCTATACCACTACAAGGAGATGTCATTTTTTGGTTTTGTGCAGGTAGCACGTAACCTCCGCACGATATTCCGTCAGATGGATATCGTGAAACGCGACATCGAAGAGTTCAACCCCGATGTGATTATTCTTATTGACTACCCCGCATTCAACATCCGTATTGCTAAATGGGCAAAGAGTAGAGGCATAAAGGTCTACTACTACATTGCACCTAAAGTATGGGCATGGAAGGAGCGCAGAGTAAAGAGTCTCCGTAAATATGTCGACAGACTATACACCATCTTTCCTTTCGAGACGGACTATTTTCGTGGTCACGGCATAGAGCCACATTTTTATGGCAATCCACTTGTAGATGATATTGCTAAACGCAAGTCCACCCTTCCTACGCGAGAGGTATTCATTGCAGAGTGTAATCTCGATAGTCGTCCTATAGTAGCCCTGCTCGCGGGTAGTCGCATCTCAGAAATACGAGCAAATCTGCCCGACATGGTAGCTATTGCTAATAGATTTCCGAACTATCAGTTTATCGTTACGGCAGTACCATGGATTGATAAGAGCATATACGACAGCATTATAGCTGGCTCGGAGGTGAAATATGTGTGCGACAGAACACAGCAGACATTGGCTATGAGCGAGGCAGCGATAGTGACATCTGGAACAGCAACGCTCGAAACAGCACTTATGGGAATTCCTGAAATTGTGATTTACCACGTGCCTTGGCTCTACGAGAAGCTTAAGCCATATTTTTTGCGCATACCATATATATCGCTTGTTAACATAAACCTCAACCGCGAGGCTGTTAAGGAGTTGGTACGATGCAGGCTCAACATCGATGAAGCCGAGCAGGAGCTACGTGCAATACTACCAAATGGATGCGAGCGCGAACGTATGCTCAACGATTTTGATGAATTACGAAAGATGATTGGTAGCGACGGTGCATCAATGCGCTTTGCTCAGGATATCGTTAACTCTCTAAAGATATGAAACTAATAAACATCATAAACAACTACTCTGAAACAGGCGAAACACCACGTTTCTACCTTAAGGCAGACACTGCCCTACTACGCAACAACGATGCATTTTATATCCCTGAGGGCGTAGGACGCATTGTAGCCACACCTCACATTGTTCTTAAAAACGCACGCCTAGCCAAATGTATAAGCGAGCGTTTTGCATCACGATGTATAGATGGAGTAATGGCAGGCGTTACATTTACTGCAATAGATAAACTTAATGACGCACAACGCGAAGGATTGCCATGGGATGAGGCAGTTGGATTTGATCACTCATCGGCTCTCTCCCTCGACACCCTACCCCACGATGCTATGCTGGAGGGTGCAGTATTCTACATCAACGGCGAGGAGCGTGCGCGAATAAGGATTGCGGATATGCGCTTCACGCCCGACCACATAGTGAGCCACCTCTCGGAGTGTATGACTCTGCGTATTGGCGACCTGATATATTTAGGCTCGGATTGCGAAATAGAGGTTAAAGCTGGAGATAATTATCGTGTAGAGATAGCGGGAAAGACGCTCCTAAATTTCGATGTAAAGTAGCTGTCTAACAAGGTTATTTTGGTGTTGTACTTGTGTACCTAAAACTAACTCTTGTTATACAACTCCATACAAAAAGGACGTGTCCAATAAGTTTTTGGACACGTCCTTACTTAATATTTAAAGGTTTTGTATTGATGGGAAGAGCGAGTAAAGCTGCTCCATCAAATTATCCTTATCAAAGCCCTCACGTAGAACTAAGAGGATAGTATTATCTCCTGCGATAGATCCAAGCACCTCATTAATACCCTTGCTATCGATTGGCACTGATACCGCACTTGCATATCCTGGCTTAGTTGTAATCACACACATATTGCCAGAAAATGCAATATCGATGATATTATCAGTGATATTTGTAGAGACAACGATATCGCTATGTGTTGTATTTGGAAGCACATAAATATAGCCTTTCTCCTTGTGAGGGACCTTAGCTACATTCATAAATTTCAAATCTCGTGAGAGCGTCGACTGAGTGACTGTTACACCACACTCCTCAAGACGTGCTATAAGTTCTTCTTGAGACGATATATACTCTGAACGTATAATCTTTCTAATAATAGAAAGACGTTGAGTCTTTAAGTTCATCTTACTTTCTTCGTTTTTTAATTTTGTTTTCACTTCTAACGTTTGATGGATAGAAAAATTGCCTAAAAGACTTACAAAGTTACAAATTTTAATATCAATATGCAAATTTAATACAAAAAATATCTTTATACTCCACTAAATATTGTATTCTGAAAATGTTTTTGTATATTTGTACCAAATATGCACATATTGAAAATATTATTAATAACAATAACAAATTTTCCAAAACTATGAAAAAACTGTTTGCTATTCTTTCTATGGCTTTTGTAGCTCTCTTTGTATTGAGTTGCGAGAAGCCTGCTCCTACCCCAGAGCCAGAGCCAGAGATTCCAAGTGAGGTGGTATCACCAGAGGATTTCAATATCGACATCCAGATTAAGGATATCAAGGCTACATCGGCTATCGCAACTGCTACTCCTAACGGTATGAACCGCTACTATTTCCGTGTAATCACTAAGATGGAGCTCGATGCTTTCGGTATCTACAACAACGACTATCAGATTTTCGAGTATATCATCGAGAACCCTAACAGCGGTGACTGGATTACTGAGGGTTACACAACACTCCAGTGCACACTTGCTCCTGAGACTGACTACCTCGCTGTAGCGTTTAACTTCGAGAACTGGGAGGATATGCACAACCAGCAGGACGAGATGAAGCTCTTCCGCAAGGCATTCACAACCCCTGAGGGTGCATTGGTAAACGCTGAGGATTTGTTTGCAACATCGGACCTCGTTACCGACCACACAAACTTCAACCTCACTGTAACACCTTCAAAGGCTGATGCACAGTGGACATACTACATCTGGACTAAGAAGTCATACGACGAGACTTTGGCAACTGAGGCTAAGGCAAACATCGTTATGCGTAGCTACTTCGGCCTTAACAACATCGCTGTAGAGCAGGGTTATAGCTTTGGCGAGATTATCCAGGAGGATAAGCTCGGCCGTGTGGGCACACACACAATCTCGTCATACCAGACTCTTAAGAACGACACTGACTATGTAGTAGTATTGTTCTACGTTGACCCAACAACTGTTGACCCAACCGTGGTTTACGATTATAACTATGTTGCAGTGCCATTCAGAACTGCATCTCCTTCATCAGATATCGTTGCTTCACTCGAGGTATCAGAGGCTGTAATCGTTAAGGATGGCTTCAAGTATGCCGTTAACTTCCTTGTTAAGACCGACAACAATGCTATCGATATGAAGGTGGGTGCACAGTTGTGGAACAACTACGACTTTGCAAAGTACTGGGATCCAAACGATTGGTCACAGATTCAGGCATTCTTTATGTTCCGCACATCGGTAGAGGCTTCAACACTCGCAGCTGCTAAGACCGCTGAGGGTGCTACAGTAGCATTCCCAGGTGTTGATAAGGAGGACTATGTATTCTTCTTCGAGGTTATCAATAGCGAGAATACTCCTACACAGTACGCCGTACGCGTAACTCCAGAGATGTTCGATAACGCACAGTAATAATCATAACCTAAATAAACCTTATAACGTTAATGAGAAAACTATTTAACATATTCGCTATAGCAGCTCTCGCACTCGGCATCACCGCGTGCGAGAAGCCTGCTGACGACGAGCCTCAGGAGGCTAAGAAGCCTGTACTTGAGGCTGACAAGACAGAAATCGTAGCTAATGGTGCCGATAAGGTAACATTCACAACCACTGTTGATGGCGAGGCTAACGCTGAGATTATCATCATCTGCCTTAAGGATAACTCTGTTCTTAACGGCAACACCTTCGCAACTACAACCCCAGGCACATACCAGTTCAAGGCTGTGTATGGCAATGAGTCTTCGGACGTTGTGGAGATCACCGCTACCGAGGCCGAGAAGATCATCACCCTCGAGGCTGATAAGAGCGAGATCGTTGCCGACGCTGCTGACGCAGTGACATTCACCGTGAAGGTTGATGGCGCAGAGGTAATCGATGGCTATGAGATTACAAACCTAAACTACGGCGCAGCGTTGGAGGGTAACACCTTCACATCAGATGTTGCTGGCGAGTTTAAGTTCCAGGCTAAGTACGACGGTAAGTGGCTCTCTAACGAGGTTACCATCACCGTAAACAATATTCCTGTACCAGAGCAGAAGACACTTAAGATTACCGCTTCGCCTAACCGCATCAAGGCTGATGGCTCAGAGGAGGCAGTGTTCACAGTTTTGTACGGCGAGGATGATGTAACTGCCGATGCAGAGATTTACAACACCGCAACACAGGAGGTTATCACAAGCAAGAAGTTCTCTTCAACAACTGTAGGTTCATACTACTTCCGCGCTCGCTACAATGGTGAGACAACAGGTACAAGTGCTGTTGTAGAGGTTTACGACCCTGCTCTTGCTGGCAAGTATGAGCTTGGCACAATCCTTGAGTTCAGCGGTTCTAAGGGTGTTCTCTACGCCATAAAGACTGACAAGAACGGCATTACCTGGGGCTACTTGTTCTCTTTGGACGAGGAGGATTTGCAGTGGTCAACAAAGTATGAGTGGTGTAACTGCATCAACGATAAGGGTGCTTGGAACACTGACGACCCATTCACATATTATGGTATGAATCTCGACGACTACCCTGCTTTCAAGTGGTGTAAGGCACACGGTGCAGATTGGTTCTTGCCATCATCTACAGAGTTGAATTGGATGTGGGAGGCTATCACCAACGGCGAGCGTGACTTCGATGCTCCATCTGTTGCTGAGTGGAATAAGATTATCACTGACAATGGCGGCGAGCCATTCTGCGAGACCTACTACTGGTCATCAAACGAGACATCGGAGGACATGGTTGAGGTTATTGCCTTTATGGACGATAGCGTTGTATGTCTCGACCCTGCGAAGGATAACGTATACACAGCACGTGCTGCATATCGCTTCCAGGTAGAGTAACGCTACTCTATGGTTAATACTCAAAACGGGGTGTCAAACGACACTCCGTTTTGTTTTTTCGGTGGTTTATTCCTATATTTGCGCTATGAAAAAGTCAGAATTTGGTTTTATCGGCGATATAGCCGCGATGTTTGGAGCATTGCCCCACCACGGCTTCGAGCCTATTGGTGACGACTGTACAGTGCTACCCATGGGTGACGAAGCACTTGTTATGACCACAGATATGTTGGTGGAGGATATTCACTTTCTGCGTGGTGCATCCTCACCAGAGGAGGTGGGCGAGAAGAGCCTTATGGTAAATATCTCGGATGTGGCAGCGATGGGTGCCAAGCCTATTGCTACGCTACTAAGCATTGCCTTGCCCGAATCGGCACAAGACGAGTGGGCAGAGAGGTTTATGCGTGGCTACTACGAGGCATCTGAGCGTGAGGGTGTAGCACTTGTGGGTGGCGACACCACAGCATCGCGCGATAAGATTGCTATAAACGTTGTGGCAATAGGACGCACGCAGATGGCAAACATCAAGCGTCGCTCGGCAGCCAAGGTTGGCGACATCATAGCCGTGACGGGAAAGCTCGGCATATCATCTAAGGGTTTGGTGGATATAATGTTCGGAGATCTTAATACCGCAGCAGCAAAGGCACATCGCAGAGGTCAGGCACGTGTAGCGGAGGGCGTATGGCTCGGCACGCGCACGGAGGTACACGCGATGATGGATATTTCGGATGGCATAGCATCAGACATTAAACACATCATGGAGCTGTCGCAGGTGGGAGCAGTGATAGAACTCACAAAAGTACCTACGGATTACGACATTCGCTATGCAACGACAGGAGGCGAGGATTACGAGTTGTTGCTAACCATCGAGCCATCGGCGTTCAACACCGTAGCAGAGGCACTATACGAAGCAACAGGCACCACCTTAACAGCTATAGGCACTATAACCGAGGGCAACACCATCGAGTGGCTTGAGAATGGCAATCCAACCGAGATAGAGATGAAAGGATATGAGCACTTCTAATGCTCACGTCTATTAAGTAGACTATGCGCCAAAGACAACGCCTCACGGAGGGCGTTAACGCGGAACAGGAGTGCTCCGCAGAGGTAAGACATAACAGCGATGACAATACCGAGAAGCAGGCGCAGTGCAACGTGTAGAGATATGTAGATAGGCGCAGAAAGTCTGACGGCTACATACATTGCAAGAGCAAGTATCATCGAAGGTGCTATACGGCGCAGAAGTGTCACAAAGCGACATGATACGTAACATATAGCAGTAGCGGTATTAAGTAGCCACTCCACAGCAGCCATAGCCGTAATACCCCACGCTACAGACTTAACGCCGAGAGGAATAGTAACACAGAGAATGAGCGTCTGGATAACACGCTTTAGAATCTCAAGGCGCACAATAACTGCACCATCACTACGACTCTTTAGTACATTATAAGACACAATGCCCAAAGGGTAAAACAATCCCGAAAGTGCCAAAATCTCGAAATATGGCACCGTAGGCATCCATTTCTCGCCGAGCAACAACAAGAACATATCATCTGCCACGGCAACCATACCTAACATCAGAGGAAACAACACAAAGGCGAGCATCTCCATAATACGCAGATAGCCCGCGGAGAATTTCACGTCATCATCCTTAATCTGTGCAAGAGCAGGAAACGTAACGCCCTGAACAGCCTGAACAGTGGAGATAACTGGCAAATCCTTCAATTTCTGAGCCTGAGAGTAGTAGCCAAGCATCGAAGTATTGTGAAGCTTACCGATGAAGAGTTGCGCTACATTATTATATATAGATGCAATCAGGTCGGTGGCAAGAAGTCGCAACGAGAATGGAGCCATCTCACGCAAGGATGCAACACTCAGGGGCGCATCCGTTCTCCATCGTCGTATAACCCAGAATGCCAATGCCTTGATACCCATCATTAATAATCGCTGTGCCACCAGAGCCCATATACCCCACTCCGTAACAGCCATAACAACAGCCACGATGCCACTAATGAGCGAGGCTGAAAAGACAATCTTCGAAAGCAGAGCAAACCTAAACTCACGCGTGAACATTACGGTCTGCACAACGCAGAGGGCATTAATAGGAAGGATTAGGAATAAGATAGGTGCTATATCGCAGATTACGGGTGCGTCGTAGAGCTTCGCCACGGGGTATGCCACAGCAGTAAGAACGCTATAGAGCACCACAGACATAACGAGATTGAAGCATAACACCGTGCGGTAGTCACTATCCGACGGAGTCTCCTTACGGATGAGAGCCTGCGAAAATCCACTATCGATAATAGCCAAGGCAACAGAGGTAAAGAAGGTCATAATCGCCATAACGCCAAAGTCCTCAGGCATAAGCTCACGCGCCACGATGATGCTTACGACCATCTGAATGACCATCGTAAGAATCTTCTCCGAGAAACTCCAGGCAATGCCCGACGCGACCTTTGTCTCCAACCCCTTGTCTGCCATAGACTAACCGATAAAGTGTTCAACAGCCAAACGGTAGGACTCCATACCGAAGCCCATAATAGTACCTACGGCTGCAGGAGCCAACATAGATACATGACGGAACTCCTCGCGCGAAAGAATCGACGAGATATGTACCTCGACAACTGGCGTAGAGATAGCAGCCATAGCGTCACGAATAACGACAGAGGTATGAGTATAACCTCCAGCATTCAGCACAACGCCATCATAGATGCCATCTGCACGCTGCAGGGCATCGACTATCTCACCCTCGATATTCGACTGATAGTAGTCGAGAGTATGTTCTGGATAACGTGCGCGAAGAGCCTCGAGGTAATCCTCGAAGCTCTCACGACCGTATATCTCAGGTTGGCGACGTCCCAATAAATTGAGATTCGCACCGTTGATAATAAGTATTTTCATTTATGCAACTGTAGACTAATATTCTTTAGCGACAGTTTCTCCACGAAGTACTCGCAACGCATTCTCAGCCAAAGACTCAAGCTCGTTCTCACCTGGGTAAATCTTGATAGGTGCAAGGAACTTACAGTAGTCAATGATAACATCATTTACACAGTCATTCCAAGCGATACCACCTGTGAGAAGGATTGCGTCTACCTTACCCTTCAACACCACTGCCATCTCGCCAATGTACTTAGCAACAGAGTATGCCATAGTGTCGAGCATAAAGCGTGCCTCAGCATCACCATTTGCTGCACGTACCTCGTTGAGCTCCTGAACATTGTTGCAGTTAACGTGATCTACAAGACCACCCTTACCTGCCAACAACTTCTTAATCTCACCCTTGTCGTACTTGCCTGAGAAGCAAAGGTCTACCAAGTCACCTGCTGGCAAGCATCCTGCGCGCTCTGGAGCCATAGGACCGTCACCATCAAGAGCATTGTTAGTATCGATAACACGACCCAAGTTGTGAGCAGATACTGAGATACCACCACCCATGTGTACTACTACAAGGTTCAACTCCTCGTAAGGACGACCTACCTCCTTAGCATAGCGACGTGCGATAGCCTTCTGGTTCAAAGCGTGGAAGATAGAGCGACGTGGAAGCTCCTTAAGACCGCTTACACGTGCCATATCCTGAAGCTCATCAACAACAACAGGGTCAGCGATATATGCCTCAACGCCTGCTGCATCTGCAATACGACGTGCAATCAAAGCACCGAGGTTGCTGGCGTGCTGACGCTTAGGTGCAACGAGGTCAGCAATCATAACCTCACCAACACGGTATACACCACCCTCGATAGGGCGCATCAAACCACCACGACCGATAACAGCATCCAACGATGTCAGCTCGATGCCATCAGCCTTCATTGCATCAAGGATAATCTGCAAACGCCACTCTAACTGATCAGCAACAGAGGCAAACTGTGCAATCTCCTCTGCCGAATGGCTGAGCTTCAAAGTCTTAACCTGCTCCATATCCTCGAACACAGCAACCTTAGTCGAAGTAGAGCCTGGGTTAATTGTTAAAATTCTATAAGCCATAATATATGGTATTAACTTATTCTAAATTATTTTGCTGACAAACAAGCAAGAGCGATAGAGTAAAGCTTAGTCTTTGTAGAGTCACCACGTGATGTCAATACACATGGAGCCATAGGACCTGCTACCATAGCAGCCAACTCAGCACCGCCAAACTTAGAGCAAGCCTTGAAGAATACGTTACCAGACTCCAAGTTAGGGAACAACAAGCAGTCTGCATCACCTGCTACAGGACCTGTAAGCTTCTTAATCTTAACTGACTCCTCGTCGATAGCAACGTCCAATGCCAAAGGACCCTGGTACAAAGCGTTACCAAGCTCACCAGCCTGACCGAGGTCAGAAAGCTCCTTAGCCTCAACAGAGCTAACTACCTTTGGAAGAAGCTGCTCAGATGGTGCGATAAGTGCAACCTTTGGAGTCTCGATACCAAGGTTGTTAGCAGTCTCAACGAGATACTTAGCAATCTGCTTCTTCTGCTCGAAGTTAGGGCATGGAAGAACAGCAACATCACTAACTACAAGAAGCTTGTGGTATGCTGGAACCTCCAAAACTGTAACGTGGCTAAGAACAGTACCTGCAGGCAACAAACCCCACTCCTTGTTCAAGATACCACGCATATACTTATCTCTAGGAACAACGCCCTTCATCAAAACGTCGTACTCACCGTTGTGAACAGCCTTAACAGCAATCTCAACAGCCTTTACATCCTCAGCCTCAGGGATAATAGTGTACTGGTTGATATCTACGCCCTCAGCCTCGCAAGACTTCTTAATCTCCTCTGGATCACCAACCAAAGTAACCTCAGCAAGACCTGCCTTAATAGCCATATCGGTAGCACCGATAGAGTGTGTATCCTGACCGTAAGCAACGATCATCTTCTTCTTACCACGTGCAACGGCAGCTGCAACCAACTCATCCAAATGCTTAATCATAATTGTTCAATGTTTTATAGTTAATAATTATTTTTCTTTTTACTTTGTAAGACGGTATGTATCCTTAGCGATTACCAACTCCTCGTCTGTGCAGATTACGGCAGCCTTAACGCGTGAGCCCTCAGCTGTAATCTCATAGTCAGTACCACGCTTACCACGGTTACGAACAGCATCGAAATCGATACCCATAAACTCCATATTTGAGAGTACATACTCACGAACCTCTGGAGAGTTCTCACCAACACCACCTGTGAAGATTACGAGGTCTACGCCACCCATCTCTACAGCATACTCACCTACGAACTTCTTGATGCGGTTGCAATACATATCGCGAGCGATGATAGCGCGCTCGTTACCCTCATCGTAAGCAGCATCGATATCACGCATATCGCTTGAGATGCCAGTGATACCCTGAACACCTGACTTCTTGTTGAGCATATTGTCGAGCTCAGCGTATGACATACCCTCCTTAGCTGCGATATAAGTAGCTGCACTTACGTCCATAGAACCAGCACGTGTACCCATCACAAGACCATCAAGTGGAGAGAAACCCATAGATGTATCGAAAGACTTACCATTCTTAACTGCAGTAACAGAAGCACCATTACCGATGTGGCAAGTAACAATCTTAGCGTTCTCAAAATCGAGACCGAACATCTCAGCACCAACGCGAGCTACAAACTTATGGCTTGTACCGTGGAAACCGTACTTACGAACACGATACTTCTCATAATACTCATAAGGAATAGCATACAAATAGTTGATTGCAGGAATTGTATGGTGGAAAGATGTATCGAATACAGCCACCTGCTTAATACCTGGCAACACCTTCTCCATAGAGAGAATACCCTCAAGGTTTGCTGGGTTGTGAAGAGGTGCGATAGAGTACAAAGACTCGATCTTAGCCTTAACATCATCATCTACAAGACAGCTATCTGTAAAGAACTCACCACCATGAGCTACACGGTGACCTGCAGCCTTCAACTCATCAAGCGACTTAATCACACCATGCTCCTCGTGTGTCAAAGCATCAAGAACCAAACGTATACCAGTTGTGTGATCAGGAATTGGGCAATGCAACTCAAACTTATCCTTACCCTGTGGCTTGTGTGTGAGGTCACCCTCTGCAAGACCGATACGCTCCACGAGACCCTTGGCCAAGAGCGTGTGCGATGACTCTACAACATCGAGTACCTGATACTTGATAGACGAGCTACCGCAATTGAGAACCAAAATTACCATCTCTTTAAATATTTTTTAGTTAATAGTATTCGAACGAATATCGAGTGCATACACATGATTAATCCAAGTACACTCGAAAACAACACAAAGATAATAATTTTCGGCTGACTTTCCAACCAATTTTCAACTTTTTTTTATCATCCCAAATTTCCGTAGGTAAGCAGCAACATTTTTATAGTCACAACACATGTTTTATTTATCTTTATTCAATATTACTTATAGATGATATTTTGCCTATTTCACCACATCAAAAACAACCCGTAATAAAATAATTATATAAACATCATTGTTTTTTGATTAATATTATGTATATTTGCACGAATAACGCATTGCGCGTTGCGAGAAATCAACTTAAAATATCATAACGATGGCTACTGAAAAAATTAACCTTACGGCTCTTGAGGAGCCTGTCGGCACTATTGCCGAAGATGCGCAGACTACTACCGAGACAATCAACAACTCTGAGATTGACGCTCTCGCAAACAAGATGAGTGAGAACTTCGCAGATGAGGAGGCTGCCCTTGCAGCTGACGAGGCGGGACTTGAAATTGGCGAAGAGACAGCAGAGGAAGAGGCAGCATCACCAGCAATTGGAGATGACATCTCAGGACTAAGCGAAGCAGAGTTAGTTGCTCTTTTTGCTCAAAAGATTGAGTCTGAGCCAGTACAAACACTACGCCCCGTAGTTGAGGCCATCAAGATTGCGTTCTACAAGCAGCACCGCGCTAAGGTGGAGGCTGAGCGCAAGGCATATATTGAGGCTGGTGGTAATGAGGAGACATTCACACCATCACCATGTGCCGATGAAATTCGTTTCAAGGAGCTATTTGCACTTTACCGCAACGAGCGCGATAAGCACATCGCAGAATTAGAGGCTAACAAAGAGGAGAACCTTAAGCTAAAGCTCGCAATTATCGATGAGCTTAAGGAGCTTATCAACTCTGATGAGACTATGAACACCACCTTCTCTCGTTTCCGCGAGTTGCAGCAGCGTTGGAAGGAGATTGGCTTGGTTCCTCAGCAGAATGTTAAGGATCTTTGGGAGACCTACAACCTACACGTTGAGAATTTCTACAACTTCATAAAGATTAACAAGGAGCTTCGCGATCTCGATCTTAAGAAGAACTATGAGATTAAGATTGCTCTTTGTGAGCAGGCAGAGGAGTTGACTCTTGAGCCTCAGATTGTAGAGGCTTTCCGCCGTCTTCAGAAGCTACATGACGAGTGGCGTGAGACAGGTCCTGTATCTATCGAGTTTAAGGAGACTCTTTGGGAGCGTTTCAAGGAGGCTTCAAGCCGAATCAATAAGCGTCATCAGGAGCACTTCGAGAGCCTTAAGGCTGAGCAGATGAAGAACCTCGCACTAAAGCTTGAGCTTTGCGAAAAGACCGAGGCTTTAGTTGCACGTCCTACTCTTTCACGCAAGGAGTGGAATAAGGCAAGCGAGGAGCTTTTGGAGATTCAGAAGGTATGGAAGACTATCGGTTTTGCTCCAAAGAAGGATAACAACCGCATCTATGAGCGTTTCCGCGCAGCATGCGACAAGTTCTTTGAGCATAAGCGCGAGTTCTACGCAGGTCAGAAGAATGAGATGGAGCACAACCTCGCACTAAAGAATGAGCTATGTGCCGAGGCTGAAGCACTCGCCCTTTCAGAGGATTGGAAGCGTGCTACCGATGAGTTAATCGCCCTCCAGGCACGTTGGAAGCAGGTAGGTCCAGTAGCACGTCGTCACTCAGATGTTATTTGGAAGCGTTTCCGCGCAGCATGCGACAAGTTCTTTGAGCGCAAGGCAGCACACTTTGCTACTGTAGACAACCAGCATGAGGAGAACCTTAAGCTTAAGCAGGCTCTACTTGAGGAGATGAAATCTACAGACATCAAGGCTGGTGGCTTCGATGCTATCAAGGAGTTCCAGCGTCGTTGGAGCCAGATAGGATTTGTACCTATCAAGTTTAAGGATAGCCTCCAGAAGGAGTACAAGGCAATTGTTGATACAATGTTTGCCACTCTACGTTCTTCGGAGCGTGATCGTTCAATGAACCGTTTCCGCGAGCGAGTGTCTAACATGAAGAACAATGGTCAGCTTCGTTCTGAGCGCGAGCGTCTATTCAACAAAGTTCGCCAGATGGAGCAGGATATCGCACTTCTTGAGAATAACATAGGTTTCTTCTCTAAGTCAAAGAACGCCGAGGCTCTTATCGCTGACGTACGCGAGAAGATAGAGCGCACGAAGCGTGATATGGCAGAGATTATCGAGAAGATTAAGCTTATCGACGATCAGGAGGCACACAACGCTTAAGCATTTACCGAAATAACTTTTTGAAAGAAGATAAATAATAAAAAACATAATATTATGAAACTTTCTAAGCCAAAGTACATATTTGTTACTGGTGGTGTTGCATCATCACTTGGTAAGGGTATTATCTCAGCATCTATCGCACGTCTACTCCAGGCTCGCGGATACTCTGTAACAATTCAGAAACTCGACCCATATATCAACGTTGACCCAGGAACCCTCAACCCATACGAGCATGGTGAGTGCTACGTTACTGAGGATGGTACAGAGACAGACCTCGACCTCGGTCACTACGAGCGTTTCACATCTATACAGACAACACGCAACAACAACGTTACCACAGGTAAGATTTACCAGTGTGTGATTGAGAAGGAGCGTAGTGGTGAGTTTTTGGGTAAGACCGTACAGGTTATCCCTCATATCACTGATGAGATTAAGCGTCGCGTTCAGCTACTTGGCGCAACTAAGAAGTACGATGTTATCATCACTGAGATAGGTGGTACTGTAGGCGATATCGAGTCACTCCCATTTATCGAGTCTGTACGTCAGCTCCGCTATCAGTTGGGCTACCAGAACACCGTTCTTGTACACTTGACACTCATTCCATACATGGCAGCATCAGGTGAGCTTAAGACAAAGCCTACACAGCACTCTGTTAAGGAGCTTCTTTCATACGGTTTGCAGCCAGATGTATTGGTACTTCGTTCAGAGCATATCCTTGGTGAGGATGTACGTCGCAAGGTTGCTTTGTTCTGCAATGTTGCACCAGAGGCTGTTGTAGAGTCTATCGACGTTCCTACAATCTATGAGGTACCTTTGCGCATGCACGCACAAAATCTCGATGGCGTACTTCTTGAGAAGCTCGGCTTGGAGGCAGATCAGGAGCCAGATATGACAGAGTGGGAAGCATTCGTTGAGCGTATCAAGAATCCTAAGAGCATTGTAGATATCGCTTTGGTGGGTAAGTACACAGAGCTTCCTGACGCATACAAGTCTATCAGCGAGTCATTCATCCACGCAGGTACTGTAAACGAGGTGAAGGTAAAGCTTCACTATGTAAATTCTGAGCGTCTCACTATCGACAATGTTAAGGAGCACCTTGGCAATATGTCGGCTATCATGGTTGCCCCTGGTTTTGGTAATCGTGGTATCGAGGGTAAGCTCGTTGCAGTACGCTATGCTCGTGAGAATAACGTTCCATTCTTCGGTATCTGCCTTGGTATGCAGTGCGCCGTTATCGAGTTTGCACGCAACGTCCTTGGCTGGAATGACGCCAACTCAAGCGAGATGGCTCAGACTAAGCACGCCGTTATCGACCTTATGGAGGAGCAGAAGAAGGTTACAGCTAAGGGTGGCACAATGCGTCTCGGAGGTTACCCTTGCCACCTCGCAGCAGGCTCACGCTCAGCAGAGGCTTATGGCTCAGAGAATGTTGTAGAGCGTCACCGCCACCGTTATGAGTTCAACAGTGAATTCCTCGCTGACTTCGAGGCTGCTGGCATGAAGGCAGTAGGTACTAACCCTGACACTGGCTTGGTAGAGGTTGTTGAGATTCCATCACACCGTTGGTTTGTAGGTACACAATATCACCCTGAGTACCACTCTACAGCCGCAAATCCACACCCACTCTTCGTACGATTTGTGAAGGAGGCTCTTGCATATCGCGATGAGCAGGCAAAATAAGTATAAAATATTACCGTTTACACAGAATACTAACAACCACCGTGAGGGTGGTATAACTCTTAGAGATGAATAAGAATACGATTATTGGCATTGTGCTGATGATTGCTCTTTTCGTGGGCTACTCATTCTATCAGGCTCACGAGATGGAGAAGCAGCAAGAGGTGCTTAAAGAGAAGGCAAAGAAGGAGCAGGCTGAGCGTGCAAAGCGTGTTGCTGAGCAAGAGGCAGAGCGATTGCTTGAGGAGCAGATGACAGAGGAGGAGCGTAATATACGTGACTCAATTGCCAATGTAGAGAAGATGAATGCCGAGATTTATCATCATGGCTCTACTCTATATGCTGCGACACAGGGCACATCAGAGCTCAAGACTATCGAGAATGAGTTTATGAGCGTAGTTTTTGACAACCTCGGTGGTAAAATCGTGGATGTTACACTTAAGAACTACACTCGTTATGAGGAGGGTGAGCGTGATGAGAATGTACAGCTCATGGTACCAAATAGTGCGAAGATGGGTATTGCCATCTACCGCAATGGTTCGGAGCAGCCTCTCAACACAAACGACTACTACTTCACTCCATCGGTAGAGACTCTTGATGACCGAAGCGTAGTTAAGATGCGCCTCAACATTGATTTGGATGCATGGGTAGAGTATGTATACACTGTATACAATACTGGCGATGCAAGCCGTGACTACCTCGTTGACTTCACAATCAACCAGCACAACGCGACTTCACTTCTTCGCGATAATGCCATCACACTTAACTGGAGCAACCGTTCAAACAAGAATGAGCGTAGCTTCCAGAATGAGTCAATGGCTACAACCATCGAATACTATTCTGACGATGAGTTGGAGGAGCTCGATTCAAATGGTGAGCGTGAGGATGTTGAGGCTCTCAACTGGATAGCCTTTAAGCAGCAGTACTTCTCATCTGCATTTATTGCTGAGAACAACATCGATGCATCACTCAGCTTCAAGACTGCAAAGAATGAGACTGTAGGTTTCGTTAAGGAGTTTGATGCTACTATCAGCATACCTTACACCGAGGGCTTGGACAAGTATAATTTCGCTTTCTATTATGGTCCTAACGACTACCGCATTATGAAGAAGGTAGAGTTTATGGGCGAGAAGGCAAATCTCCAGGAGATTATCCCTATGGGTGGTTTGTTGATTGGCTGGTGGAATAAGTATATCACAATACCTATCTTCCACTGGTTGAGCAACCATGGTCTTGGCTTCGGTCTAATCATTCTTATTCTTACACTCTTTGTTAAGGCTGTAATCCTACCTCTTACATACAAGAGTTACATGTCAACAGCAAAGATGCGTGCTATTCGTCCTGAGATTGAGGCTATCAACCAGAAGTTCCCTAATCCTGACGATGCAATGAAGAAGCAGCAGGCTACCATGGAGCTATACCAGAAGGTTGGTATTAACCCTATGGGCGGTTGCTTGCCTCTCCTCATTCAGATGCCTATTCTCTGGGCTATGTTCCGCTTCTTCCCTGCAAGTATTGAACTTCGTGGTGAGAGTTTCCTTTGGGCTGACGACCTTTCAACATACGATAGCATTGTGGAGTTGCCATTCAACATCCCATTCTATGGTGACCACATCAGTCTCTTTGCATTGTTGATGACATTGTCATTGTTCGGATACTCGTTCATCACCTACAAGCAGCAGGCTGCAACAACAGCTGGTCAGCCAGGTGCAGGCATGATGAAGTTCATGATGGTATACTTCATGCCACTCATGATGCTCTGCGTGATGAATAGCTTCTCATCAGGTTTGTGCTACTACTACTTCCTATCACAGATCTTTACAATGATTATTATGTTCGCCATTCGTCGTACTGTAAACGACGAGAAGGTGCGCGAGAAGCTCTTGTCACACAAGCCACGCAAGAAGTCGAAGTTCCAGGCTCGCTACGAGGAGGCATTGAAGCAGCAGCAGGATCAGATGACTATCAACCGTGAGATGCGTCGCCAGCAGCGTCGATAGGTAAAGTACATATATTTATATATAATGAAGGTGATTCTTGTGAGGAGTCACCTTTATTATTAGATAAATAGCGACATTCTACAACAAAAAATAGCAACATAACATATAAAAGCACTATATTGTATAAAAAAAGGGTAAAACAATTATGTGTTTGGCGTAAAAATTATTATCTTTGCTCAATTGAAAAACCCAACTTTTATCGTATGGCAATTAAGAATAATGTTATGATCGTGCGCCAGAGACTTCTTACGAAACTCGTAGGCCTCTGGAATGAAGGTAAACTCGTTGAGCAGATCGACCGAGTACCTATCGAATTTAGTCCACGTAACTCTCAGGTTCGTGGTCGTTGCTGCATCCATAAGGAGCGCGCAGTATGGAAATATAAGTCATTGCCACTTCTTGGCTATGATATGACCGATGAGAAGGATGAATTGATGCCACTATCGGATTATGCAAAGATGGCTCTCGACCGCGAGAAGATCAAGGATAACATTATGTGCGTTATCGACGAAGCTTGTTCTTCTTGTGTACGCACTAACTACGATATTACAAATCTTTGCCGTGGTTGTGTGGCTCGTGCATGTTCTCACGCATGTCCTAAGAATGCTATCGTCTTCGATCCTGAGACATCACAGGGTAAGATCGACCACAGCATCTGTATCAGCTGCGGTAAGTGTCACGCTGCGTGTCCTTATCACGCTATTGTTTACATCCCTGTACCTTGTGAGGAGGCATGTCCAGTTGGTGCTATCTCTAAGGACGAGTACGGTGTTGAGCATATCGACGAGACAAAGTGTATCTACTGCGGTAAGTGTATGAATGCTTGTCCTTTCGGTGCTATCTTCGAGATTTCTCAGGTATTCGATATCTTGCAGGCAATTCGCCGTGGTGAGGAGGTTGTAGCAATGGTTGCTCCATCTATCCTCTCACAGTACAATGTGCCTACAGAGCAGGTATACGGTGCTATTAAGGCTATCGGTTTCAAGGATGTTATCGAGGTAGCACGTGGTGCAGAGATTACTACCGAGAAGGAGACTCACGAGTTCGCAGAGAAGATGGAGGAGGGTCAGCCATTTATGACCACATCTTGCTGTCCTTCATATATGGAGATGGCACGCAAGCACGCTCCAGAGCTTCAGAAGTACATCTCATCTACATACTCACCTATGGTCTACACCGCAGACCTCGCACGCGAGAAGTATCCTAATGCGAAGGTTGTCTTCGTAGGTCCTTGTATCGCAAAGCGTAAGGAGGCTCGTCGTGAGGACTTGAAGGGTAAGGTAGACTTCATCCTTACTTACGAGGAGATTCACGCTATCCTTGGTGGTATGAACATTGAGCTTGGCGAGGCTAACGTTCACCCAGTTGATTGTGCATCACGTCGCTCAGCTCACGGCTTTGCAGAGAATGGTGGTGTAACAGCAGCTGTTAAGGAGTTGGTAGCTGGCAAGATTGATTTCACAACATTGCAGATTGCTGGTCTCAACAAGAAGAACGTTGCTCTCTTGAAGGCTTACGGCAAGACTGGCAAGGCTCCAGCACAGTTCATCGAGGTGATGGTATGTGACGGTGGCTGTATCTCAGGTCCAAGTGTTCACACTGCTTACGGCGATGGTAAGAAGACATTCGATGCCGAGCTTAAGAAGCGTTAATTAAAAAAACGATAACTAAAAAAATGACGAAGATACTGGTTGAGAGATTAGTAAATGGTGATAGGCTAAACGCCTCAGAGATGGGGCAGTTACTTAAGAGTGCTGCTCAGGACCCAACTATGCTCCAACTACTTCGTGACAATGCCGTCCGAACTGCACGCCAGCAGTTCGGACTTGGCATATATATACGCGGACTAATAGAGCTATCAAGCTACTGTCGCTGTGATTGTTTGTATTGCGGTCTTAGACGCAGCAATCGCACAGCTGAGCGTTATAGGCTAAGTGCTGAGGAGGTCCTGGAGTGTTGCAAAGAGGGATATAAGTTGGGATTTAGAACCTTTGTGCTTCAGGGCGGTGAGGATGGAACACATTCAGACGAATGGTTAGAGATGCTCTTATGCCAGATTCGTAGTCTCTATCCCGATGTAGCAATCACACTCTCGCTTGGTGAGCGTAGCGAACAATCATATATTCGCCTAAAGCGCGCAGGAGCTAACCGCTATCTACTGCGCCATGAAGCAGCAAATGCAAAACTTTATGAGTCGCTACACCCAAATGGCAGAGGATTAGAGCACAGAATACAATGTGCCGAAGCTCTTAAACGCACTGGATACCAGGTAGGTTTAGGTATGATGATTGGCGTTAAGGGGCAGACAATAGAACATTTAGTGGAGGATTTGATGCTCATAGAGCGCATGCAGCCAGAGATGGTTGGCATAGGTCCATTTCTGCCTCATAAGGCAACACCGCTTGGAGATGAGCCAGCAGGAGACATCAACCTCACACTTGCAACAATTGCGATAGTGCGTCTTATGCTCCCCAAAGCATTGCTCCCCTCAACAACGGCACTTGCGACACTCACACCGCAAGGCAGATTGGAGGGAATACTCTCAGGAGCTAACGTAGTAATGCCCAACCTATCCCCCTCGGATGTTAGAGCAAAGTACGCAATATATGAGAATAAAGCCTCGTGGGGTAAGGAGGCAGCCGAAGGATTGCAGGCACTGGAAACAGAGCTACAGACCATAGGCTACCACATCGATTACTCAAGAGGTGATTTTAACAACCTAAAACAGTAACTATTATGAGTGAATTTAAATATGACGTAAAGTCGGAGCGTGCCGATGAGTTTATCCACGACGGAGAGATTCGCGCAACGCTTGAGTATGCTCAGAAAGCCGCCGAGGATAAGGCTCTTGTAGAGGATATTCTCAAGAAAGCAGAGGAGGGCAAGGGTATTACGCACCGCGAAGCAGCGGTCCTTATTGAGGTTAAGAATAAGGAGGTCGAGGAGCGTATCTTTACCATAGCACGCCGATTGAAGGAGAAGATATATGGCAACCGCATTGTGATGTTCGCGCCACTATATCTCTCTAACCACTGTGTAAACGGCTGTGTATACTGCCCTTATCATGCTAAGAACAAGACAATTCCACGCCGTAAGCTCACACAGGAGGAGATTCGTCGTGAGGTTATTGCACTTCAGGATATGGGTCATAAGCGTCTTGCGTTGGAGACTGGTGAGCATCCAAAACTCTCGCCTATTGAATATGTATTGGAGTCTATCGACACCATCTACTCTATCCACCACAAGAACGGAGCTATACGCCGTGTAAACGTAAATATCGCAGCAACAACTGTCGAGAACTATACACGATTGAAGGATGCCGGCATCGGCACCTATATCCTCTTTGAGGAGACATACGATAAGGCGACATACGAGGAATTGCATCCTACAGGACCTAAGAGCGACTGGGCATACCACACTGAGGCGATGGATAGAGCTATGCTTGGTGGTATCGACGATGTAGGCGTAGGTGCATTGTTCGGACTATCGAACTACCGCTACGATGTTGTGGGTATCCTTATGCATGCTGAGCATCTTGAGGCTCGCTTTGGTGTTGGTCCACACACTATTAGTGTACCACGTATCCGCCCAGCGGATGATATCGACCCTAACGACTTCCCTAATGCTGTTACCGACGATGTATTCCGTCGTATAGTTGCAGTATTGCGTATTGCTGCGCCATATACAGGTATGATTGTATCTACACGTGAGTCGAAGGCGTGCCGTGAGTTGGTACTTGACGTGGGCGTTTCGCAGCTTAGTGGTGGATCAAAGACATCTGTTGGTGGATATGCTGATGGCATTGTGGATGCAGAGGACTCTGCACAGTTCGACATCTCAGATAACCGCACACTCGATGAGATTGTAGGATGGCTTCTTGAACTTGGTTACATTCCAAGCTTCTGTACCGCCTGCTACCGCGAGGGTCGTACAGGCGATCGCTTTATGTCGCTTGCAAAGCGTGGCTTGATAGGTAACTGCTGTGCTCCTAATGCTCTTATGACACTTGCCGAGTATCTTGAGGACTACGCATCGCCACATGTGAAGATTGAGGGAGCGAAGATGATCGACCGCCTCACACAGATTATCCCTTCGGAGAAGGTGCGACGCATAACAATGGATAACCTCAAGGCGATTGCCGAGGGTAAGCGAGATTTCAGATTCTAAGCCTATGCAGAGCGCACCATCATCAGAGCGTGTTCATATCGCCATCTTCGGGCGTTGCAACGCAGGTAAGTCGACTCTCGTAAACCGCCTTACAGGGCAGGATGTGGCGATAGTATCTCCCGTGGCAGGTACTACGACAGACCCAGTGCAAAAGGCGATAGAGATAAATGGTCTCGGAGCTGCAATACTCATAGACACCCCAGGTTTGGACGATAACACACTCCTTGGCGCAGAGCGTGTGGCACGTAGCGCAAAGGTTCTGGATAAGACCGATATAGCCATTATTCTCTTTACCGAGGCTGGTGGCGAGAATGAGCTACGACTTATGGAGGAGTGTCGCATCAGAGAGATACCTACCTTAATAGCTCTTGCACATATCGATAGGCTGGAAAATCATGAAGCGATAAAGGAAGAGTTGGCGAGGGTTACAAATAGGGATGTCGTGGCTATAAGCGCACTTACAGGAGAGGGTATCGAGGAGCTCACAAAGGCGATTGTGGCTATTCGCCCTGCCGAGGAGCGACTTATCACCGAGGGATTTTGCGAGGCAGGAGATATAGTGCTTCTTGTAATGCCTCAGGATAAATCTGCACCTAAGGGTCGCTTGATACAGCCTCAGGTGCAGACCATACGCGAACTCTTGGATAGAGGTTGTGTGCCCGTATGTTGCACACCGCAGACTATGGCAACAGCACTCGCAGGGTTAGCCGAGGCACCTAAGTTGATAATCACAGATTCGCAGGCTTTTAACGACGTGTATGCACTTAAGCCTGAGGCATCGGTATTAACATCGTTCTCTATACTCTTTGCGCGATATAAGGGTGATATTGCACTCTTCACCGAGGGTGTAAAAGCCTTGAAGAAGCTTACCTCATCATCGCGAATACTGATTGCTGAGGCATGCACGCACACGCCACAGAATGAGGATATAGGACGTGTGAAACTCCCTGCGATTCTTCGCAAAAAGTTTGGCAATGAGCTACAAATAGATATTGTAGGTGGCGCAGACTACCCCGAAGATCTATCGGTGTACGACCTTGTTATTCACTGCGGAGCTTGTATGTTCAACCGCAAGCATGTGCTTAGTCGCATTGAGAGAGCTCGTAAGCAAGGGGTTGCCATTACCAATTATGGTGTTATCCTTGCCGCATTGGGTGGTATACTCGACAGAGTTAAGACTTCGTAGTTTGGATATGTGAAAATAAATATATAACTTTGAAAAAAGTTTTTAATTATGGATAAGATAAAACTCCTTGACCGTAGATTTAAGAAGATGATTCCTGCCGAGGAAATCGACAAGGCTGTGGCACGCGTTGCAGAGCAACTTGACCAGCGTTATGCTGGTAAGACCCCTGTGTTCCTTGGTGTTTTGAGTGGCTCGTTCCTATTCCTCAGCGACTTGGTACGTAAGATTAATTTTGACTCACGCCTTGCGTTTGTGAAGATTTCGTCATACGAGGGTACGCAGTCTACTGGAAATGTTAAGCAGCAATTCGGAATCGACTTCGATATCGAGGGTAAGGATATCATCATCGTGGAGGATATCGTGGAGACAGGTCATAGTATGAACTACCTCCTCGACTATCTAAAGCAGCGTAACCCTGCAAGCATCTCAATCTGTACTCTCTTCTTCAAGCCTGAGAAGTTCCTCTACGAGTACAATATTGACTACGTAGCGATGCCTATTGGCAATGAATTTATCGTAGGTTATGGTCTTGACTACAACCAGATTGGTCGTAACCTTAAGGATATCTACGTCTTGGACGAGGATTAATTTCGTACCATGAAAGGGAAACGTGTGAAGTATATCAACATCTTCTGGGTGGCACTAACTGTCGTTATTGCCATCTGTACGGTTGTTGTATCCATAAGCACACTGGGTGATATGCTACGCACGCGCCGTGATCGTAAAATTGTGGAGGCAAATATCCAAATGCTTGAAGATAAAATCAAGTCTGATAGCATCTTCATCCACAAAATCACCACCTCCCCGGAGTTTATGGAACAATATGCTCGCGAAACGTATCACATGCAACGTAAAGGCGAGACAGTATATATCATGGAATAAGGGCTTTACCAACCATTGTGTTGGTAAGCCCTTTCTCTTTGGATAATATACTACAGAACACAGCGGTATAACAACATGATTTTCGGGCACTTAGAAAATGGTTTAAAATGGTGGTAGATGTCGAAATCGAGAATTTCATAGGCATGTGGACGCGCACCTGGGAAGCAGACGGAGATGTACAAGTAGGAACTGCCAAGTATATATATGTTTGGCGATTCTATGATGATTACTCAGGATACCTCACAATAGACGACTATGATAAGAATGGCAAGTACGCAGGTCTTACAAGGTCTCCATTTACCTACAAGGTAGAGCAGAATAAACTCTTCATCTACTACGCTGGTGATAAAGAGACTATTGAGTGGGATTACTATTTTGAGGGAGATACCCTACACGTGGCGAGAGAGACGGATGAGTATGGTGAAATAGAACATGTATTCTACCGAGGAGTGGACGCTGACGACACGCTGATGGGAGAATGGGTGTATGCAACAACCGTAAATGGAAAACGTGTAGATAAGCGTTTTTGCCTATACACACCAACAGATGCAAGTAAAAATGAGGTACGATACAACGAGGCAAGTAACAGAATCGAAGATGTTACACATCCGAGAGAGTACAAATATACCTTCGACGACAGTAAACTATACTTAAAGGACATTGAAACAGAGGCTACCACGGAGTACACCTACCGCATGAGTGGAAACAACCTATACCTCAAAGCGGCAAACAGCAACACAGAGGTTAAATATAGCAAGAAGGAAAATTAATTTTATACTAACTTATACAATATAACGCTCCATCGGGGCGTTATTTTTGTAAATAACCATTAAAACTGATTGCCTATAGATAGAGATTGACGCTTTGGAACAAAATTTTTGAAATTATGAAAAAGCGAATTTTAAACCTTGCGGTTGTTGTTGCAGTGGCAGCAATGAGCGCATACGCGACAATGTATCTAACAACAGGCAAACTATCAATCCCTCAAAGCAACAACTCCGAGATATCGGACAATCCATTTTCGGAAAACCCCGTAACCGATGCACAATTTGCCTCTACGGTAGTGCGCAGCGAATATCCTGACCTTACGTATGCTGCCGAGAATGCCGTGCGTGCCGTAGTGAACATCGAGGCTACGATAAGTGTAGGCAATAGCTCTATGCCACGCGACCCATTCTTTGAGTTCTTCGGCTACCCACAAGGCTATGGCGAGCGTGAGGCACGCGCAGGAGGCTCAGGTGTAATAATCTCGGAGGATGGATATATCGTAACAAACAACCACGTTATAGAGAACGCTAAAACATTGCGCGTGAAACTCTATGACGGCAGAGTATTCGACGCTAAGATAATTGGCTCAGACCCTGCAACTGACGTAGCTCTCATTAAAATAGAGTCTTCAGGGTTGCCTACCCTACCATTTGGCTCATCGGACGAACTACGCCTTGGAGAGTGGGTGCTTGCCATAGGCTACCCTATGGATTTGCAGTCTACAATCACAGCAGGCATAGTATCTGCTAAGGCGCGTAGTCTCGGAGCATTGAACAGTCAGTCGGGTATCGAATCATTCATTCAGACCGATGCTGCCGTTAATCCAGGTAATTCGGGAGGTGCATTGGTAAATACACGCGGTGAGTTGGTGGGAATAAACACCATCATTAAGACCTCTACAGGCAGTTATGTGGGCTACTCATTTGCTGTACCAGAGACTATTGTTCGTAAAATAGTTATAGACCTCAAGGAGTCGGGCGTGGTACAGCGTGCGGTGTTAGGAATATCGTTCCGCGCGATAGACCAACAATTTATAGACCAGATGGGTGAGACCGCAGGCATCAGCGAGATTGGAGGTATCTACGTTGCGTCAGTGGCTGAGAATGGAGCAGCATCGGAGGCAGGCATCCGCAAGGGAGATATTATCACTGCTTTAGATGGCGTGACAACAAACGACTCATCAACATTCGTGGAGCAAATAAGCAAGCGCAGACCAGGAGATAGCATAACAATCGAGCTACGCCGTGGTGAGAAGAATATGAAGGTAGTGGCAACACTTCAAAACAAAG
Source organism: Alistipes sp. (assembly GCA_017630735.1). Lineage (GTDB taxonomy): Bacteria > Bacteroidota > Bacteroidia > Bacteroidales > Rikenellaceae > Alistipes. The sequence goes on along the minus strand of JAGBUS010000125.1, from coordinate 1,434 downwards.
CTGGCGAGAAGCAACTACTCACAAAGGATAGCATAGATGCGATTAAAGAGCTCGGTGCAAAGTTCAACAACGTACCTACACACTTGTGCAAAGAGCTGGATATAAAAGGTGGTGTGCAGGTGACAAAAATTATAAGCGGTGGTCTCCTTGAGCGTTGCCGCGTGCGCGAAGGGTATATAATTACACACATCAACGACCGCGAGATAAATAGTCTCGACGACCTGAACCGCATAACTGAAAAAATAACATCAATAGATGGCATCTACCCTAATGGCAGAGCATCAAGCTACACGATAATGTAAAATAGATTTATAGGGAGGTAGGAATAAACCAACCTCCCTATATCATTTATATTATAACTATTATTCCCAAAGTAATGGCACCGCCATCTGCTCTAACTCCTCATCTGTAATCTCAACAGATATTATACCCTCAGAATATGAAGCGACCTCGTAAGGCTGATATACCAATACAACACCTTCATCAGATAGCATCACAGAACCAGCGATAGGCAACAACTCTGGAGCATCTATCAATATGGTATACTCCGCGACAAGCTTATCATAAACCAATGATCTTAGATCATCGCTCCATTCTCCCTCAAACAAGTAGCTAAAATCATAGAGACTTCCAGTATTTAAATCAAAACACTCATACCACAATGTCTGACCGCCATGAGCACCTCCAGTATATGATTCTACGATAGTCTCATAGCAGAGCACACTATTGTTGCGCACAAAGAATGCAGACTGATCCATAGAGTAGCAACACATAGGACCTTCACTCTCCTCTGCATATCCCGAATACTCGTCAACGATATGCTTTGCCATAGCATCGAGATCCATACGGATAAAACCATCATCGTTCGACACCACCTCGGTATCATAACCTGCGAATGAATTTGTGTAGTTCTGCCACTCTATCTTTGCAAAAACCTCCCTGTCCCACATATTTGCTATACGCTGGTAAGTAATCATTACCTCGTATGTGGAGCCGTCCGTTGCCTCAAATATGAATGGCTCAAACTCAGGATATACTTCTTTCTCTCTATTATTACATGAAACAAGGGCTACTGCCACCATTGTAACGATAAAAAACAAATACTTTCTCATAGTTCTAACATTTAATTTTGTGTAAAGTTATAAATATTTATCAATACAACAAAGTATCTGCTCTAAGTTATACCAGAGAAAAACATAGGATAATCAGTCGAATTTACAACATTTTCACACTATTTATGTTGTATTTTAAGCTCAAACACAAAAAAAATGCATTTTTCATAAAAAAAGTTGTAAAAAGTTTTGGTGAATAAAATATTTGCCGTATTTTTGCAGGGTCAAAAGGAAATAACCTAATGACAGCTTGAAATGGTGGATTCATCTAAGGGCTAGGATACGTGCCTCTCACGCACGACATAGGGGTTCGAATCCCCTA